>PKYI01000096.1 GCA_003133645.1 Acidobacteriota bacterium | reverse complement strand
CGAGTTCGAGCTCGCACTCGAGGGCGTTGGAACTGCTCTCGCGGACCCCGTGGGGAAGCGAGTCGTACCAGAAGTTGTTGGAGCGGAAGCTGACTCGGCGGATGCCCCAGCGCTCGGGCCTGATCGAACGCCGGAGCAGCGCCTCCTTCTTGCTGTAGCCGTCCCGCCCGACAAACCCGAGGTCGGGGTTGAGACCCTGGTCGATCCGGCTCGCGCCGAAGAGGAAGCCGTACGGATCCGATGTCAGGTCGAGGGACAGGTTGTACGCGGTCCCGGCCTTATCCCGCCCGCTGTCGTCCACCCGGAGCCAATCGCCCTGGAGCGACAGCTCGCGGGTGAGGAACCAGTTGCTGTCGAAGCCGAGAGTGGTGGAGCGGAAGTCGCCGCGCCGCGAGTCGGTACGGATGGCCCCGACGTACGAGCGGTCGCCGAGGTCCCGCCGAACCCGGGCGACGTTGTACCAAGCGGAGGGGAGGCCGAGTCCCGGCAGGGAGGCGGTGCGCACGGAAAGGACGCCGACGTCCTGACGGCCCACCTTGCCGGTAAGGCGGACGCCGGCGTCGATCGGCACGGTCTCGCCCTCGTGCAGGCCGATGCGGCGACTGAAGAAGGCGCTGACCTCGGGGTGCTCGGGGTCGCCGCCGAAGTGGCCGAAGGAGAACAGCTCGGCGTTCTCGAGGAAGAACCCGCGCTTCTCGGGGTAGAAGAGCGAGAAGCGGGTGAGGTTGACCTGTTCCTCGTCCGCCTCAACCTGGGCGAAGTCGGTATTGGTGGTGGCGTCGAGGGTGAGGCCCGGGGTGAGCGAGTACTTGACGTCGAAACCCAGCTGATCGAGGGTCCGTGAACGCTGCGCGCCCTCCTCGGGATCGGTCTCGCGCACCCAGCCGCCGAGCACGTAGGGGATGAGCTGGAGGTTGCGCTGGTGGGTGGTGATCTCCAGGCCGCTCAAGGTGGCGGCGTAGTCGAGGCTCGAGATGTCGAACGGCGGGCGGGGAGGCACCAGGTAGCTCGCCTCCTGCTTTCGCCGTACCACGCGCTCGACGTTGACGCTCCACACCTGCTCGGGCGCGCTGCCGTAGCGCAGCACCCGGAAGGGGATGCGGAGCTCGGCCTGCCACCCCGTGGCCGTGATCCTCGCCCTGGTGTCCCACACCTCGTCCCAGCTCCAGGTGTAGTTCTCGTACCCGTTGACGAGCCCCTCCTCCTTCGAGCCGAGGGGGTTGACGACGAAGACGGCGCCGCGGATCTGATCCCGGTAGGTGTCGAACACCACCTCGACGTGGTCGTCGGTGGTCGGCTCGTCGCGGTAGCGCAGCTTGTTGGCGCGGATCAGGGACGGGGCGTCGTCGCCGCAGCGCACGGCGACGTAGAGGTTGTGGGCGTCGTAGAGGAAGGCGACGCGGGTCTGCTCGGTGGCCGGCTTTCCGTAGTCCGGGACGCTCTGCAGGAAGTCGCCGTACCAGGTGGCCCGCTGCCATGCGGGATCGGAAAGGTCGCCATCGATCTTGGGCGCCTCCTTGTCGACGACCCGGCTGCACTGGAGGTCGCGGACCTGGCCCCACGCGGGAAGTGCGAGCGCGGACGCGACGAGCACCAGCGCCAGCACGAGTCCGACAGAGCACGGCCGCCCCGATCTCACCGCACCTCCTCCAACCTGAGAGATGTTACCTGGGGACGCCCCCTTAATTGCAAAGTCTATCGTAGACCGGCGCGGCGTCGAAGAGGCGGCGACGGGCGATGCGGAAGCGAATCTCGGTCTCGCCGGTGTGCTCGCCCGCTCCTGCGCCGGAACTCATGACGGCGCCCGCGGGGTAGCGTTGCCGGGGGCGCATCGGTACCACATCGGTACCACATCGGTACCAGGTATCACCATCTCACCTTATTGAGGAGACGGTCACGCTCGTCGGGGGGAGACCACGCTTCGAGGCTCTGGGCGCCAGCACACAGGCGCGGCGGGCGCGCTTGGGAGCGGACGAGCACCTTGTCCAGGCGTGCAACGTCTGCGAGGGAAGGCCGGGCGAGCTCTCGGGCCGGCGCAAGGATGCAGCCACGGCGCGGTGGTGGGAGCCACGCAAATGACCGCGATGCCGGTCGTGCCCTTGCGCGGGCCAGTCACCGCAGGCGGGAGGATCCCTCGTTCCACAAGCAGCAGCCCTTGCTCGAGCCGCGTCCTGCCGGGTTGGAGGTCAGCCGCCTAGCCTCTACAAGGTGAGATGGTGATACCTGGTGCCGATGGTACCGATACGTTCTCGCGATGAACCCCCACGAATGATCGAGGCTAGCCGGTGGACCCGATCTCGCAATCGATCCTGTGCTGGCGGCAGAAGCGCCGCACGATCTGTGCCTGGGCGCGATAGAAGGCGTCGGCGGACGGGTTCGCGGTCGCGCGCGCGTTGTAGTTCCAGCCGCCCCAGAAGAGGTGATCGACGAACGACACGGCTTCGAGGAGGGGGGAGAGATCCTGCTCGATGAGGTTGGGCGTTGGGTAGGGTTCGATGTGGACTTGGGTGTGGCACCCGGCTTGGTGCAGCCGGTGCAGGGCTGCGATGCGCTCGGCATACGGTGCCGCGCCCGGCTCCCACCGGCGGCGAAAGTCTTCGTCGAGCGATACCAGGCTGATCCCGTGCGCGTTTTCGGCCCCGAAACGGCTGCGATCGGCGAGTGCGATGGGCAGTATGCCTTTGGTCAATAGCGAACACGTGACGCTGTGCTGGTTGAGGAGCTCGACGATCTCGAGCGACAGAGCGCCGACCTCCGGATGGCCGACCATGAACGGGTCGGTCGTCAAACACAGGTGGACGTTTCGAACGGACCGAAACTTTCCGTTCAACTCGCGTTCGAGCAAGGTCAGCGCGTTGCCCACCAGACGCGGGCGGCGCCAGTCGGAATAGTCGCTGGCGCGGCCGTAGTGCTTGGCCATCATGAAGGCGTAGCAGGGGTAGCGGCAGCCGTGGCTGCATCCCTGAACGTGGTTGATGCAGAAGAAACCGAGACCGCTCTTGTAGATGAGGCTCTTGCGGTTGATGCGTTCCGTCCCCGCTACTGACCCTCGGGTGTCTGTAGCGGTCGTGGTTGCAGCAGTAGCGGCGCTCGTCGAGAAATCGAGCGCGAGCTGACGCGGGGGCGTTCTTTTGGGCCTGCTCATCCTCGGCCGTCCGGGGTCGGATCCGAACCTATGTCCTGACCTGCCCCAATTGTTGTACCACCCTTTATGTCAGTCCGACAGGATGATCGTCCGTCCACTCTCTTCATTCGCGTGGTGGCATCTTGCCGAAGCCAGCCATGAACGGCCGCGGCAATCCGCGCTGGAAAAGGTGCCAGGTACGCATTTAGGTGATCTGTAAATCGGGCCCGTCATCTGCGGAAGCCAACTGCGAGGCGGCGGGCAAGATCGTCCTGTTGGTCGGCGTATTCATGGTCGGCCATCCGCCGGCTCGTCCCGCCCCGCCCGGCCAAGCTCATGGTAGATCAAGCTCCTGAAAGAAGGCCTCGCCCGCCGCGGGATGACTCTTCCCCGATCTCCCCGTTGACCATCATAGGTATCCCGTTGCGTCTGTTGTTGGTTCGTGGTGAAACAAACGGCCGCCGCCCACGCCCGACTTGGCAGTACAAATGATACGTCCCGTCGGCGACGAAAACCCTCGGGTTTCGCCCTACCTCGGATCCACGTTCACAATGAGGGAGGCTACCCGAGAATCGATTGAATGGGGTACCTGACACCCATTTTGGCCACTGGCGCCGAGGGCCGCAGCGCTCGAGGTTCGACTCGCCGACAGGGGACTGCGGCCTGACTCTGTGCGCCGGCCGCCGGTCTCACAGCCGAGCCGCTGCCTGCTCCCGCCTCAACGCTGTTTCGCTATCATCGGTCGCTCAACGCGCCACTGAGGTTGTCTCGGGTGTCGTTGACGCCCTTTCTGACCTGCTCTATCTTCCGACCCAGTGAAGAGCAATTTCCTATCCACGCGCCCAAAGCGCCATCTCCAGGAAGGACGCCGCCAATGAAAGCCTACGTCATGCCCCCCGGGTGCAAGTCGGTCGACGACTTGAAGCAGGTCGAGCGGCCCAATCCCAAGGCCGGCCCCGGCCAGGTGGTGGTCGGCGTGCGCGCCGCCTCGATCAATTACCGCGACCAGGCCGCCGTCACCGGCAACTACTTTCAGAAGGTCGAGAAGGACACCATCCCCCTGTCGGACGGCGCCGGCGAGGTGATCGAGGTCGGCGAGGGCGTGGTCGGCCTGAAGGTCGGCGACAAGGTGGCCGGGACCTTCTCCCAGCCCGATCCCAACGGCCCGGCTAACGGTCCGAACATGTCCATGGGCCTGCCGCTTGACGGCATGCTCGCCGAGAAGGTGCTGATGTGGGAGGTCGGTGCCATCAAGCTGCCCGAAGGCTATTCCTACGAGGAGGGCGCCTGCCTGCCCTGCGCCGGGGTCACCGCCTGGAACTGCCTGTTCGGCGTGGGCAAACCGGTCAAGCCCGGCGACATCGTGCTGGTGCTGGGCACAGGCGGGGTCTCCATCTGGGGCCTGCAGTTCAGCAAGGCCGCCGGTTGCCGGGTGGTCGCCACCACCTCGCGCGACAGCAAGGCGCAGCGGCTGCAGGCACTCGGGGCCTCGGACGTAATCAACTACAAGACTCACGAGGACTGGGATCAGGAGGTGATGAGGGTCACCTCAGGCCACGGCGCCGACTGCGTGGTGGAGGTCGGCGGCGCCGGCACCCTGCAGCGCTCCTACAACGCCCTGGCCCGCGACGGCAAAGTCGGCCTGATCGGGGTGCTCACCCAGGGCGTGTCCAACCCCCATAGCCTGATGATGAAGGGCGGCAACCTGCACGGCATCTTCGTCGGCGGCCGCGACCTTTTCGAACAGATGAACGCCGCCATCAACGCCAACGGCATCAAGCCGGTGATCGACAAGGTCTTCGCCTTCGACCAGGCCAAGGACGCCTTCGGCCACGCCGCCTCCGGCGACTTCATCGGCAAGGTGGTCATCGCGATCTGAGCCGAGGGGCCGCACCCACTTCGTTCATCCCCGAGACCGCGAAGCGGAGGCGCGAATCAGTTCTGAGCAGTCCTCTACTCAACCTCGGCAAGAAGGAATCTCCTATCCCTCAGCCCTATAATCAAGCTCGCTGGAGAGGATCGGTACCAGGTATCACCATCTCACCATAAGGGGGAGCGGTGCCAGGTACGCATCTGACTCATCCTCTCCGCTGGGGGGACGAGCCGTCGCGAGCGGGACGCTTCCTCACTTTGCCAGCAGCGGATCACGCCGGTGGATCGCCTGGCGGAGCCGGGCGCTGGTAACGCAACGTCGAGGAAGGGAGCCCTGGCGGTCTTGTCGAGTTCAGGTCGCCCCGAGCCGAGCGTGGGCGAGGGCCATCCCGAGCAGGGCGACCAGCAGCCCGAGCAAGAGGATCCCGCCCACCGACAGGCTGGGGATCGCCGTGTCCGGCGCGACGCCGACCCCTTGCAGCGAGGCCGTCCCGCTCAGTGTGCCCCCCGCGCCGAGTGTGGCGGTCAGGCCCAGACTTCCCGTGCGCAGACCCGCCGCTGTGGGAGTGAACGTGACGCTGATGGTGCAGCTCGTCCCCGGCGTGAGCGGTGCCGTGCAGTCGTTGGTCTGCGCGAAGTCGCCGGAGGTCGTGATGCTCGTGATGGTGAACGTGCCGGTATCCGCCGTCGCCGTGAGGGTGATCGTCTGCGGCGCGCTGGTCGTGCCGACCGCCTGATCCCCGAACACGAGACCCTGGCAGGCCAGCCAGCCCGGCTTTCCAAACGCCGGCACCATCCCCGACGCCACGTCCCACGCCTGATCCGCTGCGGTGTTGCCGGTCGACTCGAGCTGGTTGCCGCACAGGTTCGACTCTCCCGGCACGAGGGCGGAGGGGCTCGGCGGTAAGGCCATGGGTCCCGTCAGCTGGTTCACATACACGTAGAAAGACTGCAGGCCGGTCAGTCCGCTCAGGGAAGGCACCGACCCCGTCAGCTGGTTGTTCCCGACGTCAAACACACGGAGCGTCGACAGTCCGGTCAGAGGGGGGATGGCTCCGGTGAGCTGGTTGTTCTCGGCGTAGAACGTCTGCAGCGCGGTCAACCCGGCGAGCGACGGGATCGATCCCGTCAACCGGTTGTTCTCGACGTCGAACTCCTGCAGCGTCGACAGTCCGGTCAGAGGGGGGATCGCGCCTGTCAGCTGGTTGTCGTTCACGTAGAATCTCTGTAGCGCGGTCTTTCCCGCCAGAGACGGGATCGAGCCCGTGAGCTGGTTCTGCGCCGCGTTTAGGAATTGGAGCGCCGACAGTCCGGCGAGGCTCGGCAGCGGGCCGGTGAGCTGATTGACGCAAACGACGAACTCCTGCAGGGTGGTCAGCCCCGCCACCGCAGGGATCTGGCCCGTCAGCTGGTTGTTGTTCACGTAGAATTGCTGGAGTCCAGTCAACCCAGCGAGGGGCGGGATCGATCCCGTGAACCCGTTATGGTCGATGTAGACCCCCTTCAATGCTGTCAAGCCGGCCAAGGCCGGGATCGTACCTGTCAACGTGTTGTAGTTGACGACGATGTACTGCAGCGCCGTCAGGGCGCTCAGGCTCGGCAGCGTGCCCACGAGGTTGTTGTTCTGCAGATAGATCTGGATGACATGGTTCAGCCCGGCGTCGCAGGTCACGCCGTGCCAGCTGCACTCGGATCCGATCGTGCTCCCGAGCGCTCCGGTGACCGGGTCACTCCAGCCCGTGTTGTCCGTCCAGGACGCGCCGCCGGCTTGGGTGTAGAGCGCCACCAGCACGGCGCGCTCACTGGAGGGGATGGCGGCCTGCACGGCCGGCACCACCGCCAACGGGAGCGCGACGAGCAGCAGACATCGCGCGCCGCGGCCACGCCGTGACCGCGATGCCATGACCTTGTTCGCAAACGCAAAGGCGGCGGTCAAGATCGACTTCGTGCCACGGGCGTTGGTCGTCATGTGATCTCCCTCGGCAGCATCAGCCGTTGGTTCAAAGATCATGTGACCGCCAGACTATAGAGCAGCTTTCGTGACCGTCGTCGCAAGATAATCTCTCACGCTGCGACCGAAGTCAACAGTGCCCCACGACTCCCCGGCCGAGCTCGCGGGAAAGCCTAGACCCCCGCTTCCGCGGGGGTGACGGCAAGAGGCGCGAGGAAGGTTCCGAAACCCATACCTGCCGCCCTCGGTCTTTCCCCGAGCGATGCAACCTTTGCCGACACGTTGTCCGCGTGTTGCCTGTTCGTCAGGCCAATCCCGCAGGTACCATGGGTACCAGGTATCACCATCTCGCCATGTTGGTGTCGTTGGAGGAATGACTCGCGGAGGTGGAAGTCGACCGCCCAGGCTCAAGAAGGTGACATGGTGATAGCCGGTACCGACCAGTCAGGGTTCAGAGGTCGCCCAACTGGCTGATGAGGCGGGTCCAGAGCTCGCCGCCCCTCGTGCCGTTCGTCATGATGACGATCCCCGAACCTCTGCTGGGGCTGAACTGGCTGAAGCAGCGGAAGCCGGAGCTGTTCGACCCGCTGTGATGGGCGATGTCGCCCGCTGCGGTCGTGTTGATCGACCATCCGAGGCCCCAGTAAACCGCGAGGCCTTGCGCGGATGCGGGCCGCTCGATGGGATCCCGGGCGTCGAGGGCGACCTGGTGGTCGAGCATGGCTTCGATGGACGCCCGTGGGAGCGAATACGCCGCCGACCGGTCGGGCTTCATCATCTCGACCAGGATCGCCGCGTAGTCCAGGGCCGACGTGTAGAGCGAGTAGGCCGCGTTGGCGTGGGTGTACTTCGTCCTCTGCCGGAACTTGCCGCCGTCGTCGTGGCCGCTCGCGAGGGCGGGCTCCAGCTCCGGGGTCCAGACATAGCTCATGTGGGAGAGGCCCAGCGGGCCGAACAGCGTCCGCCGGGCATACGCGTCGAGCGGCTCGCCGGTCACGTGCTCGACGACCCGTTGCAGGTAGAAGATCCCTTCGCCCGAGTACCCGAACCTTGACCCGGGCCTGGACTTCACCGGCAGCGGCCCCCCCCGCTCCTCGCCGCCCTTGCGCCAGTTCGGGAAGCCAGTGGTGTGGGAGAGGACCATCCGGGCGGTGATGAGCCGCTTCTCCGGTTGGGCCGGCGGGTCGTCCTCGGGCAAGTACTCGGCGAGCGGGCGGTCCAGATCCAGCTTGCCCTGCTCGACGAGCTTCATCACGAGGTACGCGAACACCGGCTTCGACATCGAGCACGCCTCGAAGAGCGTCTCGCCGGTCACTGGGGTGCCCTTGTTGGCGTCCGCGACACCGAAGCTCTTGGACCAGACGACCTGACGGCCGGCGATGAGCGCGATCGACGCGCCGGGGACGTGGAGCTCGTGCATCAGCGCTGGGGTGAGCGCCTCCACCGTGGCCGCGGCCGAGCGCCAGTCGAGCTGCCTCGTCGCGTAGGCAGGGTCGATCTGTGTCAGTGCGAGGTTGGCACCCCAGCGAACGTCCTCGTCGTTGTCGTGCAGGCGTCCGAGCAGCGCCGGGACGGCCGCAGCCGCCGCCGCGCCGATGCCGCCGAGCGCGACCACCGCACACCAGCGGACGTTCTCATCGGTGTCCTGGAGGGCCCTTGTGAGCGCCGGTGCGGCGTCACGCGCCGCCGCGCCCATCCTGCCGAGGGCGATCGCCGCGCACCAGCGCACCGTGCGCTCACGACCCTTGAGCGCCTGGCTCAGGGCCGGAACCGCGTCCCGCCCGATCCTGCCGAGCGCCTCTGCGGCCTTGCCCTGCACGTACGGATCCGCGTCGGAGAACGAGCGCACGAGCGCCGGAACCGCGGCCGCCGCGCCCGGTCCCAGCATCCCCAGGGCTTCCGCGGCTCGCTCCCGGACGCCCGCGTCCGGATCGCGGAGAGCGGCGATGCCGCTTGCGACGTCAGCCGGTCCGGTTTGTGCGAGTGCCGCGGCGGGGAGGACGGCAAGGGCGAGGGCGAGTGCGGCCCAGAGTGAGATGTGGCGGTCTTGCATCGGGTATGGCCTCCCGGTCGACGCGGCAGGGCTGCGCCGCCGCTCATGGTAGTCCCACGGGGATGACGAGAGGCGTGGAATCTCTCGCGCTCCTCTACGCCGGAACCCCCAGAAGGTCGCTGCCGGCTGCTCTCGGCCGATGTCTTCCACCGCTCGCCCAAACCCAAGGGGATGGGTCTCGGATGCAGGCGAACGCTCGCCAAGGGTCGCAGAGGTTCCGTATCATGCCGGCCCAGGGAGTTGGCAGAGGACGCGTGGACGAGAAACCGACGGACAAGGCTTGTCGCGGGAGGCGCACCGCCTGGAGACGGCCCAGGCGATGGCTGTTCATCGTCGCGTTTGTGGCGCTCGCGCTGCTGGCTGCGGAGCGGCTCACCGCAGGGTTCCACGTGCTCCTGGTAGCCAACGACCCGCACGCCGCCATGGATCTCCTCTCCCGGCGGGCCGAGGTGCGCGCTTGGTTCAGCGGCGAGCCGGTGTATGGCCACATCGGACCGGCTCGATACCCGCCGGCCACCTACGCCATGCTCTGGCCGCTCCTGGCGTGGACCACTCCCGTGGCGGCGCGCTACCTGTGGGCCGTCGTCATGGTCGCGAGCTTGGTGGCACTCATCGCGGTGCTGCTCCGCGCGGCGGACGCACGCAGCGTCGAGATGCGGATGCTCGTGGTCCTGACGGTCGCCTCGTCCCAGGCGGTCAGCTACTCCGTCGCCGTCGGCCAGCTCACGGTCCCGACCGTGGCCCTCGCCCTTGCCGGTATCGTGCTCGCCAACCGGAGTCCGTCGAGCGTGGTGCGGCAGGCTGGAGCCGCACTCCTGCTCTTGTCGGCCCTGGTCAAGCCTACCCTCACGGCACCCCTGTTCTGGGTGCCACTGCTGGCGGCCGCGAACCCGGCCGCGTGCCTGGCCGCCGGTGGCGGCTACGCAGTGGTCACGCTCGTCGCCGCCCGCTTCCAGGCTCTCCCGCTCCCCAACCTGATCGACGCGTGGCTGGCCGCCAATCGAACAGCCGTGATCAGCCGAGGGTACGGGAATCTGGAAAGTTGGCTGCGAGGATCGGGCGTGGACAGTTGGATTCCTGCCGTGTCGATGCTGCTGCTGCTTGCATTGGGGGGATGGGTGTGGCGCCACCGCAGCCAAGACCCCTGGTGGCTGATGGCGGTGTGCGCCGTGGTCGCTCGGGTGTGGACTTACCACCAGCTCTACGACGACATACTCGTGCTTGTACCGATGGCCTATCTGCTGCGGGCCGTCGGTGACGAGCGGCACTCACGTCGGAGGCGGGTCGTGGCAGGAGCGACACTGCTGTTTGCCTGGGTGCCATTCATCGCGCCCGCCCGCTTCCTGCTGCTCCCGATAACCGCGGAGGGTGTCCTCGACGGCGTTCGGACCGCGAGCTGGCTGCTGATGCTCGGGGTCGTGCTGGCTGTGGGGAAGCTCTCGCGGCAACCCGATGAGATTGAATTGGGCGAGTGACCCGGAATCCGAGGCGAACCCGATCAGCTGAGGCCGCATAGGTACCGATCTTCTTGGTGGTCGCGTTTCTCCTTCAGCGACCCGCGTACCTCGCACCCGTTTCCGATCCCTCTCGAGAGCGTCCATGCGGCGCTATAGTCCGGCCGTGATTACGGACCCGGTCCCCCGGGCGGCCGGCCTGCGCCGGCAGTACGAGGCGAGCGACGCCCACCACACGCTGGAGCTTCCGCCCGCCGAGCCGCTGCAGCGGGACGCCGAACGGCTGCGCGCGGCGCTCGAGGCTGCGCAGGCTCCGGGGGTTCGCCGCGCGGGCCAGGAGCTGCTCGACCACCTCGCAGACTTCTACCGCGTGCCGGCGCCCCGGCTCAAGATCCTGGGCGTACGGCCGCACCGGGTCCGGGACGGCCACCTCGAGTCCGAGCTCCAGGGCGACTACACGCTGGCGACCGGCGTCCTCCGAGCGTGGATGCGCACGGCGATCCTGGGCAAGGTGACGAGCTACCGCGGCATGCTCAACACGCTCCTGCACGAGTTCGCCCACCACCTCGACGTCCAACTCTTCGGCTATTCCGAAACGCCCCACACGCGGGGGTTCTACTGGAGGGTGGACGCTCTGTACCACCTGGCTCTGGGCACGCCCGCCGACAAGCGCAAACCGTTGGTCTGGATCAAGACCGGCACGCGCTGGCGCATCGACTGGTCGAAACTCCGCTGAGCCCCACCTGCCATTGCATGCCCACCCAGCGGCGGTTTCGTCGGGCTGCATGACGACACGACGTCCAGGCGAGCGCGCCACGGGAGGTGCCGGGGGTTTGCACTCGCGGCGCGCTGGAGCCCCTCTCCACGAGCAGGCGAGACGCTGATACCAGGCACATCGCCAGCGAAGGGGAGCCGCAGCCGGCTCCCACATGGCACGGCTCGCGGGAGTACGCGTCGACCTGGCTCGGTTCTGGTGTGGGACGGAGGCCACCGATGACGAAGCAACAACGCGCGAAGCTGGTCAAGCAATACGCGGCGGGGTACGACGAGGTGGCGCGGGCGCTCGAGGGGTTCCCGGCGGCCAAGCTCACGGCGCGCCCCTTTCGCGGCAAGTGGAGCGCCGCCGAGCTCGTCCATCACCTCGCGGACGCCGAGATGACGGCGGCGATCAGGCTGCGGCGTCTCCTGGTTGAAGAGCGGCCCGCGATCTACGGCTACGATCAGGACGCGTTCGCCACCCGCCTGCGGTACAACGAACGGGACATCGCGCCCGCGCTCGAGGCGTTCCGTGCGGCGCGCGCGACCACGGTTCAGATCCTCGAAGCGATGAGCGCCGCCGACTGGGCGCGCAAGGCGTGGCACACCGAGCACGGCGTGTTCGGCACCGAGCGACTGCTCGAGTTGACCGCGGCGCACGCCCGCAACCACGCCGCACAGATCGCGCGGTTGCGTGCCGCGGTGACGGCGAAGTCCGGTGCCGCGAAGCGGAAGCGCAGCTCCGGCCGGTGAGGCAAGCAAGCGAATAGGTACCTCCAGCTATCGCCATTTCGCGATGTTGGCGTAGTTGGAGGAATGACTCGCCGAGGTGGAAGTCCACCGCCCAGGCTGAAGAACGTGACATTGTGATTGAATGTGCCAAAGTGCAAACCTCCGTTTCTAAACGGAGAACGTGGGGGTGGACGTAGAACGCACGTGATCCACACGGCAGCAGACGGTCGAGCAGGGGTGAGAGGCACGACGTGAGACGGTTTTCCATCGGTCTCTCGTTGATGGTGGCGCTGTCGTCCACGTGGGCCGGGGCGGGGTCCAATCGGTGGACGACAACCGGCCCGTACGGTGGCTGGGTCATGGCGCTGGCTGCCGATCCGAGCACGCCGGGCACCGTGTACGCCAGCAATCGGGGCGTCGGGGTCTTCAGGACCTCCGACGGCGGCGCCACGTGGCTCCTGTCCGATGCCGGGCTGCCCGCAGACTACTTAGGTGGGCCGCTCGCGGTCGATCCCGTGACGCCCTCCACGATCTACGCCGGGGCCGGCAGATGCTGCTCGGGCCCGGACGTGTTCAAGAGCGCCGACCGTGGCTCGACCTGGCTCGTTGCGGGTGCCGGGCTTCCCAACGCCCCGGTCGAGAGCCTCGCGGTCGACGGCTTGGCGCCGGATACCGTGTACGCCGCATTCTGGGACGGAGGGGTCTTCAAGAGCACGGACGGCGGGGCGACGTGGCACGCGGCCAACGCCGGCCTGCCGCCGTCGTTCGGGGCGGTTGAAGCCCTTGCCCTGGACCCACGGTACCCCGGCACGCTGTACGTGGCCCACGAACAGCCGGGTCCGAGCGGTGTGCTGTGGAACAGCATCTCCCGGACGACGAACGCGGCCGCGAGCTGGACGATCGTCGCGGCGAACGTCTGCGCAGCCGTCATCGACTCGCTCGTGGTGGATCCCTCGTCTCCGGGGGACCTGTTCTTCTCTGCCGGGGACGAGATCTACAGGAGCCATGACGGCGGTGCCACCTGGTCCGTGGTGTTTCAGGCGCCTGCCGGCGCCGCGGTACGTGCGCTGACCGTGCAGCGCGGAGACCCCTCGACGGTTTGGGCGGCGACGAGCGCGGGGCCCTGGTGCAGCAGGGATGGGGGCACGAGCTGGACCGGGGTCGCGGCGGGCCTGGGGTCCCCGAGTTCCACCACGGTCGCAGCGGACACTGCCACGCCGGCGAGCGTTTACCTCGGCACGGCTGGCGGCGGCGTGTTCGTCACCCGCGACGGCGTGCGGTGGGTTGCAGCCAGCACGGGGATGATCGCCATGGGGACCGGGACCGTCGCGATCGACCCGTCGACACCCGACGTGGTCTTCACCAGTGCCGCGGGCGTGGTCTTCGTCAGCGCGGACGGGGGAGCAACCTGGGAGGCCGCGGATGTTGGCCTCGGCGACCTGAGCGTCGTGACCCTAGCGGTCGACCCATCGGCGCCGGGGACCGTGTGGGCCGGCACGACCGGAGGCATTGTCCGGAGCACCGACGGTGCGGCGAACTGGAACGTCGTCTGGCCAAACCTCTATACCGCAGCGCGGCTTGTCGTCGACGCGTCGGACCCGAGACGAGTATACGCGGTCATGCAGCACTCCGCGGCGTTTGGGACGTTCTACTCCTACCTCGTCAGGACCGACGACGGAGGCGAAACCTGGCGGTCATCGCCGCGGTCGGCCTCCGAAGCCCCGCTAGACGTCGCGCTGGACCCTGCATCGCCCACCACGCTCTTCGTCACCGCCGGCAGCACGGTCGTCAAGAGCAGCGACGCCGGCGAAACCTGGACGACCGTTTACTCCTTCACTTACACAGACCTGCCATCATGCGTGACTGTGGCGCCTGAGCTCGCCGCCGCCGTCTACGTCGGGACGTCCACCGGCGTGCTGAAGTCCGTGGATGGCGGCCTGACCTGGGCGCCGGCCAGCCAGGGGTTGGGCTGCGGGGACGTGCGAGCACTGGCTGTGGACCCATCGTCACCGTCCGTGGTCTACGCGGGGACGCTCGAGTGCGGCGTCTTCAGGACGACGAACGGAGGCGGCGTCTGGGAGGCCGTCAACGCGGGACTTCCGAACGCCGTGGTCCTCGCGTTGGCCGTCAATCCCAACCAGACGGATACGGTGTTCGCCGCCACCGGCGCCGGCCTGTATTCGATCCGCTTTTCACCGGCCCACACGATCAGGCGACATCTTCACGCAGGAGCGGCGCACTGAAGCGACCGTAGGGCGAGGTGTCAGGTCCGCCTCTGGCTGATTTGTGGGTGGGCCGTCGATTTGTGGTTCTCGTCGGCTGGGGAGGCGACGGGCCCGAATGCGGGACGGCCCGGCCGATCGCGAAGGGGTGACAGGTGGGCTGCCGGCATGGAGGTCGGCGAGGCGGAGGCCGAGATCCGATCGGCAGGGTCGCTTGCTCAACCTATTCAGCCAGGCACCTGTTGTGGACACTGGCGACCATCGCGAACTACGAGAGCGAGACCTCGAACACGCAGCGCTTGGCGCCGCTGAGTTTGGACTCCTTGAGGCGGGCATGGACCGACCGGCCGAAGATCGCCTCGAAGCTCTCCTTCTGGTACCCGACGGAGCAATTGCACCAGACGGCCGGGGTCCGCCGTTTGTCCACCAGAGGGCAACCACAGTCGCCTTCGGCGACCGCGACGGTCACGACCCCTTTCCGCTTGTCCCACGCGAAATCGGTGCCCCAGGTCTTCCTGGCCGCGGCGAAGTAGCCCTCCGGATCGCCCTTGAACCTGGCCCCGAGCTGGCCCAACTTGGCACACTCGCGGCCGGTGTTCTCGAGGATCCCCGCGCAGGCCTCCGCCGGCGCGCCGGCGGCCATGAACCCGAGCAGCTTCGCGAGCTGATACCGGGCAAACGCCAGCCGCTGGTCCTCGGCCGGCGCCTCGGCCGCCTGCAGCGGGCTCGCCGCCCCGAGGAGGCTCACTGCGCATCCGCACACGCCCAGCCCGCACGCGCTCTTCAGGAACTCCTTGCGATCCACGCGTTCTCCCTTCCCGGCCGTTGGGCCGCTCGCCCGGCGAGTCGTACCGTGGTGTACGCCGCGCGCCCGGGAAGGTTCGGCCGCCCCGCCCGCCGCGTGTCGAGGCGCGCGGACCGGAAACTGCGATGGTGGTTCCCGCCCGCCCGCACGCGGATCCGGGGATCTCGACGTCACGCCCGGCGCCGCAGGCGGGACCGGCACGCCGCTACCCGCCTGCAACCTGCGTTCCGACAGAACGTACCCCGTTGAGACGGCCGTGCAGCGGTCGCGGCGCGTGGAGGCTACAGGCCCTCGCGCATGAGCCCGGTATGGCGGGCGATGCGCGCAATCATCCGGGGGCCGATCTCTTCGGTGTCGTGGAAGGCAAAGACGTAGTCGGGCCACCCTGGGCGAGTGAGCGTGCGGTGCGAACCCGACTCGCGCTTGACCGGCCAGCCGATACGGAACAGCGCGGCCAGCACGACGCGGGCCTTGGTCGCAGGCCAGCGGCTCACGCGGCCACGAAGGAGAGGCTCAAGGGGAGCGTCGGGCCTTCGCCGTGCTCCAACCTGTCGGCGAGCACTCGCAGTGCGAGGGCCTCAACCGCCGCAAGGGCCGCCTCGCGGCTGGCGCCGTACGCCATGGCGCCGGGGATTTCGGGCACCTCGGCGATCCAGCGCCCGTCTTCCTCGCGCTCCACCTCGACCCGTAGTCGCATTGTCATTCTTGGATCATCGCCCTCTTCGGCAACCTCCGTCAACGCGCGGGGCTGGCCCAGGACGGTCACTGCGGACATGGCGATCTACGGCGCCCACGTGCGCGCATCGCGACCTCGAAAGTGGCGCCCCCCCCCGCTCGAGCATCCTGCTGGCGTGAGGCCTGCCGCGCGGGCGCCGCGGCGGGCTTGACCGGGGGCGGGCGACGCCGCACACTCGGGGCATGAAGCCGCTGGTGCTGATCGTCGACGACGAGCCCGGAATCCTGACCGAGCTGGCGCACGTCCTCGAGGACGAGGGGTTCCGCACGGTCACCACCGGCAGCGGCGCGGAGGCGCTCGAGTTGTACCGGACCCGCCGCCCGGGCGTGGTCTTCCTCGACATCTGGCTCCCGGACCGGGACGGCCTGGAGACGCTGCAGGCGATGCGCCGGCTCGATCCCGACGCGGCGGTGATCATGATCTCCGGCCACGGCACGGCGCCCACCGCGGTCAAGGCGATCAAGATGGGGGCGTACGACTACCTCGAGAAACCGCTCTCCTACAACCGCGTGCTCGAGGCGCTGACCGGGGCGCTGGCGGCCAAGGGCGCGGGCGGTGCGGCGCTGGAGATCGGGGCGGGACCGGAGCACGAGCGCACGTTCCTGCCGCCACCCGAGCTGCCGCTGCTGCGCGAGAGCGCGACCGAGCAGCGCACGATCGGCGCGAGCACGGTGATCTACGGCATCGGGCTGCACTCGGGCGGGCGCACCGGGATGGCGATCCAGCCGCTGCCCCCGAACAGCGGCATCCATTTCCTCACGCTGCCGAAGGGGATGCAGATCCCGGCGCACCTGGGCTCGGTGGCCGAGACCGAGTACGCCACCACGCTCTCCCGCGACGGCGAGAGCATCCGCACGGTCGAGCACCTGCTGTCGGCGCTGCACGCGAGCGGGATCACCAACCTCCTCGTCAAGGTGCACGGCGAGATCCCCGTACTCGACGGCTCCGCGCTCGAGTTCTGCGAGCGGCTGGAGGAGATCGGGATCGAGGACCAGGGCGTCCCCCGCAAGGAGCTCGTCATCGACCGGCGCTACGAGGTGAGCGGCGCGGGCAAGAGCCTGGTGATCGAGCCGGCCGAGACGTTCTCGGTCTCCTACCGGCTGCGCTACCCGCCGCCGGTGGGCGAGGAGTTCTACGACTTCACCATGTCAGATTTTGCGGCGTTCAAGGCCGAGGTCGCGCCGGCGCGCACGTTCGGCTTTATGCGCGACCTGCCGATGATGGCCGAGCTCGGGCTCGGCTCCGGCGGGCGGCTGGACAACTTCATCCTCGTCGGGGAGGGGAACGTCATCAACACCGAGCTGCGCTTCCCGGACGAGTTCGTGCGCCACAAGGTCCTCGACATCATCGGCGACCTCTACCTGCTCGGCTACCCGGTGCGCGGCCGCGTGACGGCGGCCTACTCTGGCCACCGCGACAACATCGCTCTGCAGCGCGCGATCCTCGGCGCGTCGGCGTAACGCCGCCGACCAGGTCTGCCGCCTCACGATTGTAGAAGGAGAGGCCGAGGGCAAGGAGTGTCGGAGCGGAGGAAGCCGCACGGCGCAACCCCAACCTAGCCGCGCAGGCTGCGGGTCTTGTGTGCTGCGAGCAAGAAGGCATACACTTTCGTGCCCGCTGCAGGGGCAGCGTCGAGACGGTCGCGGGACAGCCGGAAACAACACAATGAAAGGGGACGACACGCAATGGCGGACAAGAGAGCGGACCTCGCCGGACCTGGCATCAGCACGTACGAGGAAGTCGACAAGATCTTGCCGAGTGGCTACCACACGATTCTGGATCCGAAGGAGACGCAGATCGCGATCACCGCAGTCAAGAGATACATCGAAGATGGACTGTGCAGTGAGCTCAACCTGTTCCGCGTCGAGGTACCTCTCATCGTGAGCAAAGAGAGCGGCGTCAACGACTACCTCGACCGCGATGGATCCCGCACCCCGATCGAGTTCCCCTGTGGGCTTGGGCTTCCAAAGCGCATCGAAGCCCAGGTAGTGCAGGCCGCGACCAAGTGGAAGAGGTTGGCGCTGAAGCAGTTCGGCTGCAAGGTCGGGGAAGGGATCATCACCGACATGCGCGCCGTCCGCAAGGACTATTTCCTCGACCATGACCACTCCGCCTACGTGGATCAGTGGGACTGGGAGAAGGTCATGACCCCGGAGCAGCGCAACCTCGCCTTCCTCAAGGACACCGTCCGGAGGATCTGGAAGGTGCTGCGGGGGGCCGAGGCGCACGCCTTCGGGCTTTTCCCGAAGCTCAAGGGCCTCTATCCGGAGATGCCGGAGGAGCTCACCTTCCTGCATGCCGAAGAGCTCCTCGACATGTACCCCGACATGCCGCGCAAGCAGCGGGAGACCGCGATCCTGCAGAAGCATCCTGCCGTCTTCATCATCGGCATCGGCTGGGTGCTCAAGGACGGTTACCCGCACGAGATGCGCGCCGCCGACTACGACGACTGGGTCACGCCCACCGACAAGGAAAGCGGGAAGCCGACCCATGGTCTCAACGGCGACATCCTCGTCTGGAACCCGGTGACCAAGCGCCGCCACGAGCTCACCTCGATGGGCATCCGCGTCACCAAGGAAACGCTGAAGCAGCAGCTCGAGATCTCGAACCAGCTCGATTTCCTCAAGCTTCCCTATCACCAGGCGATCATCAACGATCAGATTCCGCTGTCGATCGGGGGCGGCATCGGGCAATCCCGCACCGTGATGCACATCCTCAAGAAGGCGCACCTCGGCGAGGTGAGCGTCACCGTGTGGCCGAAGCAGCTCAAGGACATCTGCGTCGCGAAGAACATCCACGTTCTCGATTAGGGCGCACCCGAGTGCTGCGTCGCGAACGCGCCCGAAAGGCGCGCCGCGCACGATAACCGCGGATCGGTTCCCGCCCGCTTCGGGCGGGAACCGGCGTCTCCGGGCGAGGCAGGCGCGGATCCCTGGCCCGCTTTCCGATGGCATGCCGCAACCAGAAGCAATGCAAAACCGGGATTCCGAGCACACGAATCGTGCCGGGCGGTTGCGACGCCTTCTTGCCGGGATGGGCTAGCATGGAATCGACACGACGGGTTTCCCTGGGGTCAGGCGCAGATGGTCGCGCCTCGGTGCCGCGACCTGTTCGCCCTCGGCAGCATGCCGGTGGAGCACATGCCGGCGGAGAAGGAAGAATGGATCAGGAGCGACTGGAAATGATCGCCGGACCCACCACCCGCGTCGGGCGCCGGCCGACGGGCTTGCTGCGGCACAGTCTCACACGGCCCGCTCTGGCGGGTGTCGCGGCCCTCGCGCTGCTCATGTTCGCGTGCGCTGCGCCGCTGGCGAGTCGCGCTACCAACCGCGGGCGCGCTCGGACCCAGGAGGGGGGGTACGTCCGTTTCCCGGAGCAGCTGCGGGCGGCCGAGGTGCGGTCGCACGACGGCATGGTGGTCTGCGGCTCGCCAGAGGCGGCTCAAGCGGGCGCGGCGATCCTGGCGGCCGGCGGCAACGCGGTGGACGCTGCCGTCGCCACGGCCTTTGCGCTCGGCTCCTCGGAGCCGGTGACCTCGGGGATCGGCGGCCAGATCTTCATCCTCATCTACCTCAAGGACGGACGATCGGTGGCGGTGGACGGCTCGTGCGTCGTGCCGATGCTGGCGAACCCCGCCGAGCTGCAGGCGGTTCGCAACGCCGGTGACGTGCGCGGCTACAAGTCGGTCGCGGTCCCGGGAACGCTGGCGGCGCTCGCCTATGCCCTCGAGCGCTACGGCACGAAGAGCCTGGCCGAAGTACTGGCGCCGGCGATCGACATCGCCGAGTTCGGCTTCCACATGAACACCACCGAGCTCGCCAACGTCGAGACCTACGCCCCCAAGTTGCGCCGCGGCGGCTACCTGGCGGACACGTTTCTCAAGGACTTCACCGGCTACTGGCCGCCGGACCACGTCTTCTGCTCGGGGGACCTCGCCGCGACGCTGCGGCGGATCGCCCGGCTGGGGCCCGGCGAGTTCTACCGCGGCCGCATCGCGGACGAAATCGAGGCCGACATGGTGCGCAACGGCGGCTACGTGCGCAAGGCCGACCTCGTGCAGGTGCGGGCGATCGAGCGGCCGCCGCTGCGCGGCAGCTACCGCGGCCTCGACATCATCACGTTCCCGTACCCCGGGGGCGGCGGCAGCCTGCTCGAGATGCTCAACATCCTCGAGTCGTTCCCGCCCGAACTGCTGCGCGGGGAATCGCTCGACCGGCTGCACCTCCTGCTCGAGGCGGGGCGCATCACGTTGCACGACCTGATGGCCCCGACCGTGCCGTTGCCGCTGCGCGACCGGGATGTCAGCCAGAAGAGCCGCGGCGCCGAGCGGGCGCGCCTGATCCGCTTCGACCGGGCGCTGCGCGATCGCGAGATCGGCGCCGCAGAACCGGAACCGTTCTTCGTCATCGGAACGACGCAGGTCTCGGTCGCCGACCGCGCCGGCAACGTCGTGGCGCTGACCCAGACGGTCGGCGCCTCGCTCGGAGCCGGCGTGGCGACGCCGGGGCTCGGGTTCGCCTACAACGACAACCTCGACGCGTTCAACTACACCGACCCGCGCAGCCCGTTCTTCCTCGCCCCCGGCAAGGTGCCGATGACCACGCTGGCGCCGACGATCGTGCTCAAGAACGGCAAACCGTTCCTCGCCTTCGGCAGCGCCGGGAGCGAGCGGATCGTGCCCTCGATGGCCGTGGTCCTCTCAGCCATCGCGGACCGGGGCGATGATCTGCGCCAGGCCGTGGCGACGCCGCGGATCATCTGGGGGTTCGCCGGCGTCGCCGACACCAGCGAGCAGGGGTATCTGGAGCTGGCCGGCGAGATCACCCCGGGACGGGCCGCGGCGCTCGAGAAACAGGGGTTCACCAGGATGTACGAACAGGGGTTCCCGGCGCGCTGGATCGACCTGATGGTGTTCGGAGGCACGAACGCGCTCCTCATCGACCCGGACACGCGCACCTTCGTAGGTGTGGGAGACCCGCGCCGGCAGGGCGTCGCCGTCGCGCCCGGACCGCCCGAGTAGACGCGAGCGCCGGAGCGGGGAACCGATTGCGGTTGCTGCGGGTGCGAGCCGTCCGGTGGGAGGGTGTCAACCCGGCCCAGGCCGCGTTCGTCCCTCTCCTGTGAGGGGCGGTACCGTGAGCCGGGAGGGCCAAACGATGACAGGCGAGGTGACGCATAGGACAACGGTCGCGGCGGTGCTGTTGCTCGCGACGGTCGCAGTGGCCGCGTGCACGACGGTAGGCGTGTCGTCCACCCATTACCTCGGCGTGTCGCAGTTCGCGCCCACCGACCCGAACTCGGTGGAGATCCTGCGGCACGAGCCGCGGCGGGGCGTGGTCCGGCTCGGCGAGGTGTTCCTCGAACCCTCGGGGCACCCCTCCGTGGCGATGATGGAACAAGCGCTCCGCGTCGAGGCCGCCAAGCTCGGCGCCAACGCCGCGGTGCTCGTGTACGACAAGTTCAGGCGGGTCGGGACGGTGGTGCAGGGGCCATGGTGGTCGCGCAGCGCGTACCCGGTGTACGGCCGCAAGATCGTCGCGGTCGCGATCCGCTACGAGTAGCGAAGCCGGTGTTGCGGCGGGTCACTCCTTGACCAGCGAGCCGGCGAGGCGGACCGTGTAGTTGCGTCCGTCGGAATCGGCGCGGTAGACCTCGTAACGGCACTCGCCGCCGCCGGCCGTGATCCGCAGGAACGTGCTCGGCGCGCCAGTGTCGCCCTTCCCGCGGGCGTGGCCGCAGTCGAGCTGCCACACGCCTTCGATCCTTTTGGCGGAGGCGTCATGGGTGTGGCCGCAGAGATACGCCGTGACCTTGCGGTCCCGCAACAGTTTCCAGAAGCGGTCGCGGTCGGCCGTGTGCCGGTTGAGCGAGGTCTTCTCGTGGCGCATCCGACCGGTCGTCATGTCGGGCAACGGGAACGCCGGTTCGTGGCCGACCACGAAGACGTACGGCTTGGCGGTGGCGGCCAGGTCCGCGGCCAGCCAGGCGTAGGTCGCGGCACCCACGTCCCCGTCGCTGCCGGTGTCGGAGGCGCCGTCGTAATACTCGTTGATCACCGCGACGTGCACGTCGCCGAACTCGAAGGCGTACATCGTCTCGACCGCGCCAGGGGGGCCCTTGCGCACGACGTGGGGGAGCGAGGTCCCGCCGGTGTTGAGCCCGCGCAGGTACGCGATGTACTCCTTGCGGTCGGTGTCATGGTTGCCGACCGCGGGGTAGAACGGGAAGCCGCCGCCGAACACGGTCCGGATGACCTCGACGACCGGCTCCGGAGGCTCGAGGTCGCCGGGGATCACGAGGAACGCCGCCGGTCCCGTCGCGCGCATCGCCTCGGCGGCGCCGAGGAAGTAGTCGGGTCCCGAGTACTTGCCCCCGGCGTACTCGCGCATGTCGGCGGCGACGAGGAACGAGAGTGGTTCAGTCTGCGGCGGGGCGGCGAGCGCGACCCCGGCGATCGCCTGGGCTGCGAACGTCGCGAGGAGCCATCGAAACGCGTGCCTTGGCATCGGTGAACCTCCTGGATAAGCATCCTACCAGCGCACCGGGTATCCTTCGGCGGCGGAAAGTCAGCGTGGGGGACGGCCGCGTTCCCGGGGGAGGCCGTGGAGACGAGCGAGACGTTGACGCTGCGCCAGATCGCGCGGTTCTGGGCGCCGCTTGCGGCCACCTGGCTGATGATGTCGGTCGAAGGGTCGTTCCTGGCCGCCGTGATCGCCCGGATGGGCGACGCCAAGTTCAACCTTGCGGCGTTCGGGGTGGCGTTCTCGTTCGCCATGCTCATCGAGGCGCCGATCATCATGATGATGAGCGCCGCCGTGGCGCTGGTCGGCGACCGGCACTCGTTCCTTCTCCTGCGGCGCTTCGCGTACTCTCTCAACGCGGCGATCACGCTGGTGATGGCCGTGCTACTGCTGCCGCCGGTGTTCCGCTTCGTGGCCGAGCGGCTGATCGGTCTCCCCCACGAGGTGGCGCAGCTCACCCACGTCGCAACCGCGATCCTGCTGCCGTGGCCGGCGGCGATCGGCTACCGGCGCTTCTTCCAGGGGGTCCTGATCAGAAGCCACCTGACCCGGCGGGTGGCGTACGGCACCGTCGTGCGCGTTCTCGCCATGGCGCTTGTTGCCCTCGGTCTGTACCTATTCACCGCGCTGCCGGGGGCGTTCGTCGGGGCCGGCGCCCTCTCGGCCGGCGTGACGGCCGAGGCGGTCGCGAGCCGGTTCATGGCCCGAGCTGCTGTCCGAACGCTCGTGCGTGCCGATGCCCCCAGGTTGCCCGGTCCGGCGCTGACCACGCGGGCCATCGTGCGCTTCTACGTTCCGCTCGCCCTGACTTCGGTGCTGACGCTCGGGGTCAACCCGATGGTCACCTTCCTGCTCGGCCACAGCCGGGCGGCCCTGGATTCGCTGGCGGTGTGGCCGGTGGTGACCGCCCTGGTCTTCGCCTTCCGCAGCACCGGGTTCGCATACCAGGAGGTCGGCATCGCGCTGCTGGGCGACGACCGCCGCCACGTCGGCGCGCTCGGAAGGTTCGCCGCCGTCCTCGCGGCGGCCACGGCCGGCGGGCTCGCCGTCGTGGCGTTCTCGCCGCTCGCGTCGGCCTGGTTCGGCGTTGTCTCGGGGCTTCCGGCCGAGCTGACGCGGTTCGGCCTCGCGCCGTTGCGCATCCTGTGCCTGATGCCGGCGCTCGAGGTGCTGCTGTCGTTCCAACGCGCCCTGCTCGTCCACGCCCGCAGGACCGCAATGATCACCTGGGCCACCGCGGTCGAGGTCACGGGGATCGTCGCGGTCATGGCGCTCGGGGTCGAGGCGTTTGACCTGGTGGGAGCGGTGGCTGGCGCCGCCGGCGTGCTCGCGGGCCGGGTCGCGGCCAACGCCTTCCTGACGCGACCAACGGTGTTCCGCCTGCCGGCGTGAGTGGCGGCGACCCCGCTTACTCCGGCGCCGGCGGCGCCTTCAAGCGGAGGGTGAGCTCGAGGCGCGTCCCGGTGCGGGCGGCGACGCCGAACGTGCCGTCGTAGCTCGCGAAGACGAGGCGCCGCTCGGTGGCGGTCAGGAGCCGGATCTCGGGGTCGAGATGATCGGCGAGGTGGCGGAACGCGGCGGCCGCCTCGGCCTCGCTCGGGTAGACGACCACGACGAGCGTCCGGTCCCCAGTGGCGCCGCCCGTGTACCGAGCCGCGGCCGCGGTGAGCGTGCCGCCGAGGCGCAAGATGTCGCCATCGCCGAGCGTCGCGATCTCCTGCAGGCCGACGCTGCCGCGGATCAGGCGCAGCGAGCCGGGGACGATCCCTGCACGCGGCAACACGTCGAACGTCCGCACGTTGCCCCCCGGCGCGAGCCGTCCGGCGATCGCCCGGGCGAACTCGACCAGGACGGGGGCCACCGCCGGCGTTCCGGGAGGGTTGTTGACGATGACGAAGTAGCGGTCGCGCACGAACAGCAGCTGGTAGCGGCCGGCGGTGTGGCGCTCGCCGAAGCCCGGTGACGGGGTCTCGGCGCCGCACTTGTCGAGGTAGATCGCCTGGGCGGCTTCCGCGTCGCGCATCCGGTAGCACTCCACCACGATCTCGTCCGCCGCGCGCGCGTAGCGCTGCACGGTGGCCGCCTCGAAGCCGAGCTCGAGGAAGATCTCGGCGCCGCCGTCGATATGGTTGTACAGAGAGCTGGCGGGGAAAACCTTCGCCTGGCCGTCCCTCGTCCAACCGCCGGCGAAGCCTGATGGTGGCAGGAGAGCGTCGTCGCCCGCCGCGGCGACGGTTGCGGCGAGGAGGAGGGCGAGAACGGCCGGGACCGTGGCTCTCACGCCCGCACCAGCGTGATCTTCTCCGGCGTCGCGACCCCGAGGCCGAGCTTCTCGCCGTAGAAGAGGTACTCGGTGTACTTCGGGTGCTCGTTGACCGCGATCCCCATCGCCTTGCGCTTGGCGACGAGCTCGCGGTGGCAGACCATGTCGAGGGCGAACGGGTCGGTCGCGAGGTAGAGCGCGTGGTTCGGGTAGACGAACTTCTCGTTCTTGTCCGGGCCGTCCTCGTACTGGCCGCGCAGCCCGTCGGTGATGTTCAGCACCAGCTTGTCGCGCACCCACGGCGCCGCGAGCACCTCGGTGTTGACGCGGAAGAACAACGGCGCGTGCAGGCGGCCGGTGTTGCAGATCGACCCGAACCCGAGATTCTTCGTCGCCATCGAGATGCCGTTTCCGGTGTTCTTGTAGGCGGCGAGGTTCACGATCTTGGTGAGCTTGCGGGTCACGAGCTTGCCGAAATACGAGTACTCGCCGGCGAAGACGTGCTGGTTCAGGTAGGACTCGTCGTCCTTGTAGCCGCGCACGCCCTTGCCGAGGACCCCCTTGGCGAAGTAGTACGCCTCGGTGTCGAAGTTGGCGGCCGAGACGTGACGACCGCCGGCGTCGCGCCAGGCGTTGCCCTGCTCGTCCATGGTCTGCAGCCCCTCGACGCGCACGCCGGGGAAGCGGCCGGCCGTGAACCCCCCGTCCTTGAGCATGAAGTCGAAGCGGTCCCAGATCACGATGTTGCCCTTGGGGATGCCGCCCTCGACGAGCCATCCGATCACGGCCTCGACGAGCTCCGGCTTGGTGCTGATGAGCGGCGCCCCGACCGGGTTCACCTTGAGCCCGACGACGTCGTCGGGGGTGAAGAGCCGCGCGAAGCTCTTCTTCATGCTATCGCCCGTCAGCTTGCGGAGGCCGCGCTCGAGCATGCCGCGGACCACCTTCGCGTCGACCGCGTCGCCGGCCAGCGACCTGGGGTCCGTCACTTTGACCACCCGCCCCGGGAACGGACCGGGGAGCGCGAACTTCCCCTTCGGCACCTTCATGAAGTCGAGGATGTTCGTCTCGACCTCGGCGGGCCTCTCCTGCTGCTCGCCGAACGCCGGCACGCCGAGGACGAGGCCGGAAACGACCGCCGAGCAGGCGCTGGCGGCCTTGACGAACTCCCGGCGGTCGAGGTTGAGGGAGCGATCCATCGAAGCGTAACGGCGGCTCAGGGTAGCCTCCCCGGCACGGTTCCGGGCCACGCGCGGCGGCCGCTTCTCGGTCGGCTTCGCGCGTCTCGCCCGGCGGTGCCACGGCATCATACGCAGCCGCGCCGGCGGCGGTTGCGCGAGCTGGTCAACGGCGGGCCGCGCCGCTCGTCACGATAGCTGTCCGACGATCCGCTGCTGAAGGACCCCGACTACGCGTTCGTGGTGACCGACTGGCGGGGGTTCTTCGCCTCGGCGGCGGCCGCGGTCCCCGGCTACGACCGCGGCCTCGACGACTACGACACGGTCGAGTGGATCGCGCGGCAGCCGTGGTGCGACGGCCACGTCGGCACCTGGGGCGTCTCGGCGCTGGGAGTGATCCAGTTCCAGACGGCGGCGCAGCGACCGCCGCACCTGGTGGCCTGCGTCCCGATCGTCGGGCACGACCACGACAGCTACGGGCTCTACTACCCCGGCGGGGTCTATGCGCGCAACAAGAACGGCTTCGTGGCCGGTCACTTCGGCGGCGGCGACATCGTGAAGGCGCACCCTCTGGAAGACGGCGTCTGGGACGCACTGGCGGCGGGCGGCGTGCAGCCCGGGGAGATCGACGTGCCGATGCTGCACATCTCGGGTTGGTACGACCACGAGACCGACATCTCGCTCGCGGTGGCGGCGGCCGTGCAGACCGGAGGCGGTCCGAGCGCGCGAGGGTCGCAGAAGGTCCTGATCGGGCCCTGGAGCCACAGCGACATCGGCAAGCTCCAACAGGGCGAGCTCACGTACCCGGCCGCGGAAGGGGAGTCCTCGCTCCGCGCCAAGGAGTTCTTCGACTTCTACCTCCGCGGTGCCGCCAACGGGTACGGGGCGCGGGCGACGTTCCGTTACTTCCGCATCAACGACAACGCCTGGGTCGACGCTGCCGCCTGGCCCCCTCCCGGCGCACAGGCCCTCCCCTTCTAACTCACCGAGAGCCGCGAGCTGAGCCCGCTCCCGCCGGCCTCTGCCATAGCTTCGGTCACCAACACGAGCGACCCGTCGAACCCGGTGCCGACGCTGTTCGGCGCCATCCTGGTCGAGGGTGCGGCCACCCAGGGTCCGGGCGACCTGACGCCGATCGAGGGGCGTCCCGAAGGTGGCGGTTGCGATCCCGGCGGGAGACCGCCTTCGCATCGACGTGCCGTCGTCGAACTACGACCGGTTCGACGTGAACATGCAGGGTGGCTCGTCGCTCTCCGACGACCCCGGCGCGCGCGCCACCACGGCCCAGGTGAGCGTGCTGGTCAACTCGATCTTCACCTCGGAGTTCATCGTGCCGACCGTCGCGGTCCACCGCGTCAGGCACCACCTTTCGGCGGGCCGGCCCTGAGATCGGTGGCGCGCCGCCCCGTCCGGCGCTGGCGGACCACCTCGTACAGCGCGACGGCCACGGCCGTCGACACGTTGAGCGAACGCATCTTGGTGTCCGCCATCGGGATGCAGACCATTCGATCGGCGTGGCGCGCGCGCACGTCGTCGGGGAGGCCGCCGCTCTCGCGCCCGAAGACCAGCACCACCTCCTGCGGGAACGACACGTCCCACAGCTCGTGCGGCGCCTCCGCCGAGAAGAAGTAGGGCTCGCCGAGCGCCGGGAGGGCGGCTTCGAACGCCGGCAGGTCGTCCCACACCACCGGGTTGACCCTCGGCCAGTAGTCGACGCCAGCCCGGCGCACCTCGCGCTCGTCGAGGGAAAACCCGAGCGGGCGCACGAGATGGAGCTGCGCGCCGGCCGCCAAACAGGTGCGTCCCGCGTTGCCGGTGTTCCAGGCGATCTCGGGCGTCACGAGGGCAACGTGGATGCTCGCGCCTCGCGTCGAGTCGCCACCGGCGGGGTCGGGTCCAACGGTCCGTGACATATTCGCTCGCGGCCAGCTTACCAGCCGGGGCGCGCCGCGCCGCCGGGCTCGACGGCGGGCGAGGGCGCTTAGCGGTTGAGGTGTGCCCGCACCCGGGCAAGCAGGTGGCGCACCCCCTCGGCGAACGCGGCCGGCTCCGGCAGCAGGCTGAGCACGAGCGTGCCGGCGCTGGGGAAGTCGAAAAAATAGCCGGGGTGGACCGCGACGCCGTCGCTCTCGAGCAACTCGAGCGCCAGCTCCTCCTCGCCGACCACGGCCGGAAACCGCAGCGTGGCGCTCCAGCCGCCTCCTGGCGGCGGCACGCTCACCTCTGGAACGGCGGCCGCCGCCCGTTGCAGCTCGGCGAGGTTGGCCCGGCAGCGCTCCAAGATCGCGGCGCGCACCGGCGCGCCCTCGCGCAGCAGGGCGGGGAGCGCGAGCTGCACCGGCGTGCCCACCGAGAGGAAGGTGTCGGCGATGAACTCGAGGCGCGCGAGCGCCGCCTCGACCAGCGGCTGGGGCCCGCCGGTCGCGATCCAGGCGAGCTTGAGCTGCGGTAGGCCGACGCTCTTGGAGAGGCCGCCGAGGGCGAACGTGAGCGCCTGCTCCGCGCCGGCGAAGCTCCGCCCGTTGCCGTCCCCCCCGGCCAGTGGGTAGTCGAGGAAGACCTCATCCGCGATGACCGCCCAGCCGCGGGCGGCGGCCAGGCGCTCGATCGCCGCCGCGTCGTCGGGGTGCACGAACGACCCGGTCGGGTTGTTGGGGTGCACGACGACGACGGCGCGCACCGCCGCCGGGGCGGAGGCGAGTGCGTCGAGGTCGGGGCGCCAACCGAACTCGGGGTTGAGGTCGTACGGCAGCGCCTCCACGCCCTCGACGCGGGCCAGGTGTTCGAACAGTGGGTACGACGGCGACGGCACCAGCACCGCGCCGCCCGGCTCGGCCAGGAGCTTGAACAGGAACGCGTACGCCTCGCTGGTCGAGGCGGTCAGCAGCACGCGCTCCGGGTCCACCTCGACTCCAAACCGCCGGTACTCCGCGGCGGCGGCGCGCCGCGCCGACTCCAGGCCGCGCGGATGCGGCCGGTACGTCAGGCCGGCGCGGTCGGCGAGGGCGTCGAGAAGGCCGCCGGGATAGGCGATGCCGCACGCCGTAGGGTTCGAGGCCGTGAGGTCGAACGGCGGCGCCGCCGCCGCCCGCGCGGCGGCGATGCGGTTCGGGGCGAGGTCGGATGGGACGCGGCGGGAGAACACGGTGGCTCCGGCTGGATTCTCGCACGCCCCGGCACCCAGCGCACGCTGGGCGCGGTGTAAAATCCGTCCGGAACGAGGGAGAGAACATGAAAGAGCTGCTTGGCGCGAAGACCCAGGAGTACCAGGCGAAGGCCCGCGAGGTCACGGAGAAGTACGTGCGGCCGGTGGCCGCCGAGCTCGACCGCACCGGCGAGTACCCGTGGAGCGTGATCGCGGCGCTGAAGGAGTACGACCTGATGGGGATCTGGGTCCCCAAGGAGTACGGCGGCCACGGCGCCGGCGTGCTCGACATGTGCGTCGTGGTGGAGCAGCTCTCGCGGGCGTGCGGCGGGGTGGGTGTGGCGTATGCGGTCAACGCCCTCGGCAGCTTCCCGATCGTGCTCGGCGGGACCGAAGAGCAGAAGCGTCGCTACCTGCCCGCCATCACGACAGGCGAGAAGCTGATCGCGTTCGGGTTGTCGGAGAAAGCGTCGGGCTCCGACGCGGGCTCACTGCGGGCGCGGGCGGTCAAGGACGGCGACGGCTACGTCATCGACGGCGACAAGAAGTGGACCACCAACGCCAACGCCGCGAGCATCTACACGGTGTACGCTTCGACCAACCCGGACCGCGGCACGCGCGGCGCCTCGGCGTTCATCGTCGAGAAAGACACGCCCGGCTTCGAGATCGGCAAGCGCGAGCAGCTCATGGGGATCCGCTGCGTGCCGGTGCACGAGCTGCACTTCAAGAACTGCCGCGTTCCCTCCTCGGCGCTGCTCGGCGACAAGGAGGGAGCGGGCTTCGCCAACGCGATGATGACCCTCGACCGCGCCCGCCCCGGGGTCGCGGCGCAGGCCGTCGGCCTCGCCCAGGGCGCGATGGAGTGGGCGATCCGCTACACCTCGGAACGGCAGCAGTTCGGGCAGAGCGTGATGTCGTTCCAGGCGACGCAGTTCATGCTCGCCGACATGGCGATCCAGATCGAGGCGGCGCGCCAGCTCGTCTACACCGCGGCCCGCGCCATCGACGCCGGGCTGCCGAACGTCTCCCGCCTCGCGGCGATGTCCAAGGTATTCGCGACCGACACCGCGATGCGGGTCACGACCGACGCGGTGCAGCTGTTCGGCGGGTACGGGTACTGCCAGGACTACCCGATCGAGAAGTACATGCGGGACGCCAAGATCACGCAGATCTACGAGGGCACCAACCAGATCCAGAGGGTCGTCATCGGCCGGTCGCTGACGCGGGAGGCGGGGGCGATGGCGGGGCACCTTACGGTCAAAGTCGAGCACTTCCCCAAGTCCTGACGAAGGCGCCGCCGGCGTCGGACCATCTGCTGCGTTGCCCTTCGGCGGCTCGCGTGCTCACGTAGCCTCCGGCTACGCTCCGCTGCGTCCGCCTCGGGCGCCTTGCAGCTGGCCCAACGGCGGCGGCGCGGCTACACGCCCGAAGTTGCGAGGCACTGCCTGACGTTGAGCTTCTCGTCTTCGAGGGGGGCGCTCGAGGCTGCGCGGCCTGCGGCCGGCGCAGCCGGACGGGTACAGGCCCAAGGTCGCTGCGAGCGTTCGCGGTCTTGGCCCTTTCGGACCACGGATCACAGCTCACGCCTTTCCGGAGCCCGGCAGTTGAGAGGCGTTAGGCTCGCATCCGGCTGAACTATGATGAGAAAAGGACTAGGAGAGGGTGATGCAGCGGCGCAAGGTACCAAGTCCGGCACTCTTGGCGGTGCATCAAGCGCGACCGCGACGTCTTGGCGCAACGGACCGACCAGGCAGATGTGTACCTGGCACCCTCGTTGCCATCGTCATTGAGGTCACGTCATGAGAACTGCGACGTTGCTTGCCATGCTTGCCATGCTGCTGCCAGGGAGTGTACCTGGAGCGAAGAGGCCCGCCCAGGCGTTTTCCGAGCGGGAGCCATTGCCGGTGGACGCCACGAGTCGCATCACGCTTTCGGCCCGGCTGGGGCTCGAGATGCGTCGGGCTGGAGAGCCGCGGCGGGAGGTGCTCGAGAGCATTCTCGTCGCGGACAGGAGGAATGACAGTGCATGGTCGGGACGCGCGGCGACTCTCTGCCATGAAGGCGTGATTGACTGTGGGAGATTCCTGACCATGGTGGAGGCACTGCCCGATCGGGTTCCCCCGACCCAACGTAAGAGCGCCGTAAGCAGTGCTGAATGCGTGAAAGAGGAGGCATATCTCCAATCGTTGCCGACGAAGCAGCGACAGGCGCTCTACCACCAGGCGATTGTCACTGGGCGCCCCATCACCGATCTTGGACCCTGGTTGGATGCGGGTGAGTGTGCCTTGCGCGCCCTGCGCGAGGGGATGGACGAGCTGATCCCCGACATCGAGCGCGCGCTGGACGGGCGACTCCAGTCCGACCGGGAGGCCATTGAACCCGCCCTGCGGATGCGGAAGGCGCTGATCGCGCCTGACCCGGCAGGGGCGCTCCTCAAGTTGATCCGCCACGGCGTGGAGGTGGATGTCGAGCACACCCTGTTGCCGGCGGACAAACGGCCCTCGGATTCCCGCCCCTTTGAGGCCGAGGTCGTGTTTGCGATGGGGGCCGTCAACGAGCTGCGGCGGTTGAACCCGCCCGGGGCGGCGGAGCGCCTTGCGGCCGTGTACGCCCTGTACAAGCCTGCCGAGGAGAAGCTCGATCGCGAGCGAGACGAGATGCTGGCCAAAGAGAAGGCAGGCACGCTGCCGCGGGTGTACCCACGGCGGGAAGTATCGCCCGCCAAGGGGCTCACCGGACGGCTGGCCCGCTTCATCGTGGAGGCCATCGGCGACCTCGGCGACCGCGACTTCGAGAGGACTGTGTTCAAGGAACGTCTCGATGGGCTCCCCACCCTGTGGGACCGCGTCAACCAGGTGGAGAGAGAATTGGTCAAGCAGGGCCGGATGGAGGCCAGTGAGATGGCGTCTGACAGGCCACACGAGGGCCGGCAAACGCCAGCTCACCGACCCTGAAGGTGCCGGTTCCTTCGGACCACGGAACACGCGCCACTGACCACGCTTTTGGGTTCCCGGTGCCCGGACCCCGGTGCCCGGACTCCGGTGCCCGGACCCCGGGGTCGTGATGGTGGAGGCGGGGGGAATCGAACCCCCGTCCGGAAGACTTGGGTCGCAGGTGTCTCCGTGCGCAGCCTACGGTTGTTTCTCGTCGCGGTGGCTGGGTGTAGGCTCCCGTCCGTCGCGACCAGCCCGAATGATCTCGACCGCCGCTGCCGGGCGAAGCGGCGGTCCAGCCTGCTTTGGCGTCGCCGTGATCAGGTTCGCAGGCGGGAGCCGGCGATCACGACGTGACTGCGGTTAAGCAGCCAGTGCTAGCTCAGTGTTGGCAGCTATGAGTTTCCGCCCTTGTTACGTGGCGGCGGACCACGGCACGCTGCCGGCGACCCAACATGTCCCCCGTCGAACCCGGTACGCCCCCAGGTCACGGATTGCCCTTAGTTTACGCTCATTGGCTCCGCTTGACGAGCGCGAGGCCGGGGACTACCGTGAGTGCCATGGTGGAGCTTGAACCGATCAGCGTTATCGTGACATCGGTCGGAACCGAGCAACAAGCCGTCGAGATCTCCGAGGAACTCGTCGCGAAGCGGCTCGCCACCTGCATCAACATCGTCCCCTGCCTGCGCTCGATCTACCGCTGGAAGGGCAAGGTGTGCGAGGACACGGAGTACCTGCTCATGATCAAGACGCGGCGCTCCCTGTTTGCGGCCGTGAGCGAGGCGATTCGCGAGATCCACTCCTACGAGTTGCCTGAGGTCCTCGAGTTCCCGGTCGGCAACGCGGAGCCGCACTTCCACCAGTGGGTGGTCGAGATGGCCACCGGCGTGCCCGAGGCCGAGCCGGAAGCCGAAGCCGAGCCCTCGTTCGACTGAGGGTTTCCGCCCCACCTCACGGAGGTCGGCCGGCGCGCTCCTGTCTCACAATGGGTCCGACATTCGGGTTGCCTCGGGGCAACCCGGAGCGTACACTTTCGCGGGTGGGGGCTGTCGCCCCGACCCGGAGGGCCACACCATGAAAACCACACGTCTTCTCGCCGGTGCGCTGCTGCTCGTCCCTACGTTTCTCTTCGCGCAGGCGCAGGGAAGGATCAAGGGGGTGGTGACGGACACCAAGGGAAACCCGATCCCCGGCGCCAAGATCATCCTCACCTGCCCCGAGATCGCCAACTTCCACCGCGAGCTGACCGCTGACGAGAAGGGCGTTTTTGCGACGCTGATCGTCGACGCGACGCGGCCGTACCTCTTCCGCGTCGAGGCGCCGGGCTTCCAGCCGCAAGAGTCGATGCAGAAGCCGAAGATCGGCGGCCAGACGCTCGATGTCTCGTTCGCGTTGAACAGCGTGCAGGAACTCCAGGCCCAGGCGCAGCAGAAGGCCCTCGAGCAGCCCGGCCTCAAGGAAGCCCGCGAGGGCCAGGAACTGCTGGACGAGGGCAAGACCGTGGAGGCGCGCGCCCAGTTCGCAGCGGCGGTGGCGGCCAAGCCCGACCTCTACCTCGCGTGGCTGGCGATGGGCGACATCGACCAGAAGGCCGGCAAGAACGACGACGCCATCATGGCCGCGGAGAAGTGCCTTTCCTACAAGCCCGAGTTCCCGCAGTGCCTGGCGCTGGGGATGAACGCGACGCTGGCAAAGGGCGACAAGGTGAGCTACGAGAAGTACGCCAAGCGCTACCAGGCGGCCAACCCCTCGGACCCAACGCTGTACTACAACGACGCCGTGGCCTACCTCAACAAGGGCGACGACGCCAAAGCCAGGCCGCTGCTCGAGAAGGCGCTGGCGGCCGACCCGAAGTACGCCGACGCGATGTTCCAGCTCGGCATGGTGTGCTTCCGCAGCGGCGAGACGGCCAAGGCCAAGGAGCTGCTCGAGAAGTTCATCGCGATCGCGCCCAACCACAAGGAAGCGCCGTCGGCCAAAGAGATGCTGAAGTACATGTAGGCACGGAGTTCCGGCGCCTGTTCGCCGGACCGGACGATGGCTTGTGCAGCACGATCAGCGGCGGCCCCAGCGGCCGCCGCTTCCGTTGTGGGCCGCGTGGTCACGCCGGCAGGTCGAACGGCGACTGCACCCTCACCTCGGCAACCCGGTTGTGTCCGTCCACCAGCACCACGCGGGCGCGGTGGTGCGGGATATCTTCGCGGTCGAGGTCGCAGTAGGCCGCGACGATCACGAGATCGCCGACCGCGGCCATGTGCGCCGCCGCGCCGTTGATCCCGACCTCGCCGCCCCCTTCCGGTCCGGCGATGCAGTAGGTCGAGAAGCGCGTGCCGCGGGTGAGGTTGTAGACATCGACCTGCTCCAGGGGAAGGATGTCGGCGGCGGCGAGAAGGTCGCGGTCGATGGTGATCGAGCCAAGGTAGTCCAGGTCGCAGCGGGTGACGCGGGCGCGGTGGATCTTGGCGCGTAGGAACGGGCGGAGCATCAAGGCACCTCCACGACTTCGTTGTCGATCAAACGCGTGCCCCCGACGTGGGCGGCAAGCGCCAACAACACGCGGCCGCCGGCGACTCCGAGCGGTTCGAGGGTGTCGGAGTCCACCGCGGCCGCGTACTCCAGGCGGGCCATCGGCTCCCCGCCCATCTCGCCCGCGAGCAACGCCTCCAACGCCGCCCCGCACCGCTCCCCGGCCGCCGCCGCCGCGGCCGCGCGCCGCAGCGCCCGGTGCAGGACGGCGGCCGCACGCCGCGCCTCGGGCGTGAGGTAGGCGTTGCGCGAGGAACGGGCGAGGCCGTTCTCCTCCCGCACCGTGGCGTGCACCTCGATCCGCACCGGGAAGTCGAGGTCCGCGGCCATCCGGCGGATCACCGCCGCCTGCTGCCAGTCCTTGGCGCCGAACACCGCGACGTGCGGCTGCACGATGTTGAAGAGCTTGGCGACGACGAGGGCGACGCCGCGGAAATGACCCGGCCGCTGCGCGCCGCACAACCCCGCGGTCAGCGCGGGCAGATCGATGACCGTGCCCGGAGGCCGCGGGAAGATCTCCTTCGTCGCCGGAGCGAACAGCACGCTGGCGCCGACCGCGGCGAGCTGATCGCGGTCGCGCTCGAGGTCGCGCGGGTAGCGCGCGAAATCCTCGCCCGGCGCGAACTGTGCCGGGTTGACAAACACGCTCGCCCACACCTCGTCGGCAAGCTCGCGGCCGCGGCGCACGAGCGCGAGGTGCCCGTCGTGGAGCGCGCCCATCGTCGGCACGAGCGCGATCCGAAGGCCGGTGCGGCCCGCCTCCTCGCGCCGCGCGCGGACGCCTGCCACCGTCGTGATCGTCAGCATGTCAATCGTCCCCCAGGTGCTTCGCGAGCGCCGCGGCCAGGCCGGGAGGGCTCGGGTAGGTCTCCTCCGGCGCGGGGTAGCGGCCCGCCCGCACGTCGGCAGCGTACGCCTCGATCGCTTCGCGGATCACCCGCCCGAGGTCGGCGTAGCGCCGGACGAAGCGCGGCGCGGGCGCGTCCGACAGCCCGAGCAGATCGGCCAACACCAGCACCTGGCCGTCGCACGCCGGCCCGGCGCCGATACCGATCGTCGGGATCCCCACGCGACGGGTGACCGCCGCCGCGAGCGGCGCCGGGATCGCTTCGAGCACGAGCAGGAACGCGCCGGCGCGCTCGAGCGCGCGCGCTTGCTCGACGACGCGGAGCGCCTCCTCGACCCCGCGCCCCTGGACGCGGTAGCCGCCCAGGCGGTGCACTGCCTGCGGCGTGAGGCCGAGGTGGCCCACGACGGGAATGCCGGCGGCGGTGATGGCAGCCGTCTCGTCGCAGCGCGGGCCTTCCAGCTTGACCGCGCGGGCGGATCCCTGGGCGATCAGCCGGCACGCGCTGCGCACCGCGTCCGCCACGCTCGCCTGGTAGCTGCCGAACGGCATGTCCGCGACGAGCAGCGCGCGCCTCGCCCCGGCGGCGGCCGCGTGTGTGTGGTGGATCATCTCATCGAGCGTGACCGAGAGCGTGTCGGGGCGGCCGAGGGCGGCCATGCCGAGCGAGTCGCCGACGAGGACGATGTCCACGCCGGCCAGGTCGGCCAGGCGCGCCGACGGCTCGTCGACGGCGGTGACCATGACGAGGCGGCGCGTCCCCTTCGAGGCTCGAATCTCGGGCGCCGTCACGATCTCCGAGGTGGTGGCAGGCCGGGGGCGCGGCCGGGTAGGTTTGCTGACCCCTGTGCCCTGTGCCCTGTGCCCTGGTTTTCTCTCCATCGGTCCCCCCCGGGCCGACGGATCCGGATGGAGCGCGGTCGCCGTCCCGCCTCCTGCGGGATCGGCGCCTGCCCCGTCTGCGTGGCGGGCTAGGCTTCCGCGTGGCCCGTCTCGGTCCTCGTGCTCTAGCCGGATCCGAGCGGTACGTACACCTGCGTCCCCTGTCGGGTGCGCGCGATCTGTTCGACGAGGTTCTCGAAGTCCTCCGCCTTGTTGACGAAGTCGATCTCGTCGGTGTTGACGACCAGCAGCGGCGTCTCGGAGTAGCGGAAGAAGAACGCGTTGTACGCTTCCTTGAGCCGCACGATGTAATCGGGGTCCATGTTGCGCTCGAAATCGCGGCCGCGTATGCGGATCCTGCGCAGGCACGTCTCCACCCCCGCCTCCAGGTAAATGACCAGGTCGGGCTTCGGCAGGCGGGTCGTGAGCAGGCGGTAGAGCCGGTCGTAGAGCCGGAACTCCTCGTCGTCGAGGTTCATGCGCGCGAAGATCCGGTCCTTCGGCATGCTGTAGTCGGCCACGACCAGGCGGGTGAAAAGGTCCATCTGCGCGACTTCGAGGTGCTGCTGGTGGCGGGAGAGGAGGAAGAACAGCTGCACCTGGAACGCCGCCCCCTCCTTGCCGCGGTAGAACGGCTCGAGGAACGGGTTGGCGACGTCCTCGAGAATCTTGACGCCTTCGAACCGCGACGCCAGCAAATCGACGAGCGAGGTCTTCCCCACGCCGATCGGGCCCTCGACGGCGATATGGCGGGCGGCGAGTGTGGTGACGCTCATGCGCGGACCATCATATCAAGGAGGTAGAGCGCGAACATCAGCAGCGCGAGCACGCCGTTGGCCGTGAAGAACGCGGTATTGAGGCGCTGCAGCCGGCTCGGGCCGACCAGGGTGTGCTGCCACGCCAACAGGGCGGCCGCGGCCGCCGTCCCGGCCCACAGCCCCCACCCGCCCATGCACCAGGCGAACGCCGCGAACCCTCCGGCGGCGATGACATGCAGCACGCGCGCCACGGCGATCGCGCGCGCCGCCCCGAGGCGGGCGGGGAGCGAGTACAGGCCGGCGGCCCGGTCGAACGGTTCGTCCGGCAGCGAGTAGAGCACGTCGAAACCCGCGACCCAGGCCGTCACGGCGATCGCGAGCACGAGTGGCGGCGCGGCGAACGACCCGCGCACGGCGAGCCACGCCCCGACCGGCGCGATCCCGAGCCCGAGGCCGAGCCAGAGGTGCGAGAGCCTCGTGAACCGTTTGCTGTAGGAGTAGGCGAGCACCCAGGTGAGCGCCACGGGCGCGAGCGCGAGGCACAGGGGGTTGAGCCGCCACGCCGCGAACCCCAGCGCGGCCGAACCCAGCGCCACCAGCGCCCAGACGAACGGGCGCCCGACGCGCCCGGCGGGGAGGGCGCGCTGCGCGGTGCGCGGGTTGCCGGCGTCGACGCGCTGGTCGGCGAGGCGGTTGAACGCCATCGCCGCGGTGCGCGCCCCGGCCATCGCGAGGAGGATCCACCCCAGCACCGGCCAGGGCGGAAGCCCGTTCGCTGCGGCGATCGCGGCGATCAGCGCGAACGGCAGGGCGAAGGCGGTGTGGGGGAACTTGACGAGCTCCACCGCCTCACGCACGGCGGCGACAGGCCTCACGTCGCGGCCCGCCAGCGCAGGTCGGGGCGGTCCACCGGCAGGCCGAGGAGGTCGAGGAGGCGCATGCAGTAGTGGTCCACGAAACGGCTCATCTCGTCGCCGCCCAGGTAGAACGCGGGGATCGGTGGCACCACAACCGCGCCGGCGCGCGTGAGCGTGAGCAGGGCCTCGAGGTGGATCGCCGACAGGGGGCTCTCGCGAAAGCCGAGGAGCAGCGGCCAGCGCTGCTTGAGGGCGATGTCCCCGAGGCGCTGGCCAAGGCCGCGCGAAACCCCGGCGGCGAGCGAGCAGGCGGTGGCGGCCGAACACGGCAACACCACGACGCCGCGCAGCAGGTGCGAGCCTGACGCCACCGGCGCCGCCAGGTCGGCCTCCGCCCAGGTTCTCACCTTTTCCCGGGCCATGGGGCTCACTGCGAGGCCGGCCGCGAAACCGTGCGGCGTTGCCCGGTCCTTACCGAGTTCCTGCGCGATGACGAGCCTGGCCCCGTCGGAGAGGACGATGTGCAGCGCGCCGACGTCGGGGTGCTCGGCAGCCTGCTCGGCGAACGCCGCCGCGAGGCGCGAACCGCTGGCGCCGGTGACCACGAGTCCAAGCTCACACCCCACGGACACCTCCGAGGCGGCGGAGCATCTCCTGCCGCCAGCGACCGTCTTCCCAAAAGCGCCGCGACACGGCGAAACCCTCCCGCCGGTACAGCCCGACCGCACCGCGGTTGGCCCGGTCCACCTCGAGCGCGAGCCAACGGGCCGACGCCGCGCGTGCGCGGGCGATCGCGTCGCGCACGAGGGTGTGCCCGAGGCCCCGCCGGCGCCACTCCGGAGCGACGGCGATCGAGGCGAGGCAGGCGCGCGGCAGGCCGGGAATCAGCACGCTGGCGGCGGCGATCGCCCCGTCGCGCTCGATGACGACGGTCATCCACCCCAGCGCCGTCACCGCTTCACGCCACGCCCGCACCGACCACGCCCGGCGCCCGAAACAGGTCCGATCGAGCCCGACCAGGGCGGCCAGGTCCGAGGGCCGGGCGCGGCGTCCGACGGCGGCCGTCCGGGTGCCGGGTTCATCGGCAGGTGTGAGGAATTTCTGACATGCCACGGCGCAGCGCTCCGCGAGGCTTCCGCTCCGACTGACAGCAAAGCTTACCATCCGGGTTTTCTTTCCGGCCCTCCCAGAAAGTATTCAAAATACTGAACACAATTACGTTAAACATCACAAACGGGCCTGGCACAAGGTTCGCGTTGGGCGGGGCCGGAGGTGACCGATGAGCCACGGACCTTAGCGGACAGCCGGCGGCGCAGTGGCGGGCACGCACGAAAACCCGCGAACGACCATCAACCCGGCAACACGAACGAGAAGGGAGATCGACCATGACGTCCAGAACCCTGATGTGCATGACGCTGGCGGCCGCGCTGGCCACCGGCGTGCTGGCGGCGGCGCCGGCGGCGGGACCGCAGGTGAACATCAACACGGCCACGGTGCAGCAGTTCCAGCTCCTCCCGCGGGTCGGGCCGGCGCTGGCCCAGCGGATCGTGGAGTTCCGCACCGCCAACGGCCCGTTCAAGGCGCCGGAAGAACTCGCCAGGGTGAAGGGGATCGGCGAGAAGAGTTTCTCCCGCCTGCAGTCGTACCTCACCACCACCGGCGCCACGACGCTGACCGAGAAGGTGCGCTCGCCGCGGGCCGCCAAACCGGCGGTCAAGGCGCAGAGCTGAAACCGGGACACGAGGTGAAGACCAACTGAGACCAACAAACAGAGATGGCGTGGACGGTCGGGGGCGGCCGCAAGCCGCCCCCGGTTCACGGGAGGGGCGATGACGACACGGCGGGGGTTCTCGCTGATCGAGACGATGGTGGCGCTCGCGCTCGTCGCGCTGGTGGCCGCCCTGGTGCTGCCGGACTTCACCGAGGTGCGCCGCAGGACCGATCTGGTGCGCCTGGCGCGCCAGATCGCGGCCGACGCGTTGCGCTGCCGCATCGAAGCGCTCACGAGCGGCCGCAACGTGGGCCTCGTGTTCTGCGAACTGGACGGGCTAGCCTACTACGTGATGGTCGCGGACGGCGACAACGACGGCGTCTCGCGCGCGGACTTCGTGCGCGGCGTCGACAAGCCGTTGGGACCGAAGGTGTGGGTGCACTTCATGAGCGGCAGCACGCACCTGGGGGTGCCGTCCCGTTGGGGGGTGCCCGACCCCAGCGGCGGCGGCACGCTCGACGAGCGCGGCGTGCGGGTCGGCGCCAGCAACATCATGAGCTTCGCGCACGCCGGCGGCGCGACGCCGTCGAGCGTGTACTTCAACGACGGCCGCGACCGTGTCCTCGCGGTGCGGGTGCATGGCGGGCTCGGCCGCGTGCGGGCGCTGGTGTGGCGCCAGGGCGGTGGCGAGTGGCGGGAGGTCCCGCTTTGACGTGACGCCGCGCCGTCACAGCAACGGGACGCGCGCGTTTGGCAACGCGAGGGTGTCGGTCATCGTCTCCCCGGCGACCGTCACCGCGCCGGCGAGCACGCACCCGCGCAGGGCGCAGCCCGGCCCTGCGGCCGCCCCGGCGGTGAGGACGCAACCGGAAACGACCGCCCCGGCATCGACCCGACACCCGGCGCCGATCGCGCTGCGCTCGATCCGGCTTCCGTCCGCGACCGCGGCGCCGGGGTGCACCCAGGGGCGCTCGCCGAGCAGCCCGACGACCAGGTCGCGGTAGGCGGCCGGGGAGCCGGCCTCACGCCAGGTCCCGGTCACGACGGCGCCGCGCAAACGGCCGCTGCGCCGGAGTGGTTCCCAGACCGCCGCCATTTCGGCGGGCGGCTCCGGTAGCGAGGCGAGCACCCGCTCGCCGAAGCGCTGGACGCCGGTGAACAGAAACCGCTCGCCGGGGCCCGGAGCGCCGGCCGGGACGAACGCGGCGACGGACCCGCCGCGGTCGAGCACGACCGAGGCCCAACGCGCCGGGTCGGGGTGGGGGACGAGGGCGAGCACCGCCGTGGCTTCGTCTGGCGCGGCCAGGAGCGGCGCGAGGTCGAGATCGCCCCAGGTGTCGGCGTTGCCCACGAGGAGCGGCCCGGGGCCGAGCAGCGGCCGGGCGGCGGCAACGCCGCCGGCGCCCCCGAGCAGCTCCGGCTCCCACGAGAACAGGACCTCCCCCGTGCCGGCCTCGCGCGCCGCCGCCGCCACCCGCTCCGGATGGCGGTGGAGGTTGACCACGATCCGAGCGCACCCCGCCCGCCGGAGGTTGGCAAGGGTGCTCGCGAGGAGTGGGCGCCCCAAGACCTCGAGCGCGGGCTTCGGGATCGTGCTGCTCAGGGGCTCCATCCGGCGGGCCCAACCGGCCGCGAGGAGCATGCCGTTCATGGCCGCCATCATACCGGCTGGGCGAAACGCTAGCTCTCGAACACCATGTCTTCGGGGGCCCCGGGATGCGCGGCGCGGAACGCGGCCCACAGGTCCAGGTAGGTGCCGCGCGCGGCCGCGCGCGGGTCGAGGCCGAGCTCGACGGCGGCCGGCTGCAGGAGCGGGCTCTCGCCTTCCAGCTCCACGAACGCCCCCATCGGGGTCTCGTCGAGGGCGACCACCACCCCGCGCAGCGCCCAACTCTCGCGCCGTTTCTGATAGCGGCGGACGGGCGCGAAGCCGAGCGCGGCGAGGATCGCGAGCGTCTGCCCGGCGCTCGCCACCGCGGTCTCGAGCTCGACCCTGCTCTTGATCCCGCCGGCGAACACCCCCGGTTCCTTGACGGTGAGCGCGGCTCCGTCGGCCGCCTGCCGCACCCGCAGCAGCCGGCCGGCGGCGGCGAGCGTGCGCGCGCGGTCGTCCAGGACCCAGTTGTCCTCGCGGACCTCGGGGTGGACACGTTGAGCGCCGACTTCGGCAAGACGTTGACGGACCGGCGCCAACGAAGAGACCGGGATCTTCATTTCCTGCTCGAGCACGCCTACCTCCGCCCGGGTAGTATAGGAGTGTGCGCGCCGTCGCCTTCGGCACCGCGGGTCACATCGACCACGGCAAGACCTCGCTGGTCAAGGCCCTGACCGGGGTCGACTGTGACCGGCTGCCGGAGGAGAAGCGTCGGGGGATCACGCTCGTCCTCGGGTTCGCGCCGCTCGCGGACCCCAAAGGGGAGGTCGAGCTCTCGTTTATCGACGTCCCCGGACACGAGCGGCTCGTGCACACCATGATCGCCGGCGCGGCGGGGATCGACCGCGCCTTGCTGGTCGTTGCCGCCGACGAGGGAGTGATGCCGCAAACGCGCGAGCACCTGAGCGTGCTCGAGGTGCTCGGGGTGCGGGGGGGCGTGGTCGCCCTCACCAAGTCTGACCTCGTGGAGGAGGAGCTGATCGAGGTGCGCCGGCGGGAGGTCGAGCGCTACCTGGCCGGAGGGCCGCTCGCGGGCGCTCCGGTCATCCCGTGCTCGGTGCTCGACGGGCGCGGGGTCGAAGCCGTGCGCGACGCGGTGCTGGCGTGCGCCCGCGACGTCGAGCGCACGGAGGATCCGCACCGCCCGTTCCGGGTCGCGGTCGACCGGGTATTCACAATCTCGGGGTCGGGGACCGTGGTGACGGGCACGGTGCACTGGGGGGAGGTGCGCGCCGGGGACGAGCTGACGGCGCTCCCGAGCCGCGCGGCCGTCCGGGTGCGGGGGGTGCAGGTGCACGGCCAGGTTCGCGACCGCGCCGGCGCCGGCGAGCGGGTGGCGCTCAGCCTGGCGGGTGTGCGCGTGGATGAGCTGCCGCGGGGGGAACAGCTGCTCGCCGGGGCGGAATGGTCCGCGAGCCGGCGGCTGGCCGTCGAGGTGCGGCTGTTGGGCGAGGGCGCCCTCGCCGAGGGCGACCGCGTCTGGGTCCACCTCCTCGCGGCGCGGGCGCTCGCCCGCGTCGAGCGGACGCACCCGGCGACGCTCGGGCCGGGGGAGTCCGGCCGGGTGGTCGTGCACCTCGCCCGTCCGGTGTTCGCGGTACCCGGCGACCGGATCGTGCTCCGACGCGTCTCCCCGACGGTCACGCTGGGCGGCGGTGAGGTCCTGGACTCGCAGCCGGTGCGGCTGCGGCGGCGGCAGGCGGCGCAACTCGCTCTGCTCCCCCGCCCGTGGCGGGATCTTCCCGCAACGCTCGACGGTTGGATCCGGCTCGCGGGGGCCCGCGGGGCCACCGCCGGCGAGCTCGCCGCCCGGCTCGGTCTCCGCGAGGCCGGCCTCGAGTCGGCGCTGGGGCGGCTCGTGGCCTCGGGTTCGGTCGTGGTGGCGCGGACCCGCCCGCCGCTGCTCGTGCATGCCGGCGCGGTCGCCGCGGCGCGCGAGCGGGCGGCCCAGGTCCTGGGCGCCGGCGGCGGCACCGGCGTGCCGCTGGCGGAGTTCGTGGCGCGGACGCTCCCCGACGCCGGCGAACGGCTGCGCGACTTCTTCCTCGCCGACTTCAGACGCGCGGGTGTGGTGCGGGAGACGGCCGGGAGGGTGTTCGCGGCGGGCGTGGCCCCGCTCGAGGACGCCCTGGCCGCCCGGGTGGCGGAGTCCTACCGCCGGGCCGGGCTGGCGGCGCCGTCACCGGGCGAGACGGCGGCCGCGCTCGGCGCCGACCCGAAGGTCGTCGAGGGGGTCGTGCGGTTCTTGGTGGACGGCAAGCGGCTCGCCCGGGTGGGTGGCAAGTGGGTCGTGCACCGCGAGGTCCTCGACGAGATCGTCGCCTCGCTGCGCGCTTGGGGGGTCGAGAGCTTCGACGTCGCGGCGTTCAAGGAGCGCTTCGGCCTGACGCGCAAGCTCGCGATCCCGATCCTGGAGTGGCTGGACTCCGAGCGCGTCACGCGCCGGGAGGGGGACCGGCGGCGGCTGGCGCGGCCGCGCCCGGGGTCCACCCCTGGCGCATGACCTTCAGCGCGTCCGACGCCAGGTCGCCCATTTTGACCTCGATCTCGCCGTCGAGCTGCACCCAGGCGTTGACGGGTCCGCCGGTGCCGGCGGCTGGGCGGAACGTCCACGCCGCCATCGAGGCGAGCAGCCACCCGCGCAACCCCTCCGGGCAGGCGAGGAAGACCACGCGCCGGCAGCGTCCGTCAGGGCCGACCTCGGCGAGCAGGCGAAACGGTTGGCGCCAAGGGCGGCCGTCGATTCGCACCCGGAACCGTTTTAGGCTCGGGAGCTCGTCGACGCGCTCCAACGGCGTGGCCGGCAGACCGGCGTCGTGGGCGTCCGCCTCGGGACCCGACGCCGGCTCGACGGAGGGCGGCCCGGCAGGCTCCGGCGCGGTCCCCTGCACGCGCGCCACCCGTCCCTCGTCGATCCGCCCCTTGAGGTCGATGCCGAGCGGCAGCCAGACCGGAACCGGGGCGCCGGACGCGCGGGCGGGCGTGAAGGCGGTCGCGGTGATGATCGGGCGCAGGGCGTTGGCCAGGCCGGGCCACGGCAGCCGCGTGAACACCACCCGCCGGCACGCGCCCTGGGTGTCGACGTAGGCCGAGGCGAGCACGCTGAAAGTGTCGGGGAACTTCGCCCGCAGCGGCGTCGCAATCGGCGTTGGGGGCGTGACGACCGGGGCCGCGAACGGGTTGATGGGCGGCACGGCGGGGAGTTCGACCGGCACGGACACCGGGAGGTCCACCCGCAACTCCCACGGCTTCTGAGCGAGCGCGCTCGCGCTCGCCAGCACGATCACCACCGGCAACAGGCGGCGCATCACGTCATCTTACCCTTTCGCCGCGGCCCACGACGGCCCGATTCCGACCTCCGCCTTGAGTGGCACGGCCAGCGTGGCGACTCCCTCCATCACCTCGCGCGCCAGCGCCGCAACGGTTTGCGCCGCGCCTTGGTCGGCCTCGAGGATCAGCTCGTCGTGCACCTGCAGGAGCAGGCGGCCCGGCGCCTCGCGCTCGCGCAAGGCCGCATGCAGCCGGATCATCGAGAGCTTCATCAGGTCCGCCGCGGTCCCCTGCACCGGGGCGTTGATCGCCTGACGTTCCGCGTTCCCCCTGATCTGGGCGTTTTTCGAGTCGAGGCCCGCGATCCAACGCACGCGCCCGAACATGGTGCTCACCTTGCCGGTGGTCCGGGCCTGCTCCTTGGTCGCGTCGAGGTAGGTGCGCACCCGCGGCAGGCGCGCGAAGTAGGCGTCGATGAAGCGCTGCGCCTCGGCGTTCCCCACCCCGAGCTCGCGCGCCAGGGCGTAGGCGCCCATGCCGTAGATCAGGCCGAAGTTGATCGTCTTGGCGGCGCGCCGCTGCTCCGGGATGACGAGTTCGGGGGCCACGCCGAAGACCAGGGCGGCGGTCGCCCGGTGGATGTCCTCACCGCGGGCGAACGCGTCCGCCAGCGTCGGGTCGCCGGAGAGGTGCGCGAGGATGCGCAGCTCGATCTGGGAGTAGTCGACGGCGATGAGGAGCTGCCCGGGCTCGGCGACGAACGCCCGCCGCACCTCCCGGCCCATCTCGGTGCGGACCGGGATGTTCTGCAGGTTGGGATCGGAGGAAGAGAGACGGCCGGTGGCCGCCACGGCCTGGTTGAAGCGGGTGTGGACGCGGCCGTCCTGCCCCACCTGCTTCGGGAGCGCGTCGACGTAGGTGGACTTCAGCTTGGCCTGCTCGCGGTACTCGAGCAGCAGCGCCGGCAGCCGGTGGCCGCGCGCGGCGAGCTCGGCGAGGACGTCGGCGTCGGTCGAGGGCACTCTCGTCTTCGCGGTGCGCCGCAACACCGGCAAGCCGCGCCTGCCGAACAGGACCTCGGCGAGCTGCTGCGGTGAGTTGACGTTGAACGGCCCGCCGGCGTCGGCGTGGATCTCGCGCTCGAGCTCGGCGAGCGACGCTCCGAGGCGTTGGGAGAGTTCCGCGAGGGCGCCGGGATCGAGGCGGATGCCGTGCCTCTCCATCGCCTCGAGCACCGGCACCAGAGGCAGCTCGAGGGTGGCGAAGACGCCTTCGAGCTGCTCCTCGCGCAGGCGGCGCTCGAGGACGGGGGCGAGCCGGGCCACCGCGCGCGCCTCTTCCTCTGGGCCGGCGATCGCGGGGGGCTCGACGCCGAGCCGGCGGCAGATGCTGGCGAGGTCGGCGCTCTCCCCGGGGGCGAGCAGGTACCCCGCGAGCATGGCGTCCCGCGGCACCGGCGGATCGGCGACGCCGGCGTCGCGCAACGCCGCGAGCAGGCCCTTGGCGTCGTGGCACCACACTCGGGCAAGACCCGGCGCGGCCGCCGCGGCGAGTTCCGCCTCGGGGGCCTCGACGACGAACGTCTCGGTTGCCGTCGCGACCGCGAGCCGCCCGCCGGCGTGCGCGACCGCGGCCCCGGGCTGCGCCAGCAGGGCACCAAGCTCGCCGACGCCGGCGGTGCGGGCCGTCACCGTGGCCGCGGCCGGCGCGGCGGTGCTGGCCTCGGTCTCGGCCAGCAGCGAGGTGAAGCCAAGGCGGTGGTACAGCTCGGCCAGGCGCGGCACGTCCGCCGGCCGGCGCGCGAGGGCGGCGAGGTCCGCGCCCAGCACGAGGTCGGTGCGGATGCGGACCAGCTCGCGCGACAGGTCCACCTCGCCGCGGTGTTCGGCGAGCGCCTTGCGCGCCCGCGGCGGCGTCACCTCGTCGAGGTGGGCGTACACGGCGTCGACCGACCCCCACGCAGCGATCAGCTCCTTCGCGGTCTTCTCGCCGACCCCCTTGCACCCTGGGATGTTGTCCGATGCGTCGCCCATCAGAGCAAGGACCTCGCCCACCTGCGCCGGCGGGACGCCGAAGACCTCCTCGACGCCGCGCTCGTCGAGGAGCCGCTCCAGGCGCGTGTGCCACATCTTGACCAGCGGGTCGGCCACGAGCTGCATCAGATCCTTGTCGCTCGAGGCGATCACCACCTCGAAGCCGGCGCGGGCCGCGCGCACGGCCAGGGTACCGATGACGTCGTCGGCCTCGACGTCAGGGTGGGCGAGCACGGCGAGCCCCAGCAACGAGACGGCTTCCTGGGTGATCGGCACCTGGACGCGGAGTTCCTCGGGCATCGGCGGCCGGTGTGCCTTGTAGCGCTCGTCGAGGCGCGTCCGGAACGTCTCGCCGCCGGTGTCGAACGCCACCGCGACGTGGCTCGGGGCAAGCTCCCGAAGCATCTTGTGCTGCATCCGGAGGAAGCCGTACGCCGCGTTGGTGGGCGTGCCGTCGGGCGCGGCAAGGCCGCCGCGGATGGCGAAGAAAGCGCGGTACAGGTTGGAGTGTCCGTCCACCAGGAGCAGCCGTTGCATGGCAAAACGGTACCACGGCCGCGTCCGGCGCGAGGCGCCGTGCGTTCGCCGCGCCCCGGACCGCATGCATTACCCTGGTCGGGTGGTGCGCAACGCCGAACTCGCCGAGGCCCTCTTCCAGCTCGCCGAGAGCCATCCCCCCGGCGAACTGCGCCTGGTGTTCCTGCGGGCGGCGTACGCGGTGTTCGACCACCCGAGGGAGCTCGACGGTGCGCGCCGGCTGCCCGATACCGTGCCGCTCGAGGCGCTGCCGACCCTCTCGATGCTGCGCGGGTGCCGGACGGGTGATGCGCTCGCGGCGGCCACCCAGCGGCTTGCCGGCCCCCACCGGCTGCACGCCAGCCCGGCCCGTGAAGGGTTCCTGAGCGCCGCCGAGGTCGAGGCCGGCCTTGCGTCCGCCGGCACGCCCGATGTCGGACGGTTGCGGGGGGCCGTGCACTGGCACACGCGTGCCTCCGACGGAGCGGTGGCGCTCGAAACGATGGCGCGGGCGTGCCAGCGCCGCGGCGCCGCCTGGGCGGTGGTCGCCGACCACACGCGCGGCCTCGCCTGCGTCAACGGCCTCGACGCCGAGGGGATCGAGCTGCAGCGCCGCGCCGTGGAAACCTGGAACCGGCGCCACGGCGACGAACTCCGGCTGGTGCAGGGGTTGGAGGCCGAGATCCTCGACGACGGGCGCCTGGACCTTCCCCGTTCCGCCCGGAGCGGGGTGCTGGTTCTCGCGGCGGTGCACACCGGGCTCGCCGAGCGCCGCGACCAGACCGGCCGGCTCGTGCGCGCGATCGAGGAGCCCGGCGTCTGGGCGCTCGCCCACCCGCAGGGGCGTCTGTTCGCGCGGCGCCCGGGGATCCGCGCCAACTGGGAGGTCGTCTTCGCCGCGGCGGCCGCCGCGGGCGTGCTCGTCGAGATCAATGGCTTCCCCCGCCGCCAGGACCTCGACCCGACGTTGATCGGCCTTGCGCGCGCCGCCGCCTGCCGGTTCGTGCTGGCCTCGGACGCGCACCACCCGCGCCACCTCGCGTTCGACGCCACCGCGGTCGCGCTCGCCGCCCGCGGCGGCGCGGCCGAGGCGGCGATCGTCAACTTCGAGCCGCTCGACCACCTCGCTTCGGGGCGGCCCGACCTCGACCTGCCGTGAGCCGGTCCGCCCGGGGCGGGGGCCGGATCAGTCGAGCCCGGCGAACAGTTCGGTGGAGATGTAGCGCTCGGAGGTCGAGGGCACGACGAACACCACGAGCTTGCCCGCGTTCTCCGGTCGCCGCGCCACCTCGAGCGCGGCGTACGCGGCGGCGCCGGACGAGATACCGGCGAGGATCCCCTCCTCGCGCGCGAGCCGGCGCGCCATCGCGAATGACTCGTCGTTGCCGACCTTGACCACCTCGTCGACGACCCGGGTGTCGAGGTTGGCCGGGACGAAGCCGGCGCCGAGCCCCTGGATCTTGTGCGGGCCGGGCGCTCCGCCTGAGAGGACCGGCGATCCGGCCGGCTCCACGGCGACGATGCGGACGGCGGGCTTGCGCGCCTTCCAAACCCTCCCGACGCCGGTGATGGTACCGCCGGTCCCGACCCCGGCCACGAAGATGTCCATCTCGCCGTCGGTGTCCCGCCACAGCTCCTCGGCAGTGGTGGCGGCGTGGATCTCGGGGTTGGCGGGGTTCTCGAACTGCTGCGGCATCGCCGCGCCGGGGATCTCCTCGACCAGCTCGAGCGCCTTGCGGATGGCGCCCTTCATCCCCTCCGACGCTGGCGTGAGGATCAGCTCGGCGCCGAGCAGCTTGAGCACCTTGCGCCGTTCGAGCGAGACGCTTTCGGGCATCGCGATCACGCATCGGTACCCCCGAGCGGCGGCGACCATCGCGAGGGCGATCCCGGTGTTGCCCGAGGTCGGCTCCACGATCACGGAGCGCCCCGGCACCAGCGTGCCGGCCCGCTCCATCGCCTCTACCATCGCGATGCCGATGCGGTCCTTGACCGAGTGGGCGGGGTTGAAGAACTCGAGCTTCGCGGCCACGGTGGCGGCGCACCCCGAGGTGACGCGGTTCAGCCGCACCAGCGGCGTGTTGCCGATAAGTTTGGTGATGTCCGACGCGATTCGCATGGTCCCCCCATTTCTAGATGACGAAGTCGGCGGTGGCGTTGGCTTCGTCCTCGACGCGTAGCAGCTCGGCAAGGTTGAGCCCCGCGAGCGCGCGCGCCTGCGCCTCGGCGGCGCGCTCGGCAAGCCAGCGCACCGCCGGTCCCCCGGCGTCCGGTTGCGCCTGAGCTCGCAGCAGGCGGGCCAGGGCCACGTGGCCGGGTGCGGTGGCGAGACGGACTCCGCCGCGCGCCCCCCTGGCCGTCACCAGCAACTCCTCCCGCGCCAGCTCGCCGAGCAGGCGGGCAAGGAACTTGGGCGGGATGTTGCGGCGGCGGGCGATCTCGGCGACCGTCAACGACTGCGGCCACGCCCGGCCCAGCTCCACGAGCGCGTCCAGCCGGTAGGCTTCGGTCTCATTCACGACATTAATGATGGTGTATATCATAATAGCTGTCAAGGGGTCTGAAAACAATTTGGGCTCCCCCGGCGGGGAGCCCAAAGCGGCAAGGCGGAACGATTGGCCGGCGGTCTAGTTGTGCCAGCGCAGGAAGACGCCGTAGATCTTGGCGTCGAAGTTGTCGATCGGCAGCGCGATCTCGCGGTACATGTGCTTGTCGAAGCGCAGCGACGCGCCCAGCGTCGGGGTGAAGTCGAAGTCGCAGCCGACCGTGGTGCGGTCGAGTTTGAGGGCGAGGTCGCCGCTGTTCTCGAACTGCGAGTACCCGGCGTCGAAGCCGAAGCGCCCGACCTTGTACGTCAGTGAAGCGTCCTTGGAGGTGCCGTCCTCGGTGTACAGCGACGGCTCGAGGCCGAAGTCCTGCGGGGTCCTGATGGTGATGGCGCTGTCCACCTTGTACACGCCGTATCCGAGGCTGACGGAGAGCGCGGTGACCGGGGTGAGGACAACATTCCCCTCCCAGTGCTTGGTGGTGGAGGCCTGGTCGATCCCCGGCGTCGGGTTCTCCGCCTTGATGTGTTCGGCGGTGCCGACGAGCTGGAGGAACTTGCCCGCGGTCCAGGTGGCGCGGCCGCGCCAGCGCTCGAGGTTCAGGTAGTCGGTGCGGACGACGGCGTTGTCGGCGTCGTCTTTCTTCCAGTCCACGGCGAGCTTGACGTCCGCCAGCGCGAGCGTCGCGCCGGCCGAGGTGCGCTTGACGACGCGGTCGAAGCGACCGCCCTGCCCGCCGGGCACGACGATCTCGGCAGCCGCGGGCGAGACGTCCAGGTTTTGGTCGGCCCTGGCCCACCCGGCCCACAGGTGCAGCGGTCCGAGGTTGTTCGACGAGATGCGGGCCTCGACGACCTTCTCGTCGCGCTGGATGGCGTCCTGAGCGTTGATCAGCGTGGAGACGTTCTTGGGATCGGCGCCGCTGAAGTTGACCGTGTTGGCGTACAGATCGGCGATCGTCGCCAGCCCGTCGAGGTCGCGGTGCCGCTGGGTGTAGCCGACGGTGACGTCGAGACCGTCGAGAACCTCCGCCTCGACGCGGGCGTTGCCCTGCCAGTCCAGGCTCTCGGCATGCGCCTGCACCGACTCCAGCAGGCCGGAGTAGAAGCGGGAGAGCTTGAACGACGCCAGGGTGCCCCACGCGGCTTCGTCATCGCTCGTGTCGGTCGAAAAGTCCGCGCGACTGAACGAGGCCACGAGACGGACGCCGTCCGCCAGGCGGCCGGTCAGGTAGCCGGTGGTGACGGGCGTCGTCCCGGTGGTGTGGGTGCGGTCCAGGTAGCTCGCAAGCGTGACCGGCTGGCCGAGCACGGGCTGGGGGTAGTTACCGGCTCCGGCGCCGGGGAGGAGCTGGTCGGCCTGGGTGGAGTTGAAGTACCTCCACCCCTGGAGGATCCGGCCGGAGAAACCGCCGACCGAAAAGCCGATCCCGCCGCGCACCTCCTGGGTCGTCTCGCCGAGGTTGGAGAGGAGCTGGAACTCGTTCTGTCCGACAGCTGCGGTGGAGCGCGCCGAACCCGAATAGCGCACCCACTCGTAGCCGAACAGCGGCGTCACGGCGCTGCCGGGGAGCACGGTCACGTCGAGGTTCACGGTGTCGAGCGCGCGGTTGATCGTCTGCTCGCCCGGGGCAAACCCCGACGCAAAGAGCGGGTTGGCGAAGCCGGGCAGGGCGTTGTAGAACTCGGAGTGGCGGTACGAGAAGCGCAGGTCGTACACGTGCGCGAGCCCGGCCGAGAGGCGGAAGCTCGCCTGTGGGTCGGCGCCGATCCCGGCCGCGTCGATGCGCAGGTGGTCGAAGAATTTAGAGCCGTCGGAGTTGTCCACGGTCGTCAGGGAGAACGAGCGCAGCAGCAACCCCTGGCCCTCGTTGACCTGGCTCCTGTAGACGTCGTTGTTGCCGCTCACGTCCGTCCACTGGTGGCCGAGGTCGAGGGAGAACTGGGTCGACTGCGCACGTGCGGTGGCGCCCCAGGACGCGACCACGAGCAGACCCACGAAGTACGCGAAACGCTTGGCCATCGCTCGTCTCCTATTTCAGAAGCATCGGGGAGCTGTTGGATCCGTGGACCGCGACGTGGCAGACGGTGCAGTTCTGATAGCGCGCGCTGCGAAGGTCGTGGAACGACGGCGGCTGCGACCCGAGCGTCCCCGCCGGGAGCGTCGTGTGGCACTCGAGGCAGAGCTGGTCCACGCGGGCGCGGATGAGCATCTTGGGGTTGTTGGAGCCGTGCGGCTCGTGGCAGGTGAGGCAGTTACCCTCGAAGCCGGACACGTGCGAGAAAACGAACGGGCCCTGCTTCTCGGTGTGGCAGGACAGGCAGGGAAGCTCGCCCGCGGACGTGGTCTTGAGGCTGCGTTCGCCGCGGCCGCCGTGGGGATTGTGGCAGGACACGCACTCCAGGCCGCCGCGTCCGAGGTGGTGGGCGTACGGCTTGCCGAAGAGGTTCTGCTGGGCCGGGTGGCAGCTCTCGCACAGCTGCGTCGAAGGGTTCGTCCGCAGCAGCGCCGGCGCGGTGGCCGGGCTGTGGTGGACCGAGTGGCAATCGGTGCAATTGACCGACGCCGACGCGTGGAAGCCCTTGGCCGCGTGGTCGAACTCGGGCGTGCGCTGGTGGCAGGCGAGACAGACCTTGGCGCCAGCGGCGCCCGCCGGCACCTTGATCAGCGACTTGTCCCCCTTCTCCGCGTGTTTGGTCGCGTCGCCGTGGCAGCCCTCGCACACGGCCTTGCCCGTGACGGCTTCGTGGACGTGGGGGTTCGAGGCGAACGGCGTGGTGATCTCCTCATGGCAGGTGCTGCACGGCGCGAACGCATCGTCGGGGCCCTTCGCCGGGGCCGTGGCCGCCAGGGCGGCGCCGGCCAGTAGCGAGGGCACGCTCACGGCGCAGAAAACGCGAAACCAGGTGCTCATCCCGTCCACCTTTCGTGCTGCGCTGCGGGCCGCCGGCTAATAACCGGCGGCCCGCAGCATGACCTCTCGCTAGCGAGCGTGAACCTTGGCAACCGCATAGTCGGCGGCGGTTCCGTGGCAGACCTCGCACGCCTCGCCGAACGACACCGTCATCGTGACCGCGTGCGCAGCTGCAGCCTTTGCGTCGTGGCAGGACAGGCACGCGGCCGTCGTGGGCTGCATCAGCTGGATGTACGGGTTGCGCAGCGTCGGAGTGGGCAGCACGCCGTCGGGCAGCGGGACCTCGAACGTCTGCTGCTGGCCGGACGGGACGGTCGCGTGGCACTTCAGGCAGTCGCGCCGGTCGCCGGGGAAGAGGACGTCGTTGAAGTTGTTGATGCTGCCGCCGTAGCCGTAGATCGTGTAGGGGAGCGTCATATCCGCGCCGGTGTGGATGCGGTGGATCATGTACTTGAAGTGGATCGTCTCGTTGGGCGCCTGGGCGGCGGGCCGGAAGGCACTATCGGTGTTGTTCGGGTTGTGGCAGATCACGCACTCCTGCACCTTGAAGCGCTGGCCGCCGTGGAGGGCGAGCTGGTTGTGGCAGACATTGCACTTCGCGAGGTCGACCACGGTGCGGCGCGCCACCGGCTGGGCGTCGGTGATGGCGACGTTGTAGATCGGGTTCTGCGCGGCTTCGCGCACCGTCGCCTCGCTCGCGGTCTCGGGCGCCGGGTTGAGCGTGATCGTGCGGTAGAGGTCGGCCGAAAGCGTCCAGGTGCCGGTGGCGGTGGCCGGGATCGCGTCCGGGAAGGTGTAGGTCGAGGTGGTGCCGCTCGAGACGGCGTTCTTGCCGACGCGCTCGGTCAGGTAGCTGGTGTACTCGGTCGTCGGGCCACCGAGGTAGAAGGTGAAGCTGCCGAGCGTGGAGGGATCGACGAACGATCCGTCGTTATTGGTCACCGCGAAGGTGACGACCGGCTTGGTGCCCGGCGCCGCGTTGGTCACGTTGATGATCCGGATGTTGAGCCCCTTGAGCTGGGCCGACTCGGTCGGGATCGTATGCGCGGTGACGATCCCGGCGTCGAACTCGTTCGCGCCCTGCGGCTGATGGCAAGAGGCGCACGCCGAGTCGTCGGCCTGGGGACCGCCCTTATGGTTGGCGCCCGTGGCCCAGTTGATCATGTCGTGGCAGGAGCCGCACGCCGCCTGCGACGGGTAGCTGTACCAGACGAAACCCTGCGGCGAGCTCGGCTGGTGGCAGGTGGTGCAGTTGCGGATGTCCTGCGGGAAGACGATGGTCGAGAAGTCAACCACCGAACCCCCGTGTCCGATGATCTGGTACGGGTGGCCGGCCTGGACGGACGGGAGGCTGCTCCCCATGTGGAGCTTATGGAACAGCACCTTGGCGTCCACGCTGTTGCCGGTGTCGGGGTCGATGGTCTGGGGGTTGTGGCAAAGCACGCAAAGCTTGATGTCCTGGCGGCCGGTCGCGCCGTGGGCGGCAAGCGGGTCGTGACACTGGTTGCACGTCGCGTCGGTCATCTTGTTCCAGGTGTTGGTGACCGCCTGGCCGTCGGGGCGGAAGTCGTATTCGACGTCGGCCACGTACGTCTTGCTGATCACGATCGGGTCGGTGAGGTTGATGATGCGCGTGGCGTAGATGCCGAGCGTGTGCGTCTTGGTCACGTCGTAGCCGGTCGGCAACGCCTTGGTGAAGTGGAAGCGGGCGTGGCCGACGCCGAGGTCCTCCCACGTGCCGGAGGCGGTCGTCGCCTGCTGCACGGTGAGGTTCGTGACCGTGCTCGACGCCGTGGTCGTGTAGTAGTCCGTGTAGTAGCGCCCCGCCGGGTCGTACCAGGCGAGGATGAACGACATCGCGAGCGGCCCTGGGGTCAGGACCCCAGCGCGGTCGAGGGGTTGGCCGCCGTCGTCGGTGAAGGTGACATCGACGATCGGCTTGTTGTCGGCGCCGATCGTCACGCTCCCCACGGCGATGTTCAGGCCGGGCCGGATGTAGGCGATCTGCTCGGCGGTGAGGTAATGCTCGGCCTGCGCCGAGGTGTAGACCGCCGCGGTCGCCGGCGTCTGCACCCGCCGTGTCACGTTGCCGGTGATGTGCGACGGCACAACCACGTTGTTGGCCGCCAGCAGCGCCATGCCAAGATGAAGTAGCATCATTTCCCTCGCCCCCCTTCCGCCTGCGGCGCGGCGGCTTCCCGCCGTCCCACTACGGTGACAATCGTCAAGTTAAAGCTATTCACACGACTTGTCAAGGGTTTGTAAAGGTCAAATATTTGTCATGAAATATCTCAATTTCCGTGACACAAGTTGAGATGGCGGCGAATACGCCTGCGTGGCCACAGGGATGGCGGCTAAGGGGCCACCCGTTCATGCCGCCACCACCACACGACGTCCAAACAACCAGCCCCGGGCTGGGGCCGACGTCCCGGCGTCGCGGGGGGAAAGTGCAGGCGCGCGAGGCCTCGTGAAAGACGGCTACAATGGCCGCGGAGGTCGGCATGAGTTTTCTCGAGGAGCTGCCGGGGCGCGCCCGCGCCGTGAGCGGGCATGTCGTGTTGGTCGAGGGGGATGATCCCCGCATCGTCGAGGCCGCGGGCGATCTCTGCCGCGACCGCATCGCGCGGGTCACGGTTCTGTGTCCGGAGGCGGCGCAAGGGCCGGCGCACGAGCGCCTGCGCGCCCTCGGGGCGACCGTCACGGACCCGACGACCGACCCGAGGCGGCAGGCGCTGTTCGACCTCCTGCACGGCCGGCGGGCGCCCAAGGGGTGGACGCGGGAGCAGACCGGCGCGGCGCTCGCGGACCCTCTCTACTTCGCCTCCCTGCTGGTGGCGGCCGGCGAGTGCGACGCCTCGGTCGGCGGCGCGGTCCGCACGACGGCGGACACGGTGCGCGCGGCGTTGCACGCGATCGGCGCCGCGCCGGGCATCAGGACGGTTTCCTCGGCGTTCGTGATGGTGCACCCGGACGCGCGCTGGGGGAGCGACGGCCTGATGGTGTTCGCCGACTGTGCGGTGCTCCCCGACCCTGATGCCGAGCAGCTCGCCGACGTCGCCGTGGGCGCCGCCGGCACCTTCCGGGCGATCGTGGGCGGCGAGCCGCGCGTGGCGCTGCTGTCGTTCTCGACCAAGGGCTCGGCCGAACACCCGCTGGTGGACAAGGTGCGCGCCGCCGGGGCCGCGCTCGCGGCCCGCGGGGTGGATTTCGAGTTCGACTTCGAGCTGCAGCTCGACGCGGCGCTGCTGGCGTCGGTCGGGGCCCGCAAGGCCCCGGGCTCGCGCGTCGCCGGCCGCGCCAACGTGCTCATCTTCCCCGACCTCAACGCCGGGAACATCGGCTACAAGCTCACCGAGCGCCTGGGCGGCGCCCGGGCGGTCGGTCCGCTGCTACAGGGCCTCGCACGCCCGGCGAACGACCTCTCCCGCGGCTGCTCGGCGCGCGACGTGGTCGAAACCGCCTGCCTTTCGCTCCTGCAGGCTTCGCTCGTGGCCGGGAGCCGGCGTTGAGGGCGTTGGTCGTCGGCGGCGGCGCCCGCGAGCACGCGCTCGCGTGGAAGCTGTCCCAGGCCTCCGGGATCGACGAGATCTACGCCGCCCCCGGGAACCCGGGGATGGCCGGCATCGCCACCTGCGTCCCGATCGCGGCGGACGCCACGGTCGAACTGGCGGAGTTCGCATCCTCGCTCAAGATCGACCTCACGATCGTCGGGCCGGAGCTGCCGCTTGTCCTTGGCATCGCCGACGAGTTCGCCCGCCGCGGCCTGCTGCTCGTCGGCCCGTCGCGGGTTGCGGCGGAACTCGAGGGCAGCAAGGTGTTCACCAAGGAGTTCTGTCTGCGGCAGGGGATCCCGACGCCGCGCGCGCGCACCGCCTCCGACCGCGACCAGGCGGCGGCGGCGGTGAAGGAGATCGGCATCCCCGTCGTGTTCAAGGCCGACGGGCTGGCCGCCGGCAAGGGCGTCCAGGTGTGCCGCAACCGGGACGAGGTCGAGGCGGCCATGGTCCGCTGCTTCGAGGAGCGCGCGTTCGGCGCCGCCGGGGAGCGCGTCCTCGTCGAGGAGTGCCTAGAGGGCGAGGAGGTCTCCTTCATGGTGCTCGCCGACGGCGCGAGCGTGCTGCCGCTCGCGTCGGCGCGCGACTACAAACGCGTCGGGGACGGCGACGAGGGGCCGAACACCGGCGGTATGGGCGCGGTTTCGCCGGTCCCCCTCGATCCGGCCCTCGCGACCGCGATCCTGCGCGGGATCGTCTATCCCACCGTGACCGGGATGGCCGCGGAGGGCCGGCCGTACCGGGGCGTGCTGTACGCTGGCATAATGGTGACGGCTGGTGGCCCGCAGTTGCTCGAGTTCAACTGCCGGCTGGGCGACCCCGAGACGCAGGCCGTGATCCCCCGGCTCGAGGACGATCTGGCGCAGCTGCTGCGGGCCGCGGCGGCGGGGGAGCTCGGGTCGCAGAGGGCGGCGTGGAAGCGCGAGGCCGCGGCATGCGTGGTGCTGGCGGCGGCCGGGTATCCGGGGCCGTCCCGCCGCGGCGACCCGATCAGCGGGCTGGGCGACGCGTTGGCACAACCGGGCGTGCTGGTGTTCAACGGTGCTACGGCGCTGCAAGACGGGCGGCTGGTCACCACCGGAGGCCGGGTGCTCTCGGTCGTCGGCCGCGCTGCGACGATGGCCGAGGCCGTGGCCGCCGCCTACGAGGCGGCCGCCAAGGTGCGGTTCGAAGGGGTGCATTACCGCCGCGACATCGGCAGGGGGCTCGCGTGACCGAACCGGTGATGATCCTGATGGGGTCCAAGAACGACTGGGACGTGCTGCGCGAAACCGGGGCCGAGCTCGACCGCCTCGGCGTGCGCTGGCGCGCCCACGTGGCATCGGCCCACCGCTCCCTTGCCCGGACGCTCGAGCTGGTGAGCCGGGGCGAGGCGGACGGGGTGCGGGTCTTCATCTGCGGCGCCGGCATGGCGGCCCACCTGGCGGGGGTTACCGCGGGCGCCACGGTGCGGCCGGTGATCGGCGTGCCTCTGCCCGGTGGCGTCGCGGGCGGGCTCGACGCGCTGCTTGCCACTGTCCAAATGCCGGGCGGCGTCCCGGTCGCCACCGTGGCGGTGGGGAAGGCGGGCGCCCGCAACGCCGCGGTGCTGGCCGCCCAGATCCTGGCGCTGTCCGACCCGGAGCTCGATGCCCGCGTGCGGCGGGCCAGGGCCGACCAAGCGGCCACGGTCGCCGCGGCCGATGCGGAACTGGCCGGCGGGGGGAGTCAACGATGAGCTGCTCGGAGTGCTGCGGCGACGTCCGTCCGCGGCCGGAGTTCGTTCGCATCACGTTTTCGCCCGACCTCCCGGGTCAGGCGTGCACGTTCAGGGACGGCGTCGAGCTTGAGCTCGGCGCGCGGTACGTCATCGCGAGCGCGGATGGCGAGCGGGTGGGCCGTTTCGTCGCGCACGAGATCCCAGTGTTGCGCCCGTGCGGCGAGCGGATCGCGGGGAGCATCGTCCGCAAGGCCGCACCGGCGGAGATCGCGCGCGGCGAGGAACTCGCGCTGGTGGCTCGCGACGCGCTCCGCTTCTGCCGCGAGCGGGCGCGCGAGCTGAACCTGCCGATGCGGCCGGTGGCCGCGCTCGTGCCTCTCGACCGCGACACCGTCGTGATCACGTTCGCCGCCGAAGAGCGGGTGGACTTCCGGGAGCTGCTGCGCGACCTCGGTCGGCGCACCCGGCGGCGCGTCGAGCTGCGGCAGATCGGCGTCCGCGACCAGGCCAAGTCGAGCGGCGGCTGGGGGCCGTGCGGGCGCACGCTGTGCTGCACGACGTTCATGACCCGTTTCAACTCGGTGACGATCCGGATGGCCAAGGCACAGCGGCTGTCGCTCAACCCCAGCCGGATCTCGGGGATGTGCGGGCGCCTGATGTGTTGCCTCGCCCACGAGGCGGGCGAGGCCGGGCCGGGCAAGCGGACGGGGCCGGCCTCCTAAACCTTCCGCACCGGCGGTCCGTATCCTTTCCAGCAGTCTTGCGGGGTGGTATACTGCGTATCAGTCAGAACGACGGGGATGAAATGAAGGAATTCGAGCGCACGGGGGACGAGGCCCTGACCAGCCGCCGGCTCATTCGGCCATCCATTTCGGAGATGGGAGATCGTACGCCGATGCGGGGCATGGTCCACCGCAAACAGGCGCCTCCGGACCAGACCAACGCCGAGAACTACTACTTCATCAAGCAGATGCAGAATAAGACGGCGATGGTCGTGATGCTGGACGACGGCACCGAGTTGCATGGCTGGGTGGAGTGGTACGACCGCAACTGCATCAAGCTCAACCGGACCGAGGGACCCAACCTGATGATCTACAAGCACGCGATCCGGTACATGTTCAAGGAAGAGGAGCTCCGCCAGCGCCGCCGCCGACCGCGGGAGTGACCGGCGGTGTCAGGCCGGTTCAGGCTGGAGGAGGGCTTCGACCCGGGAGCAGACGACGTCGAGGGCGACCGAGTTGAAGCCGCCTTCCGGGATGATCAGATCGGCCCAGCGCTTGGAGGCCTCGACGAACTCGAGGTGCATCGGGCGGACGGTCTCGAGGTACTGGGTGATCACCATCTCCACCGTGCGCCCGCGCTCGACCAAGTCCCGGCGCAACCGGCGGATGAAGCGCAAATCCGCGTCGGTATCGACGAAGATCTTGACGTCGAACAGCTTGCGGAGCGTCGGCTCGGTGAAGATCAGGATTCCCTCGACCAGCACCACGCCGCGCGGCGCCACCGTGCGGGTCTCGCCCGTGCGCACGTGGCGGGTGAAGTCGTAGATCGGCACCGCCACCGGCCGGTGCTCCTTGAGCATGCGGACGTGCTCGGCGAGCAGCTCGGTCTCGAGCGCGTCGGGGTGATCGAAGTTGTGGTGGACGAGCGTCGCGCGGTCAACGCCGGAGAGGTCGCGGTAGTAGCTGTCGTGCTGGAGGTACGCGATCCTGTCGGCGCCGATTCGGGCGACGATCGCTTCCGCCACCGTGGTCTTGCCCGAGCCGGTGCCGCCGGCCACCCCGATCACCACCACGTCGCTCATGTCACCACCCCGGGCCGCACGCCGGCGCCGCGCTGCAACCCCGCCAAGCGGGCGTCATCATACCTTGGCGTCGCCGCGGCGCCGAAACGGAAGGTCACGGGCACCCCGGTGCCGCGAGCGCGTTCAGCGGGCCGCGCCGGGGTTCGCGGGCCGGACCGTGGTCTTCGTGGTCGTGGCGTAGCGGCTGCTGCCGAGGTAGAGCAGAGGGCTCGTCGCCTCGACGCGGAGCACGCCGTCGGCGTCGAACGCGCCTTCGGCGACGTGCAGGCGCTGGACCTCGCCGACGATGAGCGTCTGGTCGCCGAGGTGGTGGCGCTCGACCAGCAGGCACTCCGCGGCCACGTAGGCGATCGCCAGGCTCGGTGTCGCGATGGCTTCGCCCGCCTCGAGCTCGAGCGCAAGCATCTTGGCCTTGTCGGTCTCGCGTCCGGAGAGCGTCCCGAGCGCGCTGGCGAGCCCGGCGTGCTCTTCGGTGAGGAAGTTGATCGTGAACTCGCCGGTCTTGAGGACGAGCTGGTGCGTGTACGTAGCCGGGGACAGGCAGATCCCGAACAGCGGCGGATCCGAGGAAAGAGGCGTAGTCCAGGAAACCGGGGCGAAGTTGGTGGTTCCCCTGGCGTCGTCGCGGACGCCGACGACGCAGACCAGCCGCGGGTAGTAGAAGTAGCAGGAGCCCGGATCCGAGGACACGCGCACCATGGTTTCCTCCCGGCGTCCGACCAATCATACCTTGGACTCGCCGGGAGCGTGGCCCGATAAGCTTTTCTAGCTGCCGACGCGGCCTTGACACCCGCCGGGAGCTTCGCGTAGCGTGCCTCGGCCCTTGCAGGGGCGGAGACCTCCCGTGGCGCGCCTTACCGAATTCCAGGGAAAACAGCTGTTGCGGGGTGCGGGCGTCGCGGTCCCCCGCGGCGAGCTCGCCCGCAGCGCGGCCGAGGCCGCCGCCGCGGCCGGCCGCCTCGGCGCCTGCGTGGTCGTGAAGGCGCAGGCCTGGACCACCAGCCGTAAGGCCCAGGGCCTCGTCCGGTTCGCGGACTCCGCCGTGGGGGCCGGCGACGCGGCCGCGGCGATACTCGCGGCGCGAGCCGACGGGTTCGCGGTGACCGAGGTGCTGGTCGAGGAGCGCGTGGCGATCGCCACCGAGCGCTACGCCGGGATCATCCTCGACGACCGCCGCCGGCGTCCGGTGCTGCTGGTCTCCGCCCGGGGCGGGTCCGGGATCGAGGAAACCGCGCGCGAGCACCCGGAGTCCGTCGCCGAACTCCCGCTCGACGCCGTCGAGGGCCTGCCGCGACACGCCGCCCGCGAGCTGTGGCGCCGGGTCGGGGTGCATGGGGAGGAGCAGCGCAACCTCGCCGAGGCGTGCGTGCGGCTGGCCGCCGTGGCGCGGGCGGTGGAAGCGCGGGCTGCGGAGGTCAACCCCCTGGTGTTCACCGGCGACGGGCGCGCCGTCGCCCTCGACTGCAGGATCACGGTGGACGACGCCGCGGTGTTCCGCCACCCGGAACTCGGAATCGACGTCGCGCGCGAACTCGGCCATCCGCCCACGCTGCTCGAGCGCATCGCGTGGGAAGTCGAGAAGGACGACTACCGCGGGACGTTCTACTTCCTCCAGATGCGCGACGCGGTCGAGCGCGGGCAACGGGTGGTCGCGTTTCACGGCGCCGGCGGAGGCGGTTCGATGATGGGGATGGACGCGCTCGCTCGCCACGGCTTCGCCGTCGCAAACTTCTGCGACACGTCGGGGAACCCTCCTGCCTCCAAGGTCTACAGGGCGGCGCGCATCCTGCTGTCGCAACCGGGCGTGGACGGCTATTTCGGCACCGGCTCCGGCGTCGCGTCGCAGGAGCAGTTCCACTCGGCGCGCGGTCTCGTCAAGGCGTTCCTCGAAGAGCCGCTGGCGGTGCCCGCGGTCGTGCGCCTGGGCGGCAACGGCGAGGAGAAGGCGATCGAGATCCTCACCGGTTACACCAAGGCGCTCGGGGTACCGGTGGAGTGCTACGGCAAGGACACGCCGGTCGACGCGTGCGCCGCCCGGCTAGCCGCGCTCGTCGCGGCGTTCACGCCGCCGCCGCCGCGCCCGCCGCGCCGCGGCCCCGGCCCCGTCGAGCGGCCGTACACCTTCTCGACCCCCACCGGCGAGATCACCTACGACCACGCCGTATGCGCCCGCTGTCAGAGCAAGGCGTGCGTCGCGGCGTGCGTGCCGCAGATCCTCGCGCTCTCCGACGGCGTGCCGGTCCTCAAGGTCACACGCGAGGACGCCGCGCGGGGCCGCTGCACCGAGTGCCTCGCGTGTGAGGTGGACTGCGCGGCGTTGGGTTCGGAGGGCGGGCATGTCGCGCTCGAGATCGCGGGGCTCGACGAGTACCGCCGGGCGCGGGGGCTGGGGTAAGCGATGGCGATCCTTGTGGACGAACGCACGCGGGTCTTGGTGCAGGGGATCACCGGGAGGGAGGGCCGTGCGCGCGCCCGGTTGATGCGCGAATATGGCACCAAGGTCGTCGCCGGCTGCACCCCTGGGCGCGGCGGCGAGAGCGTCGACGGGACGCCGGTCTACGACACGGTGCTCGAGGCGGTCGAAGCGAGCGGCGGGATCGACGCGAGCGTGATCTTCGTGCCGGCGCCCCTGGTCAAGGACGCGGCGCTGGAGTCGATCGCGGCGGGCATCGCCCTCACCGTCCTGGTCGGCGACCGGGTGCCGGTGTGGGATGTGCTCGAGATCGCGCGCGCGGCCGAGCGCGCCGGGGTCGACTTCCTCGGTCCCAACACCCTGGGGGTGCTGTCGGTCGGCCGCGGAGTGCTGGGCATGATCGGCGGCCGCGCCGAGTCGGCACGCTCCTGGTTCAAGCCGGGAGGGGTGGGCGTTGCGTCGCGGTCCGGCGGCATGACCTCCTCGACCGGGTACTACCTGAGCCGTGCCGGGATCGGGCTCTCCACCCTGGTGCACGTCGGCGGCGACGGGATCGTGGGCCTGCCGCTGCCGGTGGTCGTGCGCCGCTTCGAGGCCGATTCGGAGACCCGGTGCATCGCGATCTTCGGCGAGATCGGGGGTTCGCAGGAGGAGCGCATCGCCGAGATGATGGCGAGCGGCGAGGTGACGAAGCCAGTGGTTGCGTTCATCGGCGGCCGCGCCGCCACTCAGGGCGTGCGCTTCTCGCACGCCGGCGCGATCGTCGAGGGCGGGCGCGGCACGCACGCGGGGAAGGTGGCGGCGCTGCGGGAAGCCGGGGCGACGGTCGTGGACGCCTTCGACGAGCTGCCGGGCGCGGTGGCGAAGGTCCTGGAGGGATGAACATGGGTGAGACCACGTGGGCGACGGCGGTCACCTCGATCCGGCCGAACGAAATCCGGGTGCGGGGCTACCGTCTCGACGATCTCATGGGCCGCATCTCGTTCGGAGAGGCGGTCTACCTGGTGCTGCGCGGCGAACTGCCGGGCGCCACGGTCGGGCGGCTCGTGGAGGCGATGTTGGTGGCGTCGATCGACCACGGAGTGACGCCGCCCTCGACGCTGGCGGTGCGCAACGCCGCGACCACCGGCGCACCTCTCAACGCCTGCATCGCGTCGGGAGCGCTGTCCATCAACAGGCACCACGGGGGGGCGGTCGAAGACTGCATGCACGTGCTCGCGCGCGGCGCCCTGAAGGTGCAGGCGGGGGAGAGCGCGGCGGCGGCGGCGCGGGCGCTGATCGCCGAGGAGAAGGCGGCCGGCCGGCGGTTGCCGGGGTTCGGGCACCGCGTCCACAGCGACGACCCCCGTTCCCACCGGCTCCTGCAGCTGGCCGGCGAGGCCGCCGCGACCGGGTCGCACATCGCGGTCGCCGAGGCGATCGTGCGTGAGCTCGCGGCGGCCGGGAAGCCGCTGCCGCTCAACGTCGACGGCGCCATCGCCGCGCTGCTCGCCGACCTCGGCTTCCACCCCGACCTCGCCAACGGCTTCTTCATCCTGGCGCGGACCGCGGGGTGGATGGCGCAGGTGCTGGAGGAGCGCCAGCGCGAGAAGCCGATGCGCCGGATCGACCAGGGTGCGGCCGCCTACGACGGTGCCGCCCCGAGAGAGCTGCCGAAGAGCCGGTGAGGAAAGTCGTGGAGTGAGGCGGCGCCCTGCACGGGTCGTCGCCGCGCGCACGACGAGTCAGGAGGAGGTTTGACGATGGCCAGGTACCACATCGCTTGGTTGCCCGGAGACGGCATCGGCAACGACGTCATGGAGGCGGCGCGCCTCGTGCTCGACGCCGTTGCGCTCGACGCCGAGTACGTCCACGGAGACATCGGCTGGGAGTTCTGGTGTTCCGAGGGCGACGCGTTCCCGCAGCGCACGGTGGACCTGCTCGGCCGCGTGGACGCCGCCCTGTTCGGCGCCATCACCTCGAAGCCGGTGAAGGCGGCCGAGGCCGAGCTGGCGCCCGGGTTGAAGGGGACCGGTCTCGTCTACCGCTCACCGATCGTGCGCATGCGCCAGATGTTCGACCTGTACACCTGCCTGCGGCCGTGCAAGGCGTACGCCGGCAACCCGCTCAACTTCAAGGAGACGATCGATCTCGTGATGTTCCGCGAGAACACCGAGGGCCTCTACTCCGGGGTCGAGTTCTCGCCGGTGCCCGACAGCCTCCGCGACGTCCTCGCGCGGGAATCGAAACCGTTTGCCCACTTCGCCGCGCTTGCGCCCGAGGAGTACGCCATCACCTGCAAGATCAACACGAGGAAGGGCTCCGAGCGCATCATCAGGGCGGCGTTCGAGTACGCGAAGGCGCACGGCTACCCGAAGGTCACGGTGATCCACAAGGCCAACGTGGTGCGGGCCACGGAAGGGTTGTTCCTCGAGACCGCGAAGGAGGTCGCCAGGGAGTTCCCCGGCGTCGCGATGGACGACGCGAACGTGGACGCGATCTGCATGTGGCTGCTCAAGGACCCCGAGAAGTACGGCGTCCTGGTCGCGACCAACCTGTTCGGCGACATCATCTCCGACCTGTGCGCCCAGATGGTGGGCGGCCTCGGCTTCGGCTGCTCCGGCAACATCGGCGAGAAGCTGGCGGTGTTCGAGCCGACGCACGGCTCCGCCCCCAAGTACGCGGGCCAGTACAAGGTCAACCCGATCGCCACGATCCTCGCGGCCAAGATGATGCTGGAGTGGCTGGGCGAGATGGCGATGGCCGCCAGGATCGAGAGCGCCGTCGCGGCGGTGATCGCCGAGGGGAAAGCCCGCACCTACGACATGGGCGGCGCCTCCTCGACGCTCGACATGGCGCGGGCGATCGCCGCGAAGCTGTAGAGGCAGGGTGCCGGTCACGGAAGAGCGTGGTCAGCGGGCCGTGGTCCGAGAGAGGCAGGGCACGGACCGCAGCCCGCAGTGGAGCGCGATCGCTGGGCCGCGACGTTCTCTGGCGTACGGTCCCGCAGTGAATGGAGGCTCCATCCCGCCGCCGGGCCGTTGGATCGGCGTTGCCGCGGCGATGCTCGGCGTCTACATCCTCTGGGGTTCGACGTACCTTGCCATCCGAATCGCGCTCGAGGGCCTCCCCCCCTTCCTCATGGCCGGTACTCGCTTCCTGGTGGCGGGGAGCGTCCTGTTCGTCGCGCTCTGGTTGCGCGGCGCCCCGGCGCCGAGCGCACGGCAGTGGAGAAACGCCGCGCTGGTGGGAGGACTGCTGCTCCTGGGCGGAAACGGCGGCGTGGTCGTCGCGGAGCAGTGGGTCGCTTCGGGCCTGGCCGCGCTCGGAGTGGCCACAGTGGCGCTGTGGTCGGCGCTCTTCGCCGGGTTGTGGGGGCAGTGGCGGCGGCGGATGGAGTGGGTCGGGCTCGCGATTGGGTTCGGCGGGTGCGCCCGGCGGCGGCCACCAGCTACACGTAGGTGAACCCGGTGATCGCGATGTTCCTCGGGGTCGCGCTGGGAGGCGAGACGATCACCGCGGCCGAGTGGGCGGCGATGCCGGTGATCCTTGCGGGCGTCGCCATCGTCATGGTCGCCCACAGCCGGGCCGAGGCCACTGCCGCCGCGGCCGGGCGTCACGGCACCGTCAGGTCTTGACCACGGTCAAGGCGGGCCGCGGGCGGGCGGCCTAGCTTCGCCAGTGGGAGCGATGGTGCGCCGACGCAAGACCTCCGGGGTGATCCGAGCCCGCCGCGTGAGCCAGGTGGCGTGGCTGATGTTGGTGGCGGTGATCGGCGTCCAGTTCGCGCTCTGGGCGCTCCCCCAGACCGCCGGGCGGACGCCGGACGCAGCGCGCCCGCCGGGGGTCGAGGGTTTCCTGCCGATCTCGGCGCTGATGTCGCTGCGGCTCTGGCTCGCCGGGGAAGGGGTGCATCCGGTCCACCCGGCCGGCCTCGCGATCCTCGTGGGCGTGCTGGCGATGAGCGCGGTCGTGGCGAAGTCGTTCTGCTCCCACATCTGTCCGGTCGGGACGGCGTCGGAGGCGCTCGGGCGGCTGGGCGGGAGGCTTCTCGGTCGCACCTGGGCGCCGCCGCGCTGGCTCGACGTCCCCTTGCGGTCGCTCAAGTACATCCTGCTGGCCCTGTTCCTCTGGGTGACCTGGGTCGCGCTCGATCTTCCCGGGGTGCGCGCCTTTCTCGACAGCCCGTACAACCGGGTGGCGGACACCAAGATGCTGCTCTTCTTCGCGCGCCCCTCGCGCGTCACGGTAGCGGTCCTCGGGGTGCTGGCGGTCGGTTCCGTGTTCGTGCGCGACCTGTGGTGCCGCTACCTGTGCCCGTACGGCGCGCTGCTCGGCATGATCGGCCGGCTCGCCCCGTTCAAGGTGACCCGCGACCCGGCGACCTGCACCGACTGCGGCAAATGCACGAAGGTGTGCCCCGCGCGCCTGCGCGTGCACGCCATGACGCGCGTCGCCTCGGTCGAGTGCACGTCGTGCCAGGACTGCGTCGCGGCGTGCCCGGTCAAGGGGTGCCTCGCCGTGCGTCCGCCGCGCGTCGAGCCGGGGCGCTGGCGGCTGCGCCCGGCGCTCGCGGTCGCCCTGGCCGTGGTCGTGTATCTTGGGATCGTGGCGGCGTTCCGGCTGAGCGGGCACTGGTGCAGCGGCGTGAGCGACGCGGAGTACGCGCGCCGCCTGCCCGAGATCGAATCGCCCCTGTACACCCACGTCGGCGGCATGGCCGCGACGGAGGCCGGACCTTCTCAGGCGTCGCTGGCAGCGTCCCATGACGTCAAGTAACACCGACTGAGCTGCGGCTGCGGCCGCGCTGCCGACGGCTCAGCGTTCCATGCTCCTGATCTTGAGGGCCAGCGTGACCATCGCGACTGCGATGACGGCGAGCGAGACGAACAGGCCGGTGCGGCGGAAGCGGATCTCCGCCTCGGCGGCGGCGGCGTCCTTGTCGGCGGCGGAGGTGGCGGCGAGCACCGCCTGCGTCTGCTTCTCCACCCGGGCGACGGTGACGGTGTGGATCTCCACCTCGGCCATGACGTACGACTGGTGCGCCTCCTCGAGCTTGATGTCCGCCGCGTCCATCAGCATCCCCGCGCGCTTGACCCGCCCGACGCGTTCACGGACGGCGGCCTCGGAGGCAGCGGCCTTGGAGAGCGCGCCGGAGATCGTGGCGGCCGCGACGGCGCCGGCGTCGCCCGCGCTGTGGCAGGCGCCGCACACCTGCTTGTCGGCGACGCCGATCCAGGAGTCCTGCGGGTGGCCGATCGCGTGGTTGCTGTGGCAGGCCTCGCATGCGGGCTGATCCATGGCGGTGAACGCGTCCTTGTGCGGCGACAGGTCGAAGCGCTCGAGCTGGGAGACGTGGCAGGTGCCGCAGACGTTGGCCACCGAGTCGACCCCTGGGGGGGTGGCGCCGTGCGCCCCGTGGCACGACTTGCAGGTCGGCGCGGAAAGGTCGTTCTTTTCCGTTAGCGCCGCGTAGTGAACGGATTTCTTGTACTCCTCGACCTCGTTGCCCTTGATGCCGTACCGGTTCATGAGCGCGACGTCGGCGTGACACCGCGCGCAGGTATCCACGACCCGCGTCGGGTAGACGGGCGAACGCGCGTCGGACGGCGGCCGCACCCCGTGGGCGCCGTGACACGAGGAGCAGACGGCGACGTCGGTGGCACCCTTGGCGAGCGCCAGGCCGTGCTTGGAGGTGCGGTACTGCGAGAGCTGATCGGTCGGGATGTTGGGCGCGTAGCGCAGCATGTATGCGGCGTTCGAGTGGCAGGAGCCGCACATCTCGGGGATCGCCCGCGGCGCGAACTTGCCGACGAACCCCTTGCGCGGATCCATCGCGACCGTGGGGTCGCCCGACGTCGGGTCGCCGCCGTGGCAGCCCGCGCACGAGATCCCCTGCGCGTGGTGAATGTCGGCGGTCGCCAGCTCGGCCGGCTTGCGCAGGCGTACGTCGTCGAGCTTGGCGTGACAGCCGATGCACGAGTCGTCGGCGTGCTTGCCGGGCGCGCCGGCGGGGGCCGGCGGCACCGCGGCGCGCGCGCCGGCCGCGAGCAGGATCGCAAGGGTGGCGTTGGCGAGCTGGCGTGTCATTTGAACACCCCCGCGAACGAGGCGAACGTGAAGCCGACGATGTAGGCGAGGACGACCCAGCCGAGGGCGAGGAATGCGCGGCTGCGGCGGCCGACCCGGCCGCCGCGGTCGAGGACGGGCACGAGGAACCAGACGAGGCCGCCGAGCGCGAACGCGCCGAGCCCGAGAAGCTCGCCCTCGATCCCGAGCAGGTGCGCCGGGAGGAGCTTGAGCGTCTCGAACATGAACAGGAAGTACCACTCGGGTTTGATGCCGGCCGGCGCGCTCGAGAACGGGTCGGCCTTGATGCCGAGTTCCCACGGGAAGAACGCGGCGAGCGCGGCGAGCGCCGCCAGGCCCAGGAGCCACACGACGCCCTCGCGCAGCATGAAGTTGGGCACGAAACGGATCGGCTTGCGCTTCTTCGCCTCCTCTTCGAGCGATGCCGGGACGTGCATCCCCTGGCGCTGGATGAACGCGAGATGGCCGGCGAGCAGGAGGGCGGTGAGCATCGGCAGCACCGCGACGTGGAAACCGAAGAACCGCGTGAGCGTCGCGCCGGTCACCTCGTTGCCACCGCGCAGGAACTTCAGCAGCCACGCCCCGGCGAACGGGACCTTGCTCACCATGTCGGTCCCCACCTGGGTGGCGAAGAACGACAGCTGGTTCCAGGGGAGGAGGTAGCCGGAAAACCCGAACCCCATGGCGAGGCCGAGCAGCGCGAACCCGCTCCACCACGTCAGCTCCCGCGGCTTGGCGTACGAGCCCATGAAGTAGACCGAGAACATGTGGGCGAACGCGGACAGGATCATAAGGTTCGCCGACCACGAATGGACGGAGCGCACGAGCCAGCCGAACGGTACGCGCGTCACGATGAACTGGACGCTCTCAAACGCCGCCTCGGCGGTCGGGCGGTAGTAGAGCAGCAGCAGGATCCCGGTCGCCACCTGGACGAAGAAGAAGAACATTGTGAACCCGCCGAAGTAGTAGGCCCAGGAGTGACGGTGACGCGGGACCACCTTGTGCGCCACGAACTCGACGATGGGGTCGAGCTCGAGGCGTTCGTCGAGGGCTTGCCAGAGTTTGTCGAGCGCGCGCATCACTCACGCTCCCTTGGTGACGTAAAGATCGTCCCCGGCGATGTCCACCTTGTAGGCTTCCAACGGCCGCGGCGGGGGCCCGGCGATGTTCTTCCCCTGCAGGTCGTACTGGCCGTTGTGGCAGGCGCACCAGATGTGCTGGAGGTCGGGGCGGTACTGCACGGTGCAGTTCAGGTGGGTGCACACCGCCGAGAACGCGCGCACCTCACCGGTCGGTGTCCGGATGAGGATCCCCGGTTTCGACCCGAAGCGGAAGATCTTCCCCGAATTATCCGGCAGCTCGGAGAGCTTGCCAGCGAGCACGCGGTTGACCGGCGCCTCGGCGACCTGGGGCGGGATTACGAAGCGGAAAACCGGGTACAGAGCGGCCGCCACGGTCGCGCCCAGCGACGTTCCGAGCAACCAGTTCAAGGCAGTCCGGCGGGAAACCGCTGGTGTTTCGTTGGCAGCACGCATTCCACCCCCCTGCGTGATCGCGGTCGTCATTGTCCGAGGTCGGGGGGCGGGCGTCAAGCGCCCGATCTGGCACAATGAGGCCCGTGACGATCGACCTCCCGGCGGGGCTGCGCCGGATCCCGCTGTTCGCGGCGCTGCCGCCGGCGCTGCTCGAGGACGTGGCGCGCCTGTGCGGGGTGCACCGGGTGCGCAGCGGCGAGTTGCTGTTCTCGGAGGGCGATCCGGCGGAGTTCCTGCCGCTGCTCCTTTCGGGACGGGTGAAGCTGATCCGCAGCGGGCCCGACGGCCGCGAGCAGGTGCTCCACCTCGTCCGCGCCCCGGCCTCGTTCGCGGAGGCCGCCGTGTTCGGCCCCGGCGTCTTCCCCGCCACCGCGGTCGTGATCGACGACGGGGAACTTGCCGTGGTGCCGCGTCCCGCCCTGCTCGAACTGCTCGGCCGCCGGCCCGACGTGGCGCTCGCGCTGCTCGCTTCGATGTCAATATGGCTGCGGCGCCTCGCGGATCTGGTCGAGGGGCTCACGCTCCACACCGTCGAGGAACGGGTGGCCGCGTACCTCCTGTCGGCGTTCAAGCGTTCCGGCGGCGTGCTCGCCCGCGGCGCCCAGATCCGCCTCGCGGAGCCCAAGCGGTTGATCGCCGCGCTGTGCGGGACCGGCCCCGAGGTGCTCTCGCGCACCTTCCGCCGGCTCGCCGAGGACGAGGTCGTCAAGGTCACCGGCCCGGTGGCCACGCTGCTTGACCTCGCGGCCCTGGTTGCACTCGTGCCCGCGGGACAAGGCGCCCGCGGCCCGGGAGCCTGACGGGCGCCGGCACGGGGAATGGCCTTGCCGCGTGTATGCTTGCCCGGAAGCAGGCCCGGGGGTTCGAAGATGGTGCGCATCCTGTTCGTGGGAGATGTCGTTGGCAAGGTGGGGCGCCGGCTGGTGACGGAGAGGCTGCGCCGTCTCCAGGCGGAGCTGGAGGTCAATTTCACCGTCGTCAACATCGAGAACGCCGCCGGCGGGTTCGGGCTCACCGGATCGGTATGGGACGAACTCAATCGCCTCCCGGTGGACGTGTTCACCTCGGGGAACCACATCTGGGACAAGAAGGACACGGCAGCGCTCCTCGACGCCGAGCCGCGCCTGTTGCGGCCGGCCAACTACCCGGCGGGGAACCCCGGCCGGGGCTGGTGCGTGGTCACGTCGCGCGGCGGCGTCCCGGTTGCGGTGCTTAACCTGCAGGGGCTCACCTTCATGACGCCGATGGAAAGCCCGTTCCGGACCGCGGACCGCATCCTCGAGGAGATCGGCGGCCAGACGGTGGTGAGGATCGTGGACTTCCACGCCGAGGCGACCTCCGAGAAGCAGGCTCTGGCCTGGCACCTCGACGGCAGGGTGAGCGCGGTGCTTGGGACTCACACCCATGTGCCGACCGCCGACGAGCGCATCCTGCCGCACGGCACCGCGGCCCTCACCGACGTCGGGATGACCGGGCCGTACGAAGGCGTCATCGGGTTCAAGCCCCAGGCCGTGCTGGAGAGGTTTCTGCTCGCGACCCCGCGTGCCCTCGAACCGGCCACCCGGGGCGGAGCACTATGCGGCGCCGTGATCGAGGTGGACGAGACAACCGGCAAGGCGCTCGCCGTCCGCAGGGTCCGCGTCGAGGAGGGCGAGCGGGCGTGAGCGCCCCGGTCTCGGTGCTCGTGACGGCCCGCGACGAAGAGGAACAGCTGCCGGCGGCGCTCGCCAGCGTCGCCGGGTGGACCGCAGAGGTCGTCGTGGTCGTGGACCCGCGGACTGGCGACCGCACCCGCGAGGTCGCGGGCGAGGCCGGCTCAGCCGTGCTCGAGCACGCCTTTTCGTCGAGTGGCGCGCAGTGCAACTGGGGGGCCGAGCGCTGCCGCAACGACTGGGTGCTGGTGCTCGACGCCGACGAGCGCGTGAGCCCGGCGCTGCGGGACGCGATCAGCCGGGCGCTCGCGGCGCCGGCCCATGCGGCATACTCGGTTGAGCGCACCAATCTGGCGTTCGGCCGCCCACTGCGGTTCGGCGACTGGGGGAGCGACCGGGTCGTGCGGCTGTTCGACCGGCGCCGGGCCCGCTTCGCGGAGCGGGCGGTGCACGGTGCCGTCACGGCCGCGTCCGTCGGGCGCCTGGCCGGGGCCCTCGAGCACCACACCCTCAGGTCGCTCCCGCAGTACCTGCCGAAGCTCCACGACTACGCGCTGCGCGGGGCGGCGGAACTGGTCGCGAGCAACCGCCGCGCGACCGTGGCGGGTGCGGCCGCGCGTGCCGAGTGGCGCTTCGTGCGGTCGTTCGTGGTCCGTCTCGGTTTCCTCGACGGGGGCGCCGGCTTCGTCGTTGCGGTGCTCATGGCGTACGGGACATTTCTCAAGTGGACCGCGGTATGGGAAGCCACGACGCGCCGCCGTGCGCTTCCGTAAACCAGCCATGAGCGCCCTCCCCGCCCGCATGCTCGTCGACCTGCCCAACTGGCTCGGCGACTTCGTGCACGCGTTGCCGGCGCTGGCCGCGCTGCGCGCCGCCAACCGCGGGGGGGAGACCGCGGCGTTGCTGCCGGCCGCGCACGCGCCGCTCGCCCGCCTGCTCGGCGTGCACGCGATCGCCCGCCCGACGGGGGTGGGTTTTGCGTGGGCGCGGCTGCGGCTGCGGCACCGCTTCGACGTGGCGCTCACGGCTCGTCACAGCACCCGCGCCA
>PKYI01000160.1 GCA_003133645.1 Acidobacteriota bacterium | reverse complement strand
CCGCCCGAGCGACCCGGCCGTAGACCGCGGGCAAAAGATAGGGCCTCACGCAGTGAAGAAGACAAGACAGGCCACGCGCGGGGCTGGATCACCGGGGATAGAGAATGGACATCCTCAGAGTAGAGCCGCGAGTCGGGAGGGCTGAGGTAGCGTGGCGTCAGGCCTGGTTGCCGGAGAGGCGGCGGACCAGGGCGGCATCGGCCGGGGGCGTGGCCAGGGCCGCCAACTCCTCGCGGGCGAACCAGCGCACCTCCTGGCCTTGCAGCCCGCGGGGCTCCCCCTGCACGATGCACGCGGCGTGGAAGAGCAGCACGACATCCCGGTGCTCGTCGCGGTGGAAGGCGAAGGTGACCGGCTCGGCGACGGTGATCCGGACACCGAGCTCCTCGACAAGCTCGCGCGCCAATGCCTCCTCGGGCGTCTCGCCGTCCTCGACCGCGCCCCCCGGGAACTCCCACAGCCCGCCGAGGTGGGCGTCCGGCAGACGCCGGGCGAGAAGGATGCGGCCGTCGTCACGTTCGACGACGGCCGCCACCACGACCCGCAGGCTGCGGTCAGGGCTTCTTCGGGGCATCCGTTGGCGGCTTGGCCGGCGCCGCGGGCTTGGCCGGAGCGGCTCCCGGAGCCGCCGTCCCGCTCTTCGGCGCGGCGGGCGCCGGCGGGGGCTCGAGCGCGGCCTTGACCGCCGGGTCGAGCGCCTCGATCTTCGCCTTGGCCCTGCGCTCCTGGATGACGCCCTGGATCGCGTCGTCCACTTTGCGGTTCTTGAGGAAACTGACGAGCGAGGGCTCGACCTCGGCGAACGCCGTCTGACCGGCGTCGCGCCGGCTCTCCATCTTGAAGATGTGGTACCCGTACTTGCTGCGCAGCACCTGGCTGACCTCACCGGGCTTGAGCGCCCACGCCGGCCCCTCGAGGTCGGGCAGCATGCGGCCCTTCTGGATCCACGTCGGGATCTCGCCCCCCTTGGCCTTGCTCGGGTCGTCCGAGATCTCGCTCGCAACCTTGGCGAAATCTTCGCCTCCGGCCACACGCTTGCGGGCATCCTCGGCGCGCGCCTTCAGCGCGGCGTCTTCCTTCGGGTCGGCGGCCGGGTTGACCTTGACCAGGATCATCCGGACCTTCACCTCTTCCGGATGGGCGAACTCCTTCGGGTTCGCGTCGTAGTACGCCTTGGCGTCGGCGTCGCTGACTGCGGCCCGCTTGGTCATTTCGGTCTCGAGGTACTTCTGGATGATCATCCGGTCGGTTTCCTTCTGGACGAGATCCTGCTCCGTGAGCCCTGCCGCCGCGAGCGCCTTCGCGAACGCCTCGGGCCCGCCGAGCTGACTGCGCTGCTCGTCGATGCTCGCCGCGACCGCCTTCGGGTCGGCCGTGATCTTGGCGTCGCGCGCCGCTTGCAGCACCAGCGCCTTGCTGATCAGCTGGTCGACCGCGTGGCGCGTCACGACCGCGTCGGTCGAGGGCATGCCCTGCATCTGCATGGCGACGACCCTCTTGGCCATCGCGAGGTCGCCGTCGGTCAGGACCGTATCGTTGACTCGCAGGACGGGCGTTGTCGCGAACGCCGCCGAAGCCGCTGCGGCGGCGATGACAGAAACCAACCAGGATGTGCGCATCAAATGTCTCCCCGCTCCGGATGGAGCAAAAACCCGACGCACCTTAGGCCCGGCGGGGAAAAATGTCAAATCATTCCGTGGCTGAACGTTCCGCCGCCTTGACCAGGTTCCAGAGGGCGTCGAGCTGCGCGGGACCGAGCGCCGCAAGGTGGGTGCCCTGCCGCCGCGCCTCATCCTCGATCGCCCCGAAGCGACGCGCGAACTTGTCGTTGGCGCCTTGGAGCGCCGCCTCGGGATCGACCCCGAGCTGACGGGCCAGGTTGGCCATCACGAACAGCACGTCGCCCAGCTCCTCCCGCACGCCCTCGCGGGAGGCGGCGCCGCGGCCGGATGCCAACTGCTCCTTGAGCTCGCCGACCTCCTCCTCGAGCTTGGCCACCACGTCCATGGCCCGCTCCCAGTCGAACCCGAGGGCGGCCGCCTTTTCCGTGATCCGCAGCGCCTTGAGGAGCGCCGGCAGCTGACGCGGCACGCCCGCGAGCGCGCCCCCCTCCCTCGGTTCCTTCGCCTTGATCGCCTCCCAGTTGCGCACGACGTCGGAGGCGCCTCGCACCTCGACGTCGCCGAACACATGGGGGTGGCGACGGACCATCTTGGCGTGAATGCCGCGGCACACGTCGTCGATGTCGAACAGGCCCCGCTCGGCGGCGATCTGGGCCGCGAAGACGATCTGGAAGAGGAGGTCGCCGAGCTCGCCGGCGAGTATCGAGCCGTCGGAGTCGGTGATCGCGTCCACGACCTCGTACGCCTCTTCGATGATGTAGGTCTTCAGGCTCTCCAGCGTCTGCTCGCGGTCCCAGGGGCAACCGTCGGGCGCCCGCAGGCGGACGGAAAGCGCGCGCAGCGCTGAAAAGGGGCCGTCTTCGCTCATGAGGCGGGAGTATACCCTCGCAAAGCGAAGCCGGGAGCTTGTTCCGACGGAGCCAACTGCGTAAGATGAGACGAGGCTCGTAACGCGGAGGGGCAGGTGACGGAGGAGAACGAAGGCAAAATGAAGGTCGTCGATCGCCGGCGGTTCACCGTCGACGGCGAGGAAGTCGAGCCGGCAGCGACGGCGGGATCCGCGCCGACCACCGAGGAGCCGCCTGCCATCAGCCCGCCACCTGCCGCCGAGAAGCCGCCGGAGCCGGCTTCGCCACCCCCGGCGATCGGATTTCTTGACCTTGTGGACTTCCTGGCGCAACAGGCGGCGGCATTGCTGTCCGGGCAGATCCCTGGACGCGGCCGCGAACCCCAGACCGCCCGTTTCTTCATCGACCTGCTCGCCGTGGTACAGGAGAAAACGGCAGGGCAGCTTTCCGGCGAGGAGGCTCGCTACCTTGAGGACGTCCTTTATCAGCTGCGCTCGCTCTTCGTGGCTGCGACGCGCTAGTGCGCTGGCGCTCGCCCTGCTCCCCGTTGCGGCCGCCGCCGGGGCCGAGCGGGGGCGGGGTGGCGACGTCGAGCAGGCGTGGTTCCGGCTCGCCCAGGTTCTGGACCGCCCAGCGCCCGACGCCGTCCGGGAGCGCACGGACGAGCTTTTGCAGGCGGCCGGCAAGACGGGGCTCGAGCGCCTGACGCCGCTCGCGCTCGCGCTCGTGGTCCAAGCCAGGACGTTGGCAGCGCCCGACGCCGAGACCGTGCTGGTCCAGGCGACCCGCCTCGACCCCGGCAGCGCCGAGGCGTGGCTGGCGCTGGCCGATGTCCGACTCAAGCACGCGAACCTGGTGGCCGGGTTCGGGGCGCTCGGCCGCGGCGTGTTCTGCCTCGTCAGCGACGAACGCCTGCGCGGCTTCATCGCGGCGACCGCCCTGCTCTCCGCACTCGCCGGATTGTTGGCCGCGCTCACGGTCTGGGGCCTGCTGGCGATCCGCAAGGTGCTGCCGAGGCTCTGGCACGATCTCACCGAGACGGGAGCCCGGTGGCGTCTCGGGGCCAACAGCGCGATCCTCTCGCTGCTGGTCATTGCGCTCCCGCTCTTCGTCGGCGGCGACCCGGTGTGGCTGGTGCTCTGGGTCTTCGCCCTGAGCTGGGCGTACTTCACGGCCGCCCAGAGGGTCCTCGGCGCCGCGGGCCTGATCCTGGTGGCGGCAGCCCCCACCCTGGCCGAGGTCGGCTTTCGTGCGGTGACCCACCCGCCCAGCGCGGTCATCCAGGCGACCGAGGTCCTCGCCGACAAGCGCTACGAGCCTCAGATCCTCGACGAGCTCAACGCCCTCGCCGACGTACTCGGCGACGACCCCGACTACTACCTCCTGACCGGCGACATCGGCCGCCAGTTCGGCTTCCTCGATCAGGCCACGCTGACGTACCGGGAAGGCCTGCGGGTGGCACCCCAGAACGCGGCGCTCGCCCTTGCGCTCGGCACCGTTCGCTACTCCGAGGGTGACTACAACGCGGCGCTGCAGTCGTTCCAAGCGGCGCTGAGCTACGGCTACGACCCCGCTATCGCGAACTACGACCTTTCGCTCACGTACGCGCAAAACTACCACTTCCACGAGAGCGACGAGACCATGGCCGCGGCGCGTCTGGCGGGCGGCGAGCGTCTCGCCGCGCTGGTGCCGGCCCGCGACCGCGACATCATCCTGCCGGTCTTCTCCCTTGCCCAGGCCCGTGCCATGCTCGCGCGCAAGGACCCTCTGGCCCTGCTCAACCGCGGTCTGCTGCCGCCCCCGCTGGCACGCTCGCGCACGCTCGCCCACCCTCTCGCGATCGGCGCCGTCCTGGCCCTGATGGTCGCCCTCGTCCACCTGCTCGCTCGCAGGCACTTCGGTGGGCTCGCGGCCTCCTGCCTGAAGTGCGGCCGACCGTTTTGCCGGCGCTGCAAGCTGTCCCACGAGAGCCAGAGCTACTGCACCCAGTGTGTGAACATCTTCCTCAAGAAGGACATGGTCGGCATCGATGCGCAGCTCGCCAAGCGCCAGCAGCTTCTCCGCCGCCAGGCCTCCCTCCACCTCGAACGGCGTCTCGCCGACCTTGTGGTCCCCGGCCTCGGCGCCGCCTACGGCGCCAGGCCCGTCCTCGGCTGGCTGCTCGCCGTCGTCGGGGTGGGCGGTGCGACCGCGGCCTGCTTGTGGCTGCCCGCGTACGTCTCCCCGGCGCTGATGATGGTTCCGGTCTGGCCGCTCGAAGCGGCGTCCGCGCTGCTCTGGGCGGCGGCGGTCGCGGCGGCGCAGCTCCTCCGGGTGGAATGGAGGTAGGCGTGGCGCTGGAAGGTACCCTTCGCGACTTCTCCCTCTCCGACATCTTCCAGCTCATCGGACTGCAGCGGAAGACCGGCGTCCTCACCCTGCGCTCCAAAGAGGACGTCGTGACCGTTTCGTTCCTCGACGGCAAGGTCGTGGGCGCCGACTCCCTCAACAAGCGACTGGAGGATCGGCTCGGCCAGGTCCTCCTGAAGACCGGCGCCGTCACCAAGCCCGAGCTCGACGCCGCGCTGAAGACCCAGATGGAGACGCTCGAACGCCTGGGTCACATCCTGATCGAGCGCTCGGTCATCTCGCGCGAGGAGCTCAAGAAGGCGGTCGAGCAACAGATTCTCCAGATCATCTACCGCGTCTTTCGCTGGCAGGACGGCGACTACCATTTCTCGCAAGAGACCAGCGTCGATTACGATGCCGAGCTCGTCACGGCGATGGGCTCGGAGAGCATCCTGATGGAAGGCGCCCGGATGCTCGACGAGTGGCCGATCATCGAGAAGGGCATCCCTCATCGCGGGGTCGTCTTCGTGGCGACGCCGGCCGCCCGCCAGGCCGAGGTGAGCACCGAGCTGGAGAGCGACGACGTCGAGGCGTTCGACATCGACCTCGAACCGGTCCTCCCCATCCCGGCGGCCTCCGGCCGGGTCCGCATCTCGCCGGTTGAGCGCGACATCCTCGCGCTCGTCGACGGCATTACGACCGTCGACGAGATCGTCCGCACCAGCCCCCACGGCGAGTTCGACACCTGCAAGGCGCTCTACACCCTCCTCACCCGCTCGTTGATCCGCCAGGCCACACGCGACGAGATCACGCGCGCAGCGCAACGGGCCGCCACCGCGGCCGCGCCGGTGCCCGCCTGGCGTCCCCGCGTGCCCTGGCTCGCCTTCTTCCTCCTTCCGTTTCTGGTCGCCACGGTTTTCCTGGCGCCGCGCAACCTGGCCAACCCACTCCTCGGCCCCGGCCCGAAGCTCGTGCCGCGCCTGCGCTCCGCCGCCTCGTGGGCCAGGATGGCGGGGATCTGGCGCGTCCTGCAGGCTCGGGCGTTCCTGATCGGCAGCTATCCGGAGACCCTGCCGGAGCTGAGCCGCGAGCGTTTCCTGACGCCGGGCGAGCTTTTCGACCCGTGGGGCTGGCCGTACCGGTACATTCTCCGCGAGCGATCCGTCCTGCTGGCTGGCAACAACGCGAACGGGGCACCAGATTCCAACCTCATTTTTTCTCAGCATCTTAAGGAGGATTCAGAGGAGACGAACCCGGGGCCGGGGGCAAAACTGCTGACGCCTTGACAATAACCGACTCAGGTCCGATAATGCCCGTGTGGTGTTGACCTGAGGAGGACTTCATCAATGTCAAAGATCGTGGGTATCGACCTCGGAACGACCAACTCCGTCGTGGCGGTCATGGAAGGCGGCAAGCCGGTCGTCATCGCCAACCAGGAGGGGAGCCGGACGACGCCGTCCGTTGTCGGCTTCGGCAAGAACGGTGAGCGCCCCGTCGGACAGATTGCCAAACGTCAGGCGATCACCAACCCCGACAAGACCGTGTTCTCGATCAAGCGCTTCATGGGCCGCCGCTTTGACGAGGTCACGCAGGAGATCAAGATGTTCCCGTTCCACGTCGTGCGCGGCGACAACGACATCGCGCGCGTGGACATCGACGGAAAGATCTACTCGCCCCCCGAGATCTCGGCGATGATCCTGCAGAAGCTCAAGGCGGCCGCGGACGATTACCTCGGCGAGAAGGTCGAGAAGGCTGTGATCACGGTGCCGGCCTACTTCAACGACGCCCAGCGCCAGGCCACCAAGGACGCCGGCCAGATCGCGGGCCTCGAAGTGGTGCGCCTGGTCAACGAGCCGACCGCCGCCGCGCTCGCCTACGGACTCGACAAGAAGAAGGACGAGACGATCGCGGTGTACGACTTCGGCGGCGGCACCTTCGACATCTCGATCCTCGAGGTCGGCGAGGGGGTTGTCGAGGTCAAGTCAACCAACGGCGACACCCACCTCGGCGGCGACGATCTGGACCAGCGCCTGATCGAGTGGCTGGTCGAGGAGTTCCGCCGCGACCAAGGGATCGACCTGTCCAAGGACCGCATGGCGTTGCAGCGCCTGAAGGAGGCGGCCGAGAAGGCCAAGTGCGAACTCTCCACCACGCAGGAGAGCGAGATCAACCTCCCGTTCATCACCGCCGACGCCTCCGGCCCGAAGCACCTCAACATGCGCCTCTCCAGGGCCAAGTTCGAACAGCTCGTGGAGGACATCATCCAGCGCACGGTGGCCCCGTGCCGCCAAGCGCTCAAGGATGCCGGCCTCGAACCCAAGGACATCGACGAGGCGGTCCTGGTCGGCGGCTCCACCAGGATCCCGCGCGTCCAGAAGCTGGTGCAGGACCTCTTCGGCAAAGAGCCCCATAAGGGCGTCAACCCCGACGAGGTCGTCGCGGTCGGCGCCGCCATTCAAGCGGGCGTCCTGGCGGGCGAGGTCCACGACCTCCTCCTCCTCGACGTCACGCCGCTCTCGCTCGGCGTCGAGACGCTCGGCTCCGTGACCGACATCGTCATCCCGCGCAACACGACGATCCCGGCCCGCAAGTCGAAGGTGTACTCCACCGCCGACGACAGTCAAACGCAGGTCGAGATCCACGTCCTCCAGGGCGAGCGGCCGATGGCGCACGACAACCGCACACTGGGCCGGTTCCACCTCGTCGGGATCCCGCCGGCGCCGCGGGGCGTCCCCCAGGTCGAGGTCACTTTCGACATCGACGCCAACGGCATCCTGCACGTTTCCGCCAAGGACCTCGGCACCGGCAAGGAGCAGAAGATCCAGATCACCGCCTCCTCGGGGATCAACGAGAGCGAGATCCAGAAGATGGTCCGCGAGGCCGAGCAAAACGCCGACGAGGACAAGCGGCGGCGCGAGGAGGTGGAGTCAAGGAACCGACTCGACTCGCTCGTCTACTCCACCGAGAAACTCGTCAAGGACAATCAGGAGAAGTTGCCGGAAGCGCAGAAGAACGAGATCGAGGCCGCGATCGCGGAGGGCCGGAAGGCGCTCGAGGCCGGCAAGAAGGACGGCATGGACCAGGCGTACGAAAAGCTCACCAAGGCGTCGCACCGCCTGGCGGAGGAGATCTACCGTACCGCCTCTGCGGCCGCAGGCGCTCCCCCCGCCGGCGAGGGCCCGGCAGCCGCTGGGGGCCAGACGCCCCCAGCCGCCGAAGGGGATGTGGTGGACGCCGAGTACGTGGACGTCGAGTCCAAGCCGTCGAACTGACCCCGCCTGCGGCGGGGTCATCCCGAGCCCCGCCTACGGCGGGGCGAAGGGATCCCTTGGGACTGCGAGGACCATCTCTGACGGCCTCGCAAGCCAAGGACGGAGGATCTGATGGGCGATCTCGACTGGCGGGCGGTCCGCGAGCTGATGGCGCTGGGGGCGCGGCTGCGCGAAGCGGCGGAGCGCGCGCTTCTGCCGGCCTCGCCCGTCTCGGTCGGCGCCCCCGCCGCCTTCGAGCCGCCGGTGAACGTCTGGGAGAGCGAGGCCGAGGTCACCGTCGAGGCCGAGCTCCCCGGCGCCCGCAGCAAGGACATCGACCTCCGCCTCGAGGGCGACACCCTGGTCGTGGCCGGGGAGCTGCCCTCCGAGAGCGGCGCGACGCCGGGGACGTACCTGCGCGTCGAGCGGCCGCGCGGGAGGTTCTACCGCGCGGTCGCGCTCCCGGCCGAAGTTTCGGGCAAAACGGCGGCGACGCTCCGGGGCGGGGTCTTACGGGTTACCCTCCCCAAGGCGGGCCGCTCGGGCCGGCGCGTCGCCATCGCAGGGGAGGGCGTGTGACCGGCCGCATCAGGCGCTTCCACATGATCAGTTGGGTGGCCGAGCGTTACGAGATCCACCCGCAGACGCTCCGCCTGTACGAGCGCGAGGGGTTGATCCTGCCGTCGCGCAGCGTCGGCAACACCAGGCTCTACGACGACGAGACCTGCAAGCGCCTGGAATTCGTCCTCACCCTGACCAGGGACCTTGGCGTAAACTTGGCGGGCGTGGACGTCATCCTCAACATGAAGGATCAGATCGACGCCCTGCAGGCCGAGGTCGAGCGTCTGACAGAGCTGCTGCAACGCGAGACCGCGCGGCGCGGCGCCGTGCCCCGCGAGAACGCGCTCGCCATCCGGCCCCGGGGGGGACTGGTTCCGAACGAGGGCGAATGACCCGCGACGAACGCCAGCGCGATCCCGAGGTTGCGCTGCTGCGGCGCTACCTCTACGAGATCGGCCGCTTTCAGCAGCTCACGCCAGCCGAGGAGCAGGAACTCGGCCGCAAGATCAAGCACGACAACGACGGGGAGGCGCTGCGCCACCTCGTCGAGGCCAACCTCAGGTTCGTGGTTGCCTATGCGAAGCGTTTTCACCACTCCCGCGTGTCGCTGCTCGACCTCATCAACGAGGGGAACATCGGGCTCATCCAGGCCGCCAAAAAGTTCGACCCCGGCAAGAACGTCAAGTTCATCACCTACGCGGTGTGGCAATTCCGCCAGGCGATCCTGCACGCCCTCTCGGAGCACGGCGCGACGTTCCGGCTGCCGCAGAAGCAGGCCAACGTCCTCTACCGTCTCGAGCGCTCGCGCCAGGCGCTCGGCCGCGAGCTTGAACGCGCCCCGTCCGAGCAGGAACTGGCCGACGAGCTCAGCATGGAGCCGGGCGAGGTGAGGCTCCTGCTGTCGTCCAACCAGAACATCCTCTCCCTCAACGAACCGGTGGACGAGGAGGGCGAAGCCGAGTTCGGCGACCTTCTCGAACAGTACGTCATCCCCGACACCGACGAGGCGATCCTCCGGGAATCGTTCGAGGAGACGCTGCGCGAGGCGCTGGCGCAGCTGTCGGAGAAGGAGCGCCAGATCCTCTCGCTGCGATTCGGCCTGGGGGACGACAACCCGCGGACCCTGCGGGAGATCGGCGGCGCGCTCGGAATCTCGCGCGAGCGCGTCCGGCAGATCGAGAACCAAGCGCTCGCCAAACTGCGCCGCGGGGCGCAGTCGCGCGCCCTCGCCGGCTACCTCAACTGACAGGGCACAGGGCACAGCCAAGGCAAGCTGTACCCGAAGGAGCCCATTCCTGGATCCTCTTCTGGTCTTCGCGGTACCCGGAGCCCGGGGCCCGGCTCGGTGTCAGCGCTGCTTCAGGTTCCCGGGGAGTTCTTCCACGGCCAGGCGCAACGCGCGGGCGATCTCCTCGGCCCCCGGCACCTTCAGCAGGTTGGCGACCGTGGTCCGGTTGCGGCAGATCCAGGACAGGCGCGCGAGCCAGCGCAGGTGCGCCATGTCCTTGCGCAGCGCCAGCAGGAAGAAAAGCTGCGTCGGCCGCTCGTCGGGCGATCCGAAGGCGACCCCCTTGCCTGAGCGCGCGAGGAACAGGAATTGCTTCGGGAACTTCTCTGCGGCCCGGTGGCGGGCGTGCAGGAACGCCACGCCGTTGGGCATCGCGGTCGGGACCATCCGCTCGCGCTCGGTGAGCGCGGTCTCGAGCCAGCGCGCGTCGCTCACCAGGCCGCGTTGCGCGACGGCCTTCACGACCTCGGAGATGACGCCCTCGCGGGTCGTGGCCTTGAGTTCCGAAATCACGTGCGTCGGCTCGAACAGCTCGGCGAGCGCAGGGTCCGCAGCCTCGACGAGCGCCGGGTTTTCCCGATCTTCCACGGCAACCCCCTTGCCCGCGGGAGCGGGCATACGCATTGTAGTCCACCTTCGGCCCGACGGCGCGCGCGCCTGCAGGCGGCCGCCGAGCGTTCCCGCCGGCCCGCGCGCCTCAGGCGCCGGGTTGCTTCTCACCGAACAGCGGCGCCAGTTCCTGGGCGGTGGGCGGCGGCGTCAGTAGGCTCACAACGACGAGGGCTCCGATCGAGATCAACGCCGCCGGGTAGATGCTCGGAATCCCCCACGCATCGGCCCCGAAAACCTGCGCCCCGACCTGGCCCTTCGCCGCTTCCATCACCGACGGCGCCACGCGCGGCAGCACGAGCTCGAAGAATACAGTCGCGAGGGCGCCGCTGACAATCGAGGCGAGCCCCCCCTGGCGGGTGGCGCGCTTCCACGTCAGCGCTGCGAACAGCGCCGGCGTCACCGCGACGCCGTACAGCGTGTAGGCGAAGTAGGCGTACTGGAGCACCGAGATCTGCAGGTTGAGAACCGTGGGGATGAAGATCATCGCGAACGCGCACACGCCCAGGGCGACGACGAACACCTTCTGCAGCGCGACCATCTTGTCGGGGTCCGCATCGGGACGCACCATCCGCTGGTAGATGTCGCGCATGACGTTGGAACTTGAGGAGAGCAGGTAGTTCATCCCGGTCGAAAGGACGACCGCGCACGCCGCACCAAGCAGGAGCACCCCGACGGGGGCGGGCACCATGTGGCGCGCGGCGTTCAGCACCAGCGAGCGCGGGTCCCAGTGGGTCTGGTGCTCGACGTTGTACGCCGCCGCGAAGACGGCGATTGCGATCACGATGGTCTCCACCACGATCGTGCCGACGATCCAGATCGCAACCGCGCGCTTGGCTTCCTTCGGCGAGCGGGCGGCGTAGAACTTCTGGTACATCGACTGCACGCCCATCAGCAGCAGCAGGGTGGAGAGGAAGTAGGAAAATCCCTTGAGGGCGGGGTACTTGCCGAAATCGGGCGAGAAGAGCTTGAAGTCGCCGGGGGGGAGGACCTGGGCCGCGTGCGACCAACCCCCGGCCGCGATGACGACGAACGGCACCGCCAGGCAGCACGCGAGCACGATGATGATGCCGTTGGGCAGATCCGTGTGGGCGACCGCGACCATGCCGCCGATCGCGACGAAGAGGATCACGAACGCCGCGGCGATCGTCTGGCCCAGCCCGAGTGAGATCCTGCCGTCGGTTGCGACGTTCAGGATGTACCCGCCCGCGCGGAACTGGTAGGCGACGATCGTGGTGAAGGCGACGATCAGGGCGAGCGCGCCGAACAGGCGGGCGAACTTCCCGTACCGGACCTCCAGGATGTCGCCCACCGTGTACTGCCCGAAGCTCCGGATCTTGCCGGCGACGAAATAGATGATGCCAATGCCGAGGAACGCGCCCGCCGGCTGCCAGAGCGCGCTCCAGCCGGCGTGGTAGGCGTACTCGGCGCCCGCGATGAAGGTCCCTGAACCGATCCAGGTGCAGACCAGCGTGAAGACCATGGTGGTCAGGGAGAGCTTGCGCCCCGCCAACATGAAATCCTCCTGCGTCTTGACGCGCTTGGAGCGGTACAGGTTGAAACCCGTCAGGACCAGCAGGTAGCCCAGGATCACCCACAAGTACCAGCCCATCGTTCCTCCGACCCACCCACCCGGCCTCGGGGCACCGGGCTCAGGGCACCGCTTCCAAACTCGCGGCCCGCAACCATCCACAGAAGAGGCGAACGGCGACTCGCTACCCGTCCCCCCCGGACTCCTCGGTGTCGCCGACCTCCAGTTGGCGCAATTCGCCGGCGGCGAGCAGGTCGCGGGCCTGTTGCTCGAACTCGCACGGGACCACGATCCCCACCGAGCCGAGACCGTCGAGCGTCAGTCCGTAGACGCGCCCGACCACCTCGCCCACGACCGCCGCCGGGATGCCGTTCGCGCGCAACGCGGCGAGCACCGCCTCCGCGTTGATCGCGCCCTCGACCCGCAGGACCTCGACCTCGTCACCGTCGGACATGCGCGCTCAACCGACGTCGATCAGGATGAGGTGCTTCTGCATCTCGCCCGCGACGTCCACTTTCCCGTCGGGGGTGATGAACACGTTGATCTCGGAGCGCGCCGCCATCTCCCCCGGGAGGTAGATGCCCGGCTCGATCGAGAAGCATACGCCGGGCACGAGCTGACGGTCGTCGCGGGTCTCCAGGTTGTCGATGTTGACCCCGCTCCAGTGAACTTCCTCCCCGATCGAGTGGCCGGTGCGGTGGACGAACTGCCGCCCGTACCCCGCCTTCTCCACGACGGCCCGGCAGACGTCGTCCACCTCCCAGCCGTAGACCGGCGCCGAGGCCGCGTACCGCGCCTGGATGAACTCGAGCGCGGCGTTGCGGCCGTCGCGCACGACGTTGAAGATCTCGACGTACTTCGCCGGCGGATTGGCGCCCACGAACCCGCACCAGGTGATGTCGTAGAACACCGATCCGGGTCTGTCGAGCTTGGCCCAGAGGTCGATGAGGAGCGTGTCGCCCTTCCGGATCGGCCTCGCGTTCTCCGGGGTCGGCTCGAAGTGAGGGTCGGCCGGCTGCTCGTTGGTGCCGACGATCGGGTACTCGCCCATGCAGTTGAGCCCCTCTTCGCCGAACCGTTTGACGATGAACTGCTGGACGCCGTACTGAGTGAGCGTGCGGGAAGCGCGCAGCTCGCCGCCGACCAGGGCGAACGCCTCGTCCTTGATGCGCTGCACCCTCTCGCCGGCGTCCAGGTGCGACCGATAGGCGTCGTCGTCGAGCAACGCCTGGAACGTCTGCACCAGCCCCGCCGAGGAGACGACCTCGTACCCGAACGACCGGATCAGCTCGACCGTCCCGGCGTCCACGATCGACACGTAGGGCACGTTCCCCTCGGGAGAGTACTGCATCGCGACCTTCGCAGCGGAGCCCAGCGCCTCCTTCAGCGCCGCGTGCAGCTCGCGCCACGAGAGGTAGACCCGCTTGGCGCCTGGCAGGGGGTCGAGCTTGGTGGACTCGACGGCGGAGACCAGCCGGACCGGCTCGCCTTGAGCCGGGATCCAGTAGAACCAGCGGCGGGTCGTGAACTTCCCGAAGTCCAGGCCGAGGACGCCGTATGCGATCGCGTCGCGGTTGCGGAAGTCGTAGAGCAGCCAGCCGTCCGCGCCGGCCGCCTTGAGCTCGCTCTGAATGCGTGCGATGTCGGGCACTGGGACCTCCCTCGCGTGCGGCCAAGGTTGCACACCCCGGGCCTGCCCGTCAACTGGCCTCGGCGGCGACCGCGTGCAGGCGCCGTTCCCCCGGCTGCAGTCGCGGACGGAATTTAGTACACGAAACGCGGGCCGATGTTGACGACGACCTTTGCAACCTCCGGAAAGTGCGCCGTCAGTGCATCGCGGATCGTGGCGGCGGCGGCGGGCGCCTGGCCGCTGTCCGCCTTGAGGTCGAAGATCACGGAACAGGGTCGCTCGTGGCCGACGATGCGGAGCGCGTGGAACTCCTGCGCCCCGGCGACCGTGGGCACCGTCGCGGCGAGGAACGAGTGGACGGCGGCATAGAGTGGGTGCGCCCGGTTCACCGGATCGACGTGGACCACCGCCTGGCCCGGAAACCGTCTCGTCAGCGCGTTCTCCGCCGCCTCGGCCAGCTCGTGGGCGCTGGTGAGGTCGAGCGCGTCCGAAACCTCGATGTGCAGGGAGGTCACGAGAAACCCTCCGTACCAGTGCACGATGACCTCGTGGACCTCATCCACGCCCGGCACCGCCAGCGCCGTAGCCCGGATCTGGGAAACCAGCTGCGGCGAGGGCGCCTGCCCGATCAAGGGGTCGAGGGCGTCCCGCGTCAGCGCGTAGGCGGCGGCCGCGATGAACGCCGCAACCGCGAGGCCGCCGACGCCGTCCACCCAATCCAGTCCGAACCTCCCGGCAATGAGCGAAGCGATCACGACCCCGGTGGCGATGGCGTCGCTGCGGTGGTGCAGGAAATCGCCCTTCAGCGCGCTCGAGTCGATCCGCCCGCCGAGGTCGCGGGCGAAGCGCGACAGCCACTCCTTGACCGGCAGCGTTGCGGTCAGCGCCAGGAGCAGGCCGACGGAGGCGTGGACCGGGTGCGGGTGCAGCAGCCGCAACACCGAGTTCTGCCCGATCTCCCAGGCGGCCACGAAGAGCAGGATGCCGACGACGAGCGTGGCGATGCTCTCGACGCGGCCGTGGCCGAACGGATGCTCAGCGTCCGAGGGCCTCGCCGCGGCCTTGAAACCCCAGATGATCACGCCCGAGCCGAGGAGGTCGCCGAGAGAGTGCAGCGCGTCGGCAACCAGGGTGATGCTCCCGATGATGAGGCCGGGGATGAGCTTGACGGCGAAGAGCACCAGGTTGATGACGACGCTCGCCCACCCCTCCAGCAGCCCGTACGCCTCCCTGGTGCGGGGATCCGAGACGTTCCCAGGAGTTGAGACGAACCTCCTGACCAGCCATTCCGTCAGCACCGGCGGAGCCTAGCACACGGCTGCTTTCCGGTGGTGTATCCTTCCCCGGCCCCAGCAGGGGTGGCCCGCGCCTCGCGGGCTGGGGGTTCGCGTGACGACAACCACCGTCCTCGACATGATCGGCAGCACGCCGCTCATCCCGCTCCGACGCATGACGCAGCCCGGGATGGCCGCGGTCCTCATCAAGATGGAAGCCTGGAACCCATCCGGCTCGCTGAAGGACCGCGTCGTCAAGTACATCGTCGAGGACGCGGAGCGCTCCGGCCTGCTCAAGCCGCACCACATCATCATCGACGCGTCCTCCGGCAACACGGGCATCGCCATCGCGATGATCGCGACCCTCAAGGGCTATCGCTCGCGTATCTACATGCCGGAGACCAAGTCGGTCGAGCGCCGCAAGATCATGCGCATGTGGGGGACCGAACTCGTCCTCACCACCGGCGCCGACCAGAACTCCCACATCTGGGCGGTCGAGGAGGCCGCGAAGGACACGGCAACCTTCTTCTACCTCAACCAGAACGGCAATGAGGGCAACGTCCTGTCGCACTACTTCGGCACCGGCGCCGAACTGCTCGCCCAGACTCACGGCGACATCGACTGTTTCGTGGCCGGCGCGGGCACCGGCGGCACGCTGATGGGGGTCGCGCGCTACCTGCGCGACCACGGCCGGCCGACGCAGATCGTCGCGATCGAGCCCGACAACTCGCACTCCAAGATCGAGGGCCTGCTGCACTTCGACGGCACCTTCATCCCCCCGATCTGGGACCCCTCGCTGATCTCGGAACAGGTGCGGGTGAGCGACGAGGTGGCGTTCGAGACGACCCGCCGCCTCGCCCGTGAGGAAGGGATCTTCTGCGGCCCGTCCACCGGGGCGATCCTCGCGGTGGCGCTCGACAAGGCCCGGCAGCTCGGGGAGGGGCACACCGTCGTGACCGTGGGGTGCGACCGCGGCGAGCGCTACCTCTCGACCAAACTCGTCCCAGAGGAGTGAGACGGGGGGGCGGGACTCTCTTTGGCGCGGCTTTCGACCGAGTCTCCGGTATCCTCGGCGCATGCGAACACCATGGTTCTCGGTCGGCGCAACCCTGCTTGCGATCGCGGTCGCGGCCGGTGCGCTCGGCGCTCACCTGCTCCGCGCCCGGCTCGACGCGCCCTCCCTCGCGCTCTGGGAAACGGCGGTCCGCTATCTCGTCGTGGGCGGCTTCGGCCTCATCGCCGCCGGCCTCGGGGCGCACGCCGCGCCGACCCGCTCGTGGCGGGCGGCGGGGGTCGCCCTGACGGCGGGGGCGGCGATCTTCAGCGGCACGGTGGCCGCCCTCGCCCTCGGAGGCCCGCGGTGGCTGGGGGCGGTCACGCCCCTGGGCGGGCTATCGCTGATCGCGGGCTTCGCCGCGATGGCGGCGGCCGCCGTCAGACGAGGCCGAAGCTCCTGAGGGCGGTCGCCGCGACCGTTGCCCCGATGCTGATCGATGCGGTCGCCGCCGGCGACGGGGCGTTGAGGACGTGCACCTGCCGCTCCCCCTCGACGATCCTGAAGTCGTCGAGCAGCCGGCCCGATGGGTCGAGCGCCTGCGCCCGCACACCGGCGCCCCCGGGCGTCAGGTCGGCCGGTTCGATCTCGGGGATCAGCGCCTGCAGTCCCCGCACGAAGGCGCGTTTGTCGAACGACCGCCAGTACTCGCCGAAGCCCATCCTCCAGTAGCTCCGCGCCATGCGCCAGAACCCCGGGTAGGCGAACGTCGTCGCCGTGTCGCGCAGCGAGAAGCTCCAGCGCGTGTACCCCTCGCGTTTGAGCGCCAGGACCGCGTTCGGCCCGGCCTCCACCCCGCCCCCGACCATCCTCGTGAAGTGGACGCCGAGGAACGGGAACTCCGGGTCGGGGACCGGGTAGACCAGGTTCCTGACGAGATCGTTCCGACCCGGGACCAGCCGGTAGTACTCGCCGCGGAACGGCACGATGAGGACGCCCGGCTCGACCCCCGCCAGGCGCGCGACCCGGTCGCTGTGCAGGCCCGCGCAGTTGACCAGGAAGCGGCACCGCACCTCGCCCTTGCCGGTCTCCAGCACCATGCCATCGCCGTCGCGCGCAACCTTGCGCACCGGCGCCCCCAGCATCACCTCGCCGCCGCCGCGCCTGACCTCTTCGGCGTACGCCTCGGTGACCCGCACGTAGTCGACGATCCCGGTTTGCGGCACGAACAGGCCCGCAACCCCGGCCGCGTGCGGCTCGATCTCGCGGATTTCCTCGGGGCCGAGCCTGCGCAGCCCGACGAGGCCGTTGGCCTCGCCCCGGCGCCGCAGCTCCTCGAGGACGGGAAGCTGCTCGGCCCGGGTCGCGACGACGACCTTGCCGCAGCGCTCGGCGGGGATCCCGTGCTCGGAGCAGAACCGCAGCAGCGCCTCGCGCCCGGCCGTGCAGTTGCGTGCCTTGAGCGAGCCCGGTTTGTAGTAGAGCCCGGAGTGGATCACGCCGCTGTTGTTGCCGGTCTGGTGCGCCGCGAGCCGCGGCTCCTTCTCGACGACCGCGAGCGAGACCCGAGCCCGGGCCAGCACCGCCATTGCGGTCGCGACCCCGACGATCCCGCCCCCGACCACCGCCACGTCAACCCTAGTCCCGGCCATCGCGCCTCTCTCCGTCCGCGGGATGATACGACGTTCGGCGAGGGCGGCCAGCGGTGCGAGCGCGATCGTGCTGCCGTTCGCTACCGGCGCCGGGCGAGCCAGTGCTTCACCAGGAACGCCGCCAGCACGCAGGCGGCCACACCCCCCGACGCCAGCCAAAGGTTTTGGTGCACCCGCTCGGAGATGCGGACCCAGTGGCGGCCAGCGGACACCCCTAGGGCCACGAACGTGAACGACCAGAGCAAGGCCCCGGAGTAGGCGAACAGCGCGAAATCCGAGAAACGCAAGCGGGTGCCTCCGGCAACCACGGCCGTGAGGTGGCGGATCCCGGGGAGGAAGTACCCCCAGAGCAGCGCCCAGTGCCCGGATCGCTCGAACCACGCCTCCACGCGCTGCATCTGCTCCGGCGTCACGCGGACGGCGCGCCCGAGCCTTCGCGTGAGGACGCGCCCCACGCCCCGGCCCACGGTGTAACTCACCGTAATGCCGCAGCTGCTGCCGAGGAACGCCGCCAGCAGCGTCGGCACGAGCTCCAAACGGCCGTGGTACACCATCACGCCGGCAAAGGTCAGCAGCGACTCCTCCGGCACCGGAACCCCGATGATCCCGAACATCAACAGGGCAAACAAACCGAAGTAGCCGTAGTGGGTCAGCCAGTAGGCAAGGGTGTGGACCACGCGCCAGCCTGCCGGCCCGTTCCTAGCTCGCGCCGCCGGCCACGCCGGCCAGCACCGCGGCCACCGAGCCTCCGGCGAGCTCGACGCAGAGCCAGCGGCCCTCGCAACGGACGTCCTTCACCCTCACCTCGAGCCCCTCGGGGAGGAAGCGGCGGAGGTCCACGAGGACGATGCGGTCCTCGGGGTCGAACCGCACCATCCCCTGCCCCAACCGCCGGGCCATGGCGCCAACGAGCGTCAGCGGCAGGGGGATCCCCAGCGGCCCGCGCAACCCCTCGACCCGGCAGCCGAAGACGCGGCGGTGCAGCCGCAGCTCGCGCACCTTCGCCGAGACGCGCGCCGGGAGCCCCTGCCACGCCGCCTCGAGGTGCAGCTCGAGCTCGCCGCCCGCCCCGGTGACCTCGAGGCGCCGGAGCAACGGCGTGCGGCGGCCGAGCTCCCGGTTGACCACCAGTTCGACCATGTCGAGGTCGATCCAGAGCGTGAAACCGTCCCACCGCACCAGTGGACGCGTTGCCAGACTCGAGGCCATGCCGCAAGTATAGCCGGGCATCCGGAACTCCGACCAACCGGGACGACCGACGCCCCGGCGCACACCTGGCCCCGGTTGACCGGTTTTCTACCCTCCTACCGGTGCGAGTGCGGGGAACCCGTCGGACGGACGTGTCACGCGCGGACGGCGTCGCGCCAGTACGCCAGCGTGTCGGCGAGCGTCCGCTCGAACGGGATCTCGGGGCGCCAGCCGGTTGCGGCGCGGAAGCGGGACGCGTCGCCGGTCAAGACCTCGATGTCGGCGGGGCGCAGCCTGATCGGGTCGAACGCCACCTCGACGACGGCGTCCGAGAACGCCAGCAGGCGGTCGAGGATCTCGCGGATCGAGTGCGCCTCGCCGCTGGCCACGTTGTACGCCTGGCCGGGCTCCCCTTTCGTCGCCGCCAGCCAGTACGCCCGCACCGCGTCGCGCACGTCCACGAAGTCACGGCGGACCTCGAGGTTCCCCACCTGGATCCGGGGCGGGCGCAACCCGGCTTCGATCTCGGCGATCTGGCGGGCGAACGAGGCGATCACGAATCGGTGCGACTGGCGCGGGCCGCAGTGGTTGAACAGGCGCAGGCGCACCGTGCGCAGGTGGAACGCCTGGAAGTACTGGAAACCGAGCATGTCCGCGGCCGCCTTGCTGACGGCGTAGGGCGACACCGGGCGGAACGGTTGCTCCTCCCGGATCGGCAGCTCGTCCTCGCGGACCAGGCCGTACGCCTCGGCAGAGCACGCCAGCACCACCGCCGCGTCGAGGTCGAGCTGGCGCATCGCTTCGAGCAGGTGCAGCGTCCCGAGGGCGTTGACCTGGAGCATCTCCGAAGGCGTGTCCCAGGAACTCGCCACCGACGACGACGCGGCGAGGTGAACGATCGCGTCCGGCCGGGTTGCCTGCAGCGCCCGCATCAGCGACGGCGCGTCGAGCAGGTCACCCTCGACGATCCGGACCTCCGGGCCCGGCTCAGCCGACGCCGGCGTCTCGGAACGCCACCGCCGCAATCCGTACAGCTCGAGCCCAGCGTGGTTCGCGAGCAGGTACTCGACCAGGTGCAGGCCCACGAACCCCGAGACCCCCGTGATCAGGATGCGCATTCAAGTATCGTAACCGATCAGAACGGGGCGAAGCCCGACGCCGCCTGGTGCTCGGCCCGCACCGCGTCGAACAGGCTTTCGAGCGCGTCGTAGTGCTGCTTCTCCCAGTCCGCCAGGAACTGGTAGAACCCCGTCACCTCCGCCTCGCTCGCCTGCTGGGCCGCCGACGAGAAGTAACGGATCGCGTTGCTCTCCAGCGTCATTCCGACCGAGAGCACGCCGAGCTCGAACTCGGATGCCGCCGCCTGCTCGCGGAACCTTGCGGTGAACAGCGCCTGGTTGATCGCGCGCTGCTCCGGCGAGCGCAGGTTGAGCTGGAACGCCGCCGCCCCCATCTCGTCGTAGTGCCCAGCCACACTCTTGAGGAACGCCTGGTGCTGCACCTCGTCCGCGGCCAGTTTGGCGAACAGCTCACGCACCACATCCTTGTCGGCGCGGTCTGCGGTCATCGAGTAGAAGGTGTAGCCGTCCACCTCGATCTGGTACGCCTTCCTGAGGATGCCGAGCATCCGCTCGCGGTCGCTCATCTCTTGCCCTCCATTCAGTCGGTCCATACGGGACGTGAAACTGTGCCCTGTGCCCTGCGGCCTGCGCCCTCTCCCTTCACACCGCCTCCCGTGCCAGCGGCTCCGGCCGCGTCGCGGCCGAGTCCGCGGGCACGTACTCGAGAGCGTGCGTGGGGCAGAACGGGACGCACTTCGGATCGCCGCCGCACAGGTCGCACTTCTGCACGCAGTGGTAGGCCTCGTCCCAGAGCATGTTGCCGAACGGGCACGCGGCCACGCACATGCGGCAGAGGATGCAACGCTCGCGGTCCATCTCGATGGCGCCCGTCGCCTCGTTGCGAAGGAGGGCGTGCGTCGGACAGATCGCGGCGCACGCGGCGTCGTGACACTGGAAACACACCACCGGCGTGCCCAGCTCCGGCCCGCGGCGGAAGATGTTGATGCGCGTCTTGGAGGGCCTCCCCTCGCTGCCATGAGCGAACGCGCAGGCAAGCTCGCACTTGCCGCAGGCGATGCAGCGCTCGACGTTGACCCTGTAGATCATATTCATGGCCGCCTCATGAAAGACGGTTGTGGGGCGCGCACGCCGCGCGCGCATGCCGGCGCGGCGCGCCGATCCGCCACAAACACCAGCGGGAGAAGGAGAACGGCCGGTCGAACGGTGGCCTGCGTCATCGGGCCACCGCCAGGCTCGTGAAGGTCTTCGCCATCTGCTTGCGCTTGCAGGCGTCGCAGGCCAGGAAGTAGCTCTCGGGAACACCGCCCCGGCCCGCGTAGAACGTCGCCTGCTCTTTCGTGATATGGGCCCGGCCGCAGTGCGGGCAGCGCACCATCTCGAACCGCCGGCCCCAGATCGTGCGGCCCAGATCCGAGGTCTCGTACGGGATGCAGTCGGTCGGGCAGATCTCGGCGCACGCCAGGCAACCGATGCAGTCCGGCGGCGCCTCGTGGAACGGCGGCGCCACTTCTTTCCCGGCGCCGCGGTTGACCGTGGAGATCGCCGAGACGCCGATCTGATCGCACACCCGCGTGCACAGGCCGCAGAGGACGCAGTCGGTGGGCTCCGGGTTCTCCTGGTACGACGTGCGCTCGATGCCGTACTCGCGGGCCAGGCTCTGGACGAGCGGCGCCTCCGGGCAACGCGCCAGCAACAGGTCAAGGACCACCTTGCGCGTCGCCACCACCCGCTCGCTGGCGGTGCTCACGGCGAGGCCCTCCTCCGCCGGGAACATGCAGGACACGACCATCTTTTCCCAGCCGCTCCACTCCTTCTTCGTGACGTCCACCAGGCACAGGCGGCACCCGCCCCACGGCTCCAGCGCCTCGTGTTGGCAAAGCGTCGGGATGCGGACCCCGATCGCCCGCGCCGCGTCGAGGACGGTCGCGCCCTCGCGGACTTTCGCCACCCTACCGTCGATCGTGAGGGTCACCATCGTTTCCTTGCCTCCCGTTCGGATCGCCGCCCGTTCCCTGTCGTCTCTCCCCTGTCCACCGCGCGCGGGCGCAACGCCGCTCATACCGCCTCCCGGTTCTCCGCGGGCCGATTCTTCGGGTAGAAGCGCACGGCGCCTTCCGTGGGGCAGACGTCGTAGCACGCACCGCACGAGATGCATTTCTCCTGGTGGATCGTGTGCAGCTTCTTGGTCTCGCCGGTGATCGCATCGGCCGGGCACGCCTTGAAGCAGAGGTGGCAACCGTTGCACAGCTCCGGCACGATCTCGTACGCGGTGAGGTCGCGGCACATCCCGGCAGGGCAGGTCTGAGCAAAGATGTGGGCCTCGTACTCCGAGCGGAAATACCTGAGGGTGGACAGCACCGGGTTCGGCGCCGACTTGCCCAGCTCGCACAGCGAGCCGAGCTGCATGCCGGCCGCCAGCGTCTCGATCCGCTCGATGTCGCCGGGCTTGCCGCGCCCGGCGACCAGGTCGTCGTAGATGGCCAGCATCTGCTTGAGACCCTCACGGCACGGCACGCACTTCCCGCACGACTCCTCGGTGAGGAAGCTGAGAAAATAGCGCGCCACGTCGACCATGCAGGTGCGGTCGTCCATGACGATCATGCCGCCGGAGCCCATCATCGAACCCGCCTCGGCGAGCCTCTCGTAGTCCACGGGGAGGTCGAGGAGCGACTCGGGCACGCAGCCGCCGGACGGCCCGCCGGTCTGCACCGCCTTGAACGGGCGGTCGTCGATGATCCCCCCGCCGATGCCGTAGACGATGTCGCGCAGCGTCATCCCCATCGGCAACTCGATGAGGCCGGTGTTCTTGACCTTGCCGACCAGCGAGAACGCCTTCGTCCCCTTTGACTTCTCGGTGCCCATGCCGGCGAACCATCCGGCGCCGTGCAGCAGGATCGCGCCCACGTCGGCCCAGGTCTCGACGTTGTTGAGCACCGTGGGCCGGTCGAAGAGGCCCTTGTCGGTGGCGTGGACGTACTTCTGCCGCGGCTCGCCGACCTTCCCCTCGATCGAGCGCATGAGGGCGGAGGACTCGCCGCAGACGAAGGCGCC
>PKYI01000197.1 GCA_003133645.1 Acidobacteriota bacterium | reverse complement strand
TTGGTGGGTGTCGGGGTATTGGCGCTTGCCGGGTGCGCCTCCTCGATGGTGCCGAAGGAGACGCGGCATACGGACTCGGGGATCACGTCGGTGATCCAAGCGTCGCTGCAGGCCAACGACAAGGTGAAGGCGCGGCAGGTGGACGTGGAGACGCGGGAGGGTGTTGTGTACCTGACCGGCGTGGTGGACACGGAGGAGGCCCGGCGCGAGGCGGGGAAGATCGCGTGGCGGACGGACGGCGTGCGCGGGGTGGAGAACGATCTGACGGTCGGCGAGAGGACGGTTGGGAGCTGGGTCGACGACGTGATGATCAGCTCGAAGGTCAAGGTGAAGCTGATCGCCAACTCCGAGATCAAGGCCGGGGACATCGACGTGAGTTCCTCGCAGGGGGTGGTCACGCTGATCGGCCGTGTCAGCTCCGAGGTGATCAAGAACGACGCGGGTCGCATCGCGGCCGGCACGATGGGCGTCAAGGGCGTGCACAACGAACTCCTCGTCGGCACGATGAAGTACTAGGCTCGAAGGAAGGAGAGTGCTCTGACGATTGTCGCCACATCATCGACGGCCCGATCATGATCATGATCAGCCGTTCAACCATGGCTAGCGGCACGCACGCGAAACGAAGGAGAGAGGTGCTGAAATGAAAAAATTGGCAAGTTGGTTGGCTGCGGGTATGTGCACGGCGCTCCTCGGATTTGCTTTTGCCCCCAAGGCGAACGCACAGGGCACCGTCGAGCAGTCGTCCTTCAATTTGACGGAGCCGCTGGACATCGGAGGCACGATCCTGCAGCCCGGCGACTACCAGATCAAGGTCGTTCTGCTCCAGGGGAACCGCAACCTGCTGCGGGTGATGAACGCAGACGGGACGAAGGTGCTCGGCACCGTTCTCTCGGTTCCTCATCAGGAGGGGCCTGGCGAAGTGAAGATCCCCGCGAGTCGCTACACCTACTACCCGGCAAGCGCCGGCCACATCATGGCGCTCAGGACCTGGTACGCGCCCGACACGCCGGGCCTGGGCGGTCATGACATCGTCTACCCCGAACAGCGTGCCATGGAACTCGCTGCCCTGGCCAACGAGCCGGTGGTTGCGATCCCGGACACGGCGAAGGAAGCGGATTACGCGACCGCGCCCCTCGTCGTGGTCACGCCGGCAAAGGAAGTGAAGCCGTACGAGGTGGTGGCGGCACAGAAGCCGCCGGTTCCGGAGGCCGCACCAGTTGAGCCGGCCAAACCGGAGGTTGCAGCAGTGCAGCCGGCCAAGGTGGTCGAGAACCGCGTCCATCACAAGCGGCTGCCCAAGACGGCGAGCGATGTCCCGCTGTACGCGGGGCTCGGCGTCCTGTCGCTTCTCGGCGCGCTCGGTCTCGGCGTGCTCGGGAGACGGTTGGCGTGACAAGGTTCTCCTGCGCTGCGCCGTGGCTCCGCCGCGGCGAGATGGCCCTCTGGGTGATCGGCCTCTCGCTCCTCGGCTGGGTCCTCGCGGCGACCTTGATGAGCAGGGTCTACCAGGCGCGTCAGGAGCGCGCCTACTTTTCTCCTGAAACGAGGCGAGGTCCCGCCACGAGCGCCGACGCGAACCCGCTCGTCCTCGCCACGAGCGCCGGCGTGGATCCGTTCGTCCTCGGCCGAATCGAAATCCCGCGGATCGGCGTCAGGGCCATCGTGCGGGAGGGAGACGACGACACCACGCTGGCCATCGCGGTCGGCCACATTCCTGGAACGGCACAACCCGGCGAGCGCGGGAACATGGCGCTTGCCGGGCACCGGGACTCTTTTTTCCGTGCGCTTCAGGGCATCCAGTGCCAGGACACGATCCGGATTGTCACCCTGAGGCGATCCTACGAGTACGTCGTGAACTCGACCGAGATCGTGGGCCCGGAAGACACGAAAGTGCTCAACCCGACCAACGACACGGTTCTCACGCTCGTGACGTGTTATCCATTCAAGTACGTCGGGCACGCGCCCAACCGGTTCGTCGTGCGGGCCTCGCTGGTCGCGGCCCTCCCGCTAGCGGCGGGTGGAGGTTAGGTTCTGGGAGCGAGCGGCGATCTCAGTCGTGGCGCGCGCACACAGCGATGAGGACACGGGCCGGACCCCCCCGCGGCCCGGGCCGGCCGCGGGGTGGAGCGCCGTTTCGTAGCGTGAGGGGTCGCAGCCCGGCCAAAGGGAAGGAGCGTGGCATGGAACTGGGCGTGATTGGACTCGGCCGGATGGGAACCAACATGGTGCGGCGCCTGCGGCGCGCCGGTCATCAGTGCGTCGTTTTCGACCTCAATCCGGAAGCCGTGCACGTGCTCGCCAACGAGGGGGCGGTCGGGGCGTCATCGCTCGAAGAGTTCGCGCATAAGCTGACGAAGCCGCGCGCCGCCTGGATGATGGTGCCGGCGGCGGTGGTCGATCAAACGCTGAACGCCCTCGTTCCGTTCCTCGACCGCGACGACGTCGTCATCGACGGCGGCAACTCCTACTACCACGATGACATCCGCCGTGCGGCCGAACTCGAACCGAAGGCCATCCACTATCTGGACGTCGGGACCAGCGGCGGAGTCTGGGGTTCGGAGCGGGGCTACTGTCTGATGATCGGCGGTGAGGACGCCGCCGTCCGGCGCCTCGACCCCATCTTCGCCGCCCTCGCCCCAAGCATCGAGGCGGCGCCGCGCACGCCGGGACGGGAGAACGCCGGAGGCACCGCGGAGCACGGCTACCTGCACTGCGGGCCGAGCGGCGCGGGCCACTTCGTCAAGATGGTCCACAACGGCATCGAGTACGGCATCATGGCGGCCTACGCGGAGGGGTTGAACATCCTCCGCCATGCCAACGCCGGCAAACAACAGCGCGCCGTCGATGCCGAAACCACGCCGCTGCGCCACCCCGAACTCTACCCGTATGACCTGAAGCTGGCCGACATCGCCGAGGTCTGGCGCCGCGGCAGCGTCATCGCCTCCTGGCTCCTGGACCTGGCCGCCATCGCGCTCCTCGAGAGTCCCGACCTGGCGAAGTTCGCCGGCCGGGTGTCGGACTCGGGCGAGGGGCGCTGGACGATCATGGCGGCCGTCGACGAGGCGGTCCCGGCCCCCGTTCTCAGTGCCGCGCTGTACGAACGCTTCGGCTCGCGCGGCCAGGCCGACTTCGCCGACAGGGTGCTGTCGGCGCTGCGCTACGAGTTCGGCGGCCACGAGGAAAAGGCGGCTGCCCCGGAGGGGAACGCCTGATGGCCACTTCCCGGTCGGACGCTCTGGTGCTCTTCGGCGTGACGGGCGATCTCGCCCACAAGATGATCTTCCCGGCGCTCTATGCGATGGCGAAACGGGGCGTTCTGAAGGTCCCGGTCGTCGGCGTCGCGTTCCCGAAGTGGACCTTGGCGCATCTGCGCAAGTACGTGACGGACAGCGTCAAACGATCGGGCGGGATCGACAACCAACGCGCCTTCCACCACCTCTTGTCTCTGCTCAGCTACGTGGGCGGCGACTACAACGAGCCGGCCACGTTCACGGCCATCAAAACGGCGCTGGGTCGTGCCCGGCGGCCGGCGCACTACCTCGCCATCCCGCCCTCGCTTTTCGGAACGGTGATCAAAGGGCTGGGCGCCGCGGACTTGGCCGACCATGCGCGCGTCATCGTCGAAAAGCCGTTCGGACGCGACCTGGCCTCGGCGCGGGAGCTCAACCGCATCGCGCACGCGGTGTTCCCGGAAGACTCGATCTTCCGCATCGATCACTTCCTCGGGAAGGAAGCGATCATGAACATCCTCTATTTCCGCTTCGCCAACTCGTTCCTGGAGCCGGTCTGGAACCGCAACAACATGGCCAGCGTCCAGATCACCCTGGCCGAGGATTTCGGCGTCGAGAACCGTGGCGCGTTCTACGAAACCGCCGGCTGTCTGCGCGACGTGATCCAGAACCACCTCTTCCAGGTCGTCGCGCTGCTCGCAATGGAGCCGCCGGCCTACCGGGGCTATGGCGCCGTGCACTCCGAGAAGGCGAAGGTCTTCCAGGCCATGCGCCCTCTGAAGCCCGAGAACGTGGTGCGCGGGCAGTACACCGGCTACCGGAAGGAGCCGGGCGTGGCGAAGAACTCCGACGTCGAGACCTTTTGCGCTCTGCGGCTCTTCATCGACTCGTGGCGCTGGGAGGGGGTGCCGTGGTATCTGCGCTCTGGCAAGTGCCTGGCCGAGACCGCGACGGAGGTCCTGGTGGAGCTGAAGCCGCCGCCGCAGAGGCTCTTCGCCGACTCGGCGACGGAAACCGGCCTGGGCAACTATTTGCGCTTCAGGCTCTCCCCGAGCTCGGCCGTCGCCCTGGCCGCCCGCGTCAAGCGCGCGGGGAAAGAGTTCGTCGGCGAGCAGCGCGAGCTCTACCTGGCCGAAGAGCAACCGGGAGAAGAAGCGCCCTATGAAAGGCTCTTGGCCGACGCGATGGCCGGCGACGGGGCGCTGTTCACCCGCGAGGACGCGGTCGAGGCCGCCTGGGCGGTGGTGGACCCGGTCCTCAACTCCCACAACCGGACCCGCCCGTACCGGCGCGGCAGCTGGGGGCCGCACGAGGCGGATGCGCTCATCGCGGCGGACGGCTGCTGGCACAACCCCAAAGCAGGAACTGCGCCAGGAGGGAATTGATGAAAGCGACCCAACAACTCCACGAAATGGGCCAAAGCCTCTGGCTCGACAACATCACCCGCGGCCTGCTGACCAGCGGCACGCTTCACCGCTACATTCAGGAATTCTCGGTCACGGGGCTCACCTCCAACCCCACAATCTTCGACCACGCCATCAAGAACAGTCACGGCTACGACGACGCCATCCGCCGGAAGGTGGAGGACGGCCAGTCGGGCGAGGCGCTGTTCTTCGAGCTGGCGCTGGAGGACCTCAGGCAGGCCGCCGATCTGCTCCGGCCGATTCACGACAAGACCAACGGCGTGGACGGCTGGGTGTCGTTGGAGGTCTCGCCCCTGCTGGCGAATGACACGGCCGCCACCATCGCTGCGGCCAGGAAACTCCACCTCCAGGCGGAACGACCCAACCTCTTCATCAAGATCCCGGGCACCAAGGAAGGTCTCCCCGCGATCGAGGAGGCGATCTTCGCGGGTGTGCCGGTCAACGTGACGCTCCTGTTCTCCCGCGAGCATTATCTTGCGGCCGCCGAGGCGTACGCTCGGGGCATCGAGCGGCGCATTGCCGCCGGGCTGAAACCCGATGTCTTCTCGGTCGCCTCGGTGTTCATCAGCCGTTGGGATGTCGCCGTGACGGGAACAGCGCCTGCGACGCTGCGCGACCAGCTCGGCATCGCGATCGCCAAGCGGACGTACAAGGCGTACCGGGAAACGCTCGACTCGCCACGCTGGCAGCGGCTGATGAACGCCGGTGCCCGACCCCAGCGTCTTCTGTGGGCCAGCACCGGCAGCAAGGACCCGAAGGCGTCCGACATGCTCTACATCAAGGCGCTGGCCGCTCCGTTCACGATCAACACGATGCCGGAGGCCACCTTGAAAGCATTGGCCGACCATGGCGACTTCAGTGCGGCCCTGGCGGCCCACGGCGGCAACTGCGAGGAGGTGCTCGCCAAGTTTGCCAATGCCGGTATCGATGCCGGCGCCCTTGCCGCCCAACTTCAAGTTGAAGGCGCGGCCTCGTTCGTCAAGTCTTGGAACGAGCTGATGCAGTGCATCGCGTCCAAGGCCGAGGTGCTCAAGAAGGCCGGTTGAGTGAGGACCCAATGGCGGCTGGAACAGGCTTTGGCGTTGCAACCGGCGCGAAGGGGAAACAACGATGTCTCCGGCAGTGACGATCTGCAAAGACGGCGACGACCTGGCGGCGCACGCGGCCGATCTCATCGCCCAGGCCGCGCAGGCAGCCATCCGGGCGCGCGGCCGCGCCATGCTGGCCCTGGCAGGAGGCTCGACCCCGAAGAAGACGTACAGCGCGCTGGCGCAGCCGGCCTGCCGCATCCGGATCGATTGGGCTCGCACGTTTCTGTTCCTTGGGGACGAGAGGTTCGTGCCTCCGGATGACCCATCCAGCAACTTCGCCATGGTGCGGCAGACGCTGCTGGCGCCGGTCTCTGCGCCTGCCGGGCATGCGTTTCCCGTACCGACGCAACTGCGGACGGCTGCCGCCGCCGCAGCAGCGTACGCGGCCACGCTCACCGAGGCGTTCGGGATCGGCGACCGCGGTGGTCCGCCACGGTTCGATCTGATCCTGCTGGGTTTGGGCGAAGATGGGCATACCGCCTCGCTCTTCCCCGGAGCAGCGTCCCTCTCGGTCACCGACCGATGGGTGGTGGCCAGCCCGCCGGGGACTCTTCCCCCGCCGGTGGAGCGCATCACGCTGACCTTTCCGGTGTTGAATGCGGCGCGCGCGATCGCATTTCTGGTTTCCGGCCAGAACAAGGCAGAAGCGTTGCGCGACGTGCTGGAGGGGCAACCCAGCCGCGAGCAGCGCCCGGCGGTATGGGTCCGTCCCGAGGACGGCACGCTCACCTGGCTCGTCGATGAAGCCGCGGCCACGGGGCTGACACGCTCACGATAAACGCCATCTGGCGCTCGGAGGGTTCGAGATGCAGGGGCAACAGAACTCGATGACGGACGCACCGAAGAATCGATCTCGCGCGGAAACGCCGCAGGTCCGTTTGCTGATCGCGGATGTGGACGGCACGCTCCTCACGCAGGAGAAGGTCCTGACCCGGCGTGCCATCGAGGCGGTCCACAGTCTCCATGACGCCGGAATCGCCTTTGCCATCACCAGCGGACGCCCGCCACGCGGGATGGCCATGCTGATCGAGCCGCTGGCCTTGACCACGCCCATTCCCGGCTTCAACGGCGGCATGTTCGTCGGTCCCGACATGACGATCATCGAGCAACACGTCCTGCCGGCCAGTGTCGCCGCACGTGTCATCACGACCATTGCAACGCACGGCCTGACGGTATGGGTTTACCTGGGCCAGGATTGGTTCGTCCAAGAGACGGACGCGCCGCATGTCGCGCGAGAGCAGTGGACCGCCAAGTTCCCACCGACGGTGGTCCCCGGTTTCGATCGACTGCTGGACAACGTGGTCAAGATCGTCGGGGTCAGCGACGACCTGGATGCGGTCGCGCGCTGTGAGTCCGATACGCAGAAGGCGTTCGCCCAGCAGGTGTCGGCCGCGCGCTCGCAACCCTACTACCTGGACGTGACGCATCCGAGCGCCAACAAAGGCGCCGTGGTCACCTGGTTGTCCAACTTCCTTCACATCTCGGCCGCGCAAATCGCCACGATGGGCGACCAGCCGAACGACGTGCTCATGTTCGCCAAGAGCGGCCTGAGCGTTGCCGTGGCCAACGCCAGCGACGAGGTGCAGCACGATGCCACGCACGTGACGACCTCCAACGAGGAGGAAGGCTTCGCCAACGCCGTCGAGCGCTTCATCCTCCCCAACGCCAACCCAGCCGGAGGCACGACATGACCCCACGCGGGAATGGTTCGAGCGAACACAGACAGACGGAATCCGCCGGGTGCACCGGTTCAGGCATCGACGCGCGCCAGCATTGCGGCGAGCCCACAGCAAGGACCGTTCTCATGGCCGGCGCACTGCAGCGCATGGCGGAGTTGGGGAAGCAACTCAGGGTGGACAGCATCCGGTGCACGACGGCGGCCGGATCGGGCCACCCGACGTCCTCGATGTCGGCCGCCGACCTGATGGCGGTCCTCCTGGTCAATCACCTCAAGTACGACTGGGACGATCCGGGCAACCCGAACAACGACCGCCTGATCTTTTCCAAGGGGCATGCCAGCCCGCTGCTCTACTCGATGTACAAGGCGGCGGGTGTCATCACGGACGAAGAGCTGATGTCGTTGCGCACGTTCGGCAGCCGCCTCGAAGGACATCCGAAGCCGTTGCAGCGCGCCGAGGATCACGGCGCGCCACGCGGCCTGCCCTGGGTGGATGTGGCAACCGGTTCCCTCGGGCAAGGCCTGCCGGTCGGCGTCGGCATGGCCCTGGGCGGCAAGTACATCGACAAGCTGCCGTTCGACGTGTGGGTGCTGCTGGGTGACAGCGAGGTGGCGGAAGGCTCCATCTGGGAAGCCTTCGACAAGGCGGCCCACTACAAGCTGAACCACGTGATCGCCATCCTGGACATGAACCGGCTGGGCCAGCGCGGACCGACCGACCTCGGTTGGGACGCACCGGTCTACGCTGCCCGCGCCCGCGCCTTCGGGTGGCACGCCATCGAGATCGACGGCCACGACATCGCCGCCATCGATGCCGCGTACAAGGAAGCGCTCGCCCAGGACGAGAAACCCACCTGCATCGTCGCGAAGACCGTGAAGGGCTCGGGCGTCTCGCTCGTGGCGAACAAGGAAGGATGGCACGGCAAGGCCCTCAGTCATGACCAGGCCAGGGAGGCCATCGAGGAGCTGGGAGGTCAGCGCCGCATCACCGTTGATGTCGCGAAGCCCCGAGCATTGCAGCCGGCGGCTCCGCCAGCGGCCCGGCCGTTGCAGCTGCCGGCCTACGAGGTCGGAACGAAAGAAGCGACGCGGAAAGCGTTCGGGGATGCGCTCGTGGCGGTCGGCGCCAATCGTCCGGACGTGGTGGTCCTCGACGGCGAAGTGTCGAATTCAACGTTCACGGAGGAGTTCAACAAGGCCTATCCCAACAGGTTCTTCGAGGTCTACATCGCTGAGCAGCAGCTGGTCGCCGCCGCCCTCGGCCTGAGCGTTCTGGGGAAGGTCGCCTTTGCGGCGACGTTTGCCGCCTTCCTCACCCGTGCCTTTGACCAGATCCGTATGGCGGCCGTGTCCGCCGCCAGCGTTCGTCTGTGCGGGTCGCATGCCGGCGTCAGCATCGGCGAGGACGGGCCGTCGCAGATGGCCCTGGAGGACCTGGCGATGATGCGGGCCGTCCACGGCAGCACGGTGCTGTACCCGTGCGATGCCAACCAGACGGCGCGCCTGGTGGCGACCATGGCGGACCTGCCCGGCATCTCCTACCTGCGAATGACCCGCGAGAAGACGCCGGTCATCTACCCTCCGGGTGAAGCGTTTCCCATCGGGGGTAGCAAGGTGGTGCGGGAGTCGGCTGCCGATCGGGTGGCGATTATCGCCGCAGGGATCACCTTGCACGAGAGCCTCCGGGCGTTCGAGCAGCTCGACTCGGAAGGCATCCGGGTGCGGGTCATCGATGCCTATTCGGTCAAGCCGATCGACAAGGCGTCCTTGCGCGAGGCCGCGCGGGTCACGGGGGGCCGCCTCGTCGTGGTGGAGGATCACTGGCCCGAGGGCGGGCTCGGCGACGCTGTGCTGGATGCGTTCGTTGGCGTGCGGGAGAATGCCCCAACGGTGGTCAAGCTGGCGGTGCGCTCCATGCCGACATCCGGCACACCCGCAGAACTCCTGAACGAGGCTGGAATCGACGCCGAGGGCATCGCGCAGGCCGTCAGGGAGTGCCTGCGGGAGCCGCCCGATCAGGCATCGAAAGAAGGACAGACATGACAACGACCAGGGCCCAACTCACCAAACGTCCGACGTGGAAGGCCCTCGAAGCCCATTACCAAAAGATCCGGGGGCTGCATCTCCGTGACCTCTTTTCCGGCGATCCCAAGCGCGCCGAGCGCATGACGGTCGAAGGCGCCGGCATTTACTTCGACTACTCGAAGAACCGCATCACAAACGAGACGCTCACGCTCCTGCTGCAATTGGCGGAGGGGTCCGGCTTGCGGTCCCGCATCGATGCGATGTTCCGGGGCGAGAAGATCAACGTCACCGAGAAGCGGGCCGTCCTGCATGTTGCCCTGCGCGCCCCGAAAGCGCAATCCATTCTCGTGGACGGTGAGGACGTGGTGCGACAGGTGCACGCCGTCCTCGACAGAATGGCCGACTTTTCCGCCGCGGTGCGCAGCGGGACGTGGAAGGGCTATACCGGCAAGGCAATCCGCAACATCATCAATGTCGGCATCGGCGGGTCCGACCTGGGACCGGTGATGGCGTACGAGGCGTTGCGACACTACAGCCAGCGCAACCTGACCTTCCGCTTCGTCTCCAACATCGACGGCACCGACTTCGTCGAGGCGACGCGCGACCTCGATCCCGCGGAGACGCTATTCATCATCTCGTCGAAGACCTTCACGACGCTGGAAACGATGACCAACGCGGGCACGGCCCGCGACTGGACCCTCAAGGCCTTGAAACACCCTGCCGCGGTCGCCAGGCACTTCGTCGCAGTCTCGACCAACGCCGAGGAGGTGGCGAAGTTTGGCATCGACCCCGCCAACATGTTCGAGTTCTGGGACTGGGTCGGCGGGCGTTACTCGATGGGCTCGGCGATCGGACTCTCGACGATGATCGCCGTCGGAGCCGAGCATTTCCGCGCCATGCTCCATGGTTTCCACGAGATGGACCAGCACTTCCGCACCGCCCCGTTCGAGGAAAACCTGCCGGTGCTCCTCGGACTCCTGGCGTTTTGGTACAACAACTTCTTCGGCGCGCAGACGGTCGCGGTCTTGCCCTATGAGCAGTATCTGAAGCGCTTTCCGGCGTACCTGCAGCAACTGACGATGGAGAGCAACGGCAAGCACGTCACGATCGATGGAGCCGAGGTCACCTACCAGACCGGGCCGATCTATTGGGGGGAGCCGGGCACCAACGGCCAGCACTCCTTCTACCAGTTGATCCATCAGGGAACCAAGCTCATCCCCTGTGACTTCATCGCGTTTGTCGAGCCGCTCAACCCGCTCGGCCGCCACCACGACGTGCTGCTAGCCAACGTCTTTGCCCAGACCGAGGCGTTGGCCTTTGGCAAGACCGCGCACGAGGTTCAGGCCGAAGGTACGCCGCCCTGGCTGGTGCCCCACCGCGTCTTCGAGGGCAACCGCCCGTCGAACACGATCGTGTTGGACCGGCTGACCCCGGCGGCGCTGGGGAGGCTCGTCGCGCTGTACGAGCACGCCGTGTTCACACAGGGTGCGATCTGGCAGGTCGATTCGTTCGACCAGTGGGGGGTCGAGTTGGGCAAGGTCCTCGCTCAGCGCATCGTCCTCGAGCTGGAAGGTGCGGCCGACCCCCGGCTGACGCACGACAGTTCGACGAACAGCCTGATCCGCCACTACCGCAAGCTCCGGGACACGTCATCGTGACCATCGTCGGGTAGTTCTTACCTAACCCGCGGCTCGGATCCTGGGTACAAAATGCGCTATCCACCTCAGCAACAAGGAACTAGATTCGTAGGCGACTGAGAAAGAAGGCGCGCTATGAAAGTCCTTGGATGTGGTTGTTTCTCTGGAAATGTCGGCTTGCTGCCGATGGCGCGGTGTTCCGGGTACGGGGGTGGACGGTGAAGACGAACCTGACGGCGCCGCTGACCCTCCTCGGCGCGGTTGTCTTGGTTGCAAGCCTTGGGTCGAGCCGGCCGGCGGCGGCGCAAGGTTTCTACCTCGGCGGCGCCTTGAGTCACGCGGCGATCAACGCGACCGTCGTGGATGAGACGCGGAACTCGTACAAGTTCTTTCTCGGCTATGAGTTTCCTGTCTTCCTCGGCGTCGAGGCCGGCTGGGTCAACTTCGGCAGGTTCGACGGCGTGATCACCTCCGTGGGAGGCAGCACGCGGGTGGGGTACGACGCAAAAACTGCGACCGCCGCCCTCACGGGCCGGATCCCGATCGGCCCTCTCGTCACGCTCTACGCGAAGGGCGGCTACATGTACTGGAGCACCGACGTTGCGCTCACCGGCACCGCGACCGACCCGCATTTCGAGGCCGGGACGGACCATGGGCATGACCCGTTCTACGGCGCCGGTGTGCGGTTCAACTTCGGCAAGCTCTCGGTGTTGGCCGAGTGGGAGAAGTACAAACTCCGGGATGTGGACATCAACGCGGTCAGCGCCGGAGTCCGCGTCACGCTCTAGATCGGTGCAGCGTACGGAATTGTGAACGTTCGCAGAAGGAGACCCCCGCCATGGGAAAGATTCTGGCCGTCTCGCTCATCATCTTCTCAGCCGTCTTCACCTCGTTCGGTCAAGCTCAGGGATATGCGCAATACGAGGCGTTCTCGCCCGATCAGCTCGACAACCTGCTGGCGCCGATCGCGCTCTACCCCGATCCGCTGCTGGCGCAGGTCCTCCTCGCCGCGACCTTCCCGGACCAGATCGACGATGCGGCACGTTTCGTGCGCGCCGATTCCAACCCGGGCGACGTGGACGGGCAGTGGTGGGACGTCAGCGTCAGGGCCGTGGCGCACTACCCGGCCGTCGTGGCGATGATGGCCGACAAGCTGGACTGGACCACCGCGCTGGGACAGGCCTACGCCAACCAGTCCACCGATGTCATGGCCTCGATCCAGCGGCTGCGCGCCCAGGCGCGTTCGGCGGGCAACCTCGTCTCCAGTTCGGAACTCCAGGTCGTCGACACCGGCGGCGAGATCTCGCTGTGGCCGGCACAGCCGCAGTACATTTACGTGCCGCAGTACGACCCGGCGGTCGTCTTCTTTGCCCGGGCGCCTCTCTTCTTTGGCGCCCGTTTCATCATCGGGGCGTGGCTCAACTTCGACTTCGACTGGGGCGGGCATCGTGTCTTCTATCACGGCTGGGAAAGTGACAGGGGCTGGGCCGGACGGAGCCGCCAGTACATCCAGCCCAACACCTTCTACGTGAACAACACCTACCGGAACGTTCCGATCAACCGGGCCGTCATCCAACGGCCGTTGAACTACGGCGCGCTGAACCGCTACGACGACATCCACCGCACGACGAACTTCAACAACTTCCGCGGCAACAATCGAGTGGTGAGCCAACCACCCGTCGATCGCAACAATCGGGTCGTGACTCAACCGCCGGTTCAGCCCTACCGTGCGCCGGCCCCCAACAAGATCATCACCCGCAACATCGACACCACCAACCGGAACATCAACGACTTTCGCGGTCATGTGCCGCAGCTGCCGGTGCAGGTCCACGCGCCTGTGGCGCCGGCGTTCAACCCCGTTCGAGGCAATTTCGACCCGCGTGTGACCAGCCAGCGCGGCCAAACCAGCCGGGCGCTGGTCCGGACTCCAGCGCCGGTCGTGCGCCGCAATGTGGTGAAGCAACCTCAGCGGCCGCCTGTGATCCAAAAGAAGGACAAGAAGGACGGGAAGAAGGACTGAGCTGGGAAAGGTCTCGAGAATGACGACACACTGCGAGCCAACACGACCTGAGGGCGGGAAAGGGCTGGAGCATATGGGAATGCAAAGACCAATGAGGTCACGTGAACTTCGCGGCCGCGCCCGGTTTGTGGGAACGCTGCTGGCGTTCCTTTCGATCGGGACGCTCTGTGCCGCTTCCGTGCTGGCCGCGCCGCGGAAGGCGCCGAAGCAAGAACTCTTCGCCACTCCCGACGCTGCCCTGCAGGCTCTGGTGAAAGCCGTGAAGGGCGGCGATCATCTGAAGCTGGACGCGATCTTCGGGCCTGAGCGCGAGCAACTGATGTCCGGCGACCCCGTCGCCGACGCCAACGCGTTGAAGGAATTTTCCGCCGACCTCGATGAATACGCGACGCTCGAGAAGGTCAACGACTCGACGTACACGCTCATCGTCGGCAAGGAGCACTGGCCGTCGCCGATTCCGATCGTCAAGGAGGGCCGCAAGTGGCGCTTCGACACCGCGGCGGGCATCGAGGAGATCTCGAACCGGAGGGTCGGCGAGAACGAGCTTTCCACGATCGCGACGTGCCGCGCCTACGTCGTGGCGCAGTGGGAGTACTACACCGAGGCGAAGGACGCGTCGAAGGACGGCCTCGCCGTCTACGCGCAGAGGTTCATCAGCACCCCGGGCGAGCGCGACGGCCTGTATTGGGAAGCCGCGGAAGGCGGCCAACCGAGTCCGATGGGGAGCCTAGTGGCGCAGGCGCGGGAAGAGGGATATCCGCTGGGCATGGCCAAGAGCAGCGATGCGCCGAAGCGCTCTCCGTACCACGGATACTTCTTCAAGATCCTCAAAGCGCAGGGGCCGCACGCGCCCGGAGGCAAGTTCAGCTACGTCATCAACGACAACATGATCGCCGGCTATGGGCTGATCGCCTACCCCGGCAAGTGGGGCAGCTCAGGAGTCATGACGTTCATCGTCAACCAGCAGGGCCGCGTGTACCAGCAGAACCTCGGTCCGCAAACGGCTGAACTCGCCGCCGCGATCACCGAATACGACCCAGGCCCGGATTGGAAGATGGTCGATGAGCCGTAGGTGGCGGCAATCGGAGCAGGCGGTGCGGCGTCAGCGCGAGATGAAGGGGGTCGACGCTGGTCGAGACGCTCACGCTGCCGCCGACTCGCGTAGTTCCTACCCGAGGTGCGGCGTTGCTCCCAGGTAGAAAATGCGCTTCAAAGCGCGGTGTCAGAAGGGTAGATTCGAGATGCGTCAATGGAAAGGGAGGTGCTTTATGAAGCGCACCATCGTGGGGACTCTTGTCGGTGTGGCTTTACTGGCGCTCGCAGCGTCAGTGGCCGGCGCGGAGGATCTGACGGTCAACTCGATCGTGGCGGCTCAGAACTCCGGCGCCTCGGCCGACGGCATCATCGCCATGGTCAACAACCCGGCCAATACCATCGCCATGACGGTCGGGGACCTCGTCGCGCTGCGTCGTGCAGGCGTGCCGGAGAGTGTCATCGCCGCGATCTGGGCCCGTATCCCGGCTCCCGCGCCGGCGCCGGTGCCACTTCAGCCAGACGATGCCCGCCTGGTCGATTTCGTGCGCCTGATCAAGTCGGGGGTGTCGGGGTCGATCATCGCCGAGCAGGTGAAGCAGTCAGGCCAGACGTACAACCTCTCGGTCAATGACCTTCTTTATCTCAAAGAGAACGGCGCCCAGGAGTCGACGATCGCGGCCTTGATGGCGACCAGCGCCGGGGCCCCGGCCGCGCCGGCCGTCGCTCCCTCCGAGCTGACCTTCGATGACCTGGTGTTGGTGAAGGGGTTTCTGAAGAAGAATCGGGTGGGTCGCCTGGTCATGCAAGGTGACACCCTCACCTGGAAAGATAGCAGCGACCCCAAGGAGGACTTCACGTTCCAGACCACAGGTCTCCAGAAGGTGTGGTACACGTGCGAGGCGCGAACCCCTGAGAACTTCTGCTACCAGATCAACTTCAGGATCGTCAAGGGCGACCGCTACGAGTTCCGGGACAGCCACCGCGAGTCGGGATCCAACGCGGCCGTCGTCAAGCTCATGGACGCGCTGCGCACGTACTTCCCGCGCCTCGCCTTCGGAGCGCCGGATAACTAACCATCTGGGGTTGTCGTGCACGAGAAGCGCACGACCATGACATGGATCCTCAGGATCCGCAAAGGATACGACATGAAAACACAAGAGGCGCGCGGCAAAGTGAAGAAGGTACAAGGGCGGGTGAAGGAAGCTGTGGGTAAGGTCACGGGCGACCGTGCGCTCGAGCGGAAGGGCGCCGGGCAGCGAGCCGAGGGCGCGGTCCAGGAGGGCGTTGGCAAGGCACGCCGCAAGGTCGGCGAGTTCGCCGCCGGGGTTGCCAAGGCGATCAAGAGGTAGGGCGGGCCATCCCCGTCCGGCAGCCTCCCCCCGCTCGGCGAGAGGAGAGGCCACGCGCATCGTTTGCAAGGAGCGGCGTTCGTTCTCTCCTTGACGTGCACGCGAAAGGAACGTGCCATGACCATGTCGCTGACGTCATTATTGATTCTCCTCCTAATCGCGGCTGTGTGCGGCGCCGTCGGGAAGGCTATCGCTGGTGGGGTTCGCGGCGGACTGATCGTTTCAATCGCGCTCGGCTTCATCGGGGCCCTGCTCGGCCCCTGGGTCGCTCGGGCGCTCAAGCTCCCAGAGCCCTTCATGGTGACGATCGGTGGGCAGCCGTTCCCCGTCCTGTGGTCGATCATCGGCGCCGCCGTGTTCGTGGCGATCATTCACCTGTTCTCCCGGAGGTGGTGACCGCGCTGCCGGGCGAGATCCTCGCACCCGCCGCCGGCTGCCGGGGGGAAAAGTGTGGCGGAACGAGTATTTCGGGCAGTTAAGACCTCGATTCACGTGGAGAGCTGCCCAGGGGTCAGATGATTACGGACGAAGAGGGAGGATGAGATGTCAATCGCCAAGGTTTCTGAGATTAGCGCCACTTCGACCAAGAGTTTTGAGGACGCCATCGACCAGGGAATCAACAGGGCGAACAAGACGCTTCGCAACGTGCGAAGCGCGTGGATCAAGGAACAGCACGTTCGGGTAAAGAAGGGATCCATCACGGAGTTCCAGGTCAACATGATGGTCACGTTCGTCATCGACGACTAGCCTGCATTTCCAAACTGGGTTCGTCGCGAGCGGCCGGTTCCTTTCCTCCACTGCGTGAGGCCCTTCTTCTGCCCGCGGGCTGCGGCCGGTCGCTCAAGCAGCGCATCGAGCGCCGCCCTCCGACTGGACATGTCGATGTTCATCCCCGGTGGCGGTGGGGGAAGCGATCTCACCGCCGCCTGCTGTCATCGCGAGGAGTCCCGCCAACGGCGGGACGACGCGGCGATCTCGCCGAAATTCACGAGACTGGTTCCCCCACCGCCACGCGGGCGCGGTGCGCCCGCTCGCGGCAGGCTCTGTCGCTTCGCTCCTCCTCGGGGCAGGCTCTGTCCTGCCTTCGGCAGGACTCCTCGCAGTGACGGTGCTTCCTCGACGACCGACGGCACATCGGTATCACGTGGCATCCGCCTGCGGGCCGGCGAGGCAGAGTGGTGGCCACCAAGCGCGTAGTTCCTACCTGGACCGCACCTGCGCGTCTCGGTAGAAAGTGCTCTTCCAGATGGGGGACCCGAGGATTACGTTCAATAGAGGTTCGAGGAAGGACGATCTGCCATGAAACGCAAAGGTGACGAGCCGACAGTGACCGCTGGTCCGATGCTCGGGCGCGGAAACGTCGGAGGGGTAACCCTTGTCACATCGGGAGGCGCAATTTCGGGACCGCCGCGGGACGGCCAACCTGCCAAGGTGTTCGATCGCGTACAAGGCGCAATAGACCAGACGATCCCCCGGCAACCATTGCCTCGGGGACGGTCGAGTGTGGCGCTTCCGGCGAGGGGGAGCGCCCGAGGTGTGTGGCAACGGTTGCATCGATTCGTCAGCTTGTCGGGCTTGGGCTGGGCGTTCGTTGTCGCGGCGGTCCTTTGGGAGCTTTTCGCCCTCGATCTTTACCAATGTGCCGGCTGGGGATGGGACAAGGGAGGGTTCTTCTTCGCTTGGGGTCTTGGGATCCTCGCCTTTGGATGTTGTCTGAGAACAAGCAGGAAGCGGCGGGCCATCTCCGGTCTATTTCTCGGCGTGAACATCCTCGTCGTGAGCGTTCTCGCCCTGGTCGTCGGCACGAGATAGGCCAAACAGCGGATCGCCCAGGGGTGTGCGCCTTGCCGGCCGCCGTTGCGTCCTGATCTAAAGCAGGTTGTGCTCCTCGGCGTAGTTCACCAGTTCGACCCGGCTGTCCAGCCCGAGCTTGCCCATCAGGTTGGCACGGTGGTTCTCGACGGTGCGCATCGAGAGGCTGAGCAGGCTGGCGATCTGCCTGTTGGTGTTTCCCTTGGCGAGGAGGCGCAAGACGTCGAGTTCGCGCCGGGTCAGCGCAACCGCCGGCAAGCCGCGCCGGTGCTCCGTCGTGACCGGCTGGTGAAGGAGCGCGCGGGTCATGGCGGGGTGTACGTAGATGTCGCCATGGCTCGCCGTATGGATCGCCTGGATGATCTCGGACCCCTCGGCCCGCTTGATGACGTAGCCGGCGCCGCCCGCGCGCAGCGCCCCGTGCAGCAGGCCCTCGTCCTCGTGCATGGTGAGGAACAGCACTTTGAGGTCCGGATGTTTTTCCTTCAGCCGCTTCGCAGTCTTGATGCCGTCCTCGGGGGGCATGGTGATGTCGAGCAGAACCATGTCGGGGTGCAGCGTCTCGGCGAGGCGCAGCGTCTCCGTGCCGTCTTCTGCCTCGCCCACGACCTCAAAGTCGGGGTCGGCTCGAAGAATCCCCCGGAGACCGGTGCGGACGACCGCGTGGTCGTCAGCGATCAGGATGCGAATCGGCACTTGGCACCTCCACCACGACGGTCGTACCTGCCCCTGGCGCGCTTTCCACGCTCAGGGTCCCGTTCAGGGCCTCGGCGCGCTCCTTCAGTCCAATCAGACCGAAGTGATCCCCGCCCTTGACCTGGCCCGGTTCGAACCCAACGCCGTCGTCCTCGACCATCACGAGCACCCGGTCGCCGCGGCACTCCGCCAACACGTCGACCCGGGTCGCGCCGGCGTGGCGCACGACGTTGGTCATCGCCTCCTGGACCACGCGGTAGAGAGCCGTCTCCACCGCCATTGGCAGACGCACGCTCGTGAACCCGCGCGCCTTGAAACGGACCGTGAGGCCGAACTTGGACCCGGCCGACCGCGCGTACTGGCGGAGTGCCGCCTCGAGGCCTAGGTGATCCAGGCTCGCCGGCCGCAGGTCCGCGGCCAGACGGTGCAGGCCGTCGATGACGGCATCGGTTCTCTGCATGAGTTCCGTCACCCGTCCGGTCACGCTCCCGCCCTCGTCGATCTCCCTCTCCAACAGGCGGAGTCCGAAGCGCAGCGAGGCGAGGGCCTGACCCGCCTCGTCGTGAAGCTCCCGGGCAATGTTGCGGCGCTCGCTTTCCTGCACTTCGACGAGGCGGCGCGAGAGCAACTGCATCCGCGCCGTCGATGCCTGCATCTGCTCGAAGAGAATCGCGTTCTCGACCGCGACCGAGGCCTGGGACGACATCGTCTCGGCCAGCCGCACGTGCTCTCGGTTGAAGTAGCCGGCTTCCCGCTTGGACAGCGAGAACAACCCTGCCACACGGCCGCGAGCGAACAGGGGGACCCCCATCCAACTCCCCTCGGACAAACGATCCGTCGGGAGGCTCCAGCCGGGGTAGGCGCTAACGTCGGGGATTAGAACCACCTTGCCGGTCGTCAGGATGTCCTGGACGATCGGATGATCGGCCGGATCGAACTCCGGTCGCTCCTCGGCCGGGATGGGGACGACGCGGTTGCCGTCGAAGATGGCCCGGACGGAGACACGCGACGCCTCCTCGAGGAGCATGACGTAGGCGCGGTCGAAGGGGACCAACCCTCGCAGGTGGTCGAGGAGGGTCGCCAGCACGGTCTCGCGGTCGAGGCTGCGGCTGAGCGCCACGGTCGCCTCGCGCAACGCGTCGGCGGTGGCGCGGGCGCGCTGCTCGGCCTCGTACGCGAGCCATCTGGGGGTCACGTCCCGCGCCACGCTCAGCACCGACGCAATGGCGCCGTCAGGCCCGGGTTCCGGAACGAGCCGGCAGTCGAAGTGCCGCATCCCATCCGGGGCCTCCAACGCGAACTCGAATCTCTCGGACTTTCCAGTCGCGAAGACCCGCCGTAGGGTTGCGTCCCACGCCTCGACCAGCTCGGACGACATTCCCAATTCGCGGTTCGTCTTGCCCACGACGTCCTGCCATGGGCGGCCGGTCAAACGCCGGACCGCAGGGCTGACGTAGAGGTGTCGCAGATCTGGGCCAAAGCGCGCGATGATGTCGGGCAGGTTCTCGACCAGCGTCCTGAAATGCTCCTCGGCCTGGCGCAGATACGTGGCGCCGTTGCGCACCTCCTTTGCGAGGCCGTTCCGGTCCTTCTCGAGGCCGTTGACGGTACTGCTGTTGAGCTTCGCCACGGCAGCCATCTCGGCAAAGACCTCGGCGAGTTGGGAGTCGCCAGCAGAAAAGCCCCCGGGCTTGTTGATCAGGCCGATGAGGCCTGCCACGTCGCCGGCGATGATGATCGGCGCGAGCAGCGCACTCTCCAGGGCGGCGTGATCGCCGGCAGGAGACGCCTGCGCCGCGCCCTTTGCCAGATCGTTGGCGATGACGGCACGGCCAGCCTTGCTGGCGCGCGCGCAGAGGCGGCGAAGCGGCGCGGGTAAACCGCCGGTGGTGGAGAGCCCGAGGCTGCCGGGATCGAGGCAGACGGTCTCGACGCCCTTCCCGCCCGGCGAGGTCGCGGCCACGAAACCGGCATCCGCGCCGAGGATCGCCTTGCACGCCCCCAGGACCGCCCGCGCCGCATCGGCGAAGGCGCGGTTCTCCAGCACCGCGCGCGCCGCCGCCAGTAACGCGGCAACTTCACGGCTGCGGCCGTTCGTCTTTCCCTGCGGCTCCGGCGAGTTCCTCATCGGGCCTTCCTCACGCTGCGACGGGCAGCGCAGACGCCTCCGGATCGACCCACGGTCGCTGTGCGTAAGGTGGACGAGCGCGGCCCGGGGGCGGATGCTTTGCGAGAAATATACCACCGAACGCCGTGACGCAGGTCGCCACCGTGACCGCCGGGTGCGTATTTTTCACCCGGAAGACCGGTCCGGGCCCCGGTAGTAAGTGCTCTTGCCGGAGCTGTTTGAGAAAACTACGGTGCGTTTGCGTGGCCGTCTGGAGGCTGGCGTGAGCGAGCAAGGTGACTGGAACTTCGATCTCGGCGAGCTGCCCTACCAAGCGCAACTGCGCATGACGGCGCTTCGCCTGACCCGCAGACCGCACCGGCTGCGCTCGAGCGACCTCGATCTCGAACGACTCTTCGGCGTCGCGGCCGCACCGGCCGGAACTGGGCCGGAAACCGGCCGGGTAGTTCTTACCTAAGTCCCGGCTTCGCTCCAGGGTAGAAAGTGCGCTTCACGGTTGCAGGGACAAAGGAGCACCATTGCGATGTGCACGGGAGGGGAAGGTATTCCATGAAGCGCGCAGGGGTGAGCAGGTTCTCCGTCGTACGCCGTGCTGCTGGCGCGCGGCGTGCTGCGACGCGAACCGATCCGGATGCGCATGTGGGCGCGAGGCCTCCCGTTCTCCTGGAGCTGCAGTGGCAAGGCAGTGGCGGAAAGTTCCGCCACCTCATTCTCACCCCGCGTGGTCTGCGGCGGGTACTTGGGACTTCCGGCATTGTCGTTTTGCTCGCTCTCGCCGTCGTCGGCGTGCTTTCGGTGCGGTCCGATCGAGCCCTGGGGCATTTCGCCATCGACCCGGTTGTGCGCGACAACACGGAGCTGAAGGCACGGCACGACGCGCTGCGCAAGCGAGCGTTCGACCTTGCCGAGCAACTCGACGAGCGCATCGAGTTGGGGCGCAGGATGCTCGGGATGGCCGAAACCCCGGCTCATGCCTGGGAGGATCAGAGTCTGCGCCTGCCGGCGAGAGACGCCGGGGACGAAGCGGTCCTCGCCTGGCTTTCGGAGCAGGAGGCGCGGTTCGAGGCGCTCGGGAACGAACTGGCCGCTCGCCGGGTTGAGACAGGCGGAACGCAGGCATCCGTCCCGGCGCCGGCAAACAGGGCGGTACCAGTGCGCTGCGCTGCGATGCTCCAGGTGGCTGACCTGGGTTCAGCCGGGCCTCAAAAGGCGGCGCCGACCAGGCGTTGACGACCACGCAGGAGGTGATCACTGTTCGGACGGCGCCGCCCCGAGAAGGCGATGCCTCTCAGAGGCGAGCTTTTAAGCCCCGAGGGGCTTGAGGAGTGTGCCAAGTCGCTCGCCGCCAGCTTCACGCTGACACCTGCATCGCGTATTGGCGGCCGCAATGTGCTGCCGCGGCTGGAAGGAAACATCCGCGCCCTGAACGCGGCGTACCGCTTCCTCGCCGACGACGTCCACCAAGGCGTTGCCGTTCCCCCGGCGGCCGAGTGGCTGCTCGACAACTTTCACCTCGTCGAGTCGGAGGCGCGCGCCGTGCGGCACGACCTCCCGGTCCGGTACTACCGGAAGCTGCCCAAGCTCGCGGCACGCGAGTTCTCGGGCAACGCCCGCATCCATGCGATGGCGCTCGAGCTGATCCGGCACGGCGACGGGCGGCTCGACGCGGAGCGCCTCACGAGGTTCATCCTCGCGTTTCAGACCGTGGCGCCGTTGACGATCGGCGAACTGTGGGCGTGGCCCAGCATGCTCAAGCTCGCGCTCCTCGAGAACCTGAGGCTTCTGACCGACGGAATCATTGCCGGGCGGACGGCGCGCCTGGAGGCGGACGCCGCCCTCGCGCGCCTCGCGAAAGGTGATTCTCCCGGCTCGCTGCCCGACCCCCTCCCGAACGCCTTCGTGGCGCAGCTCCGACAGCGGATGCGCGAATACGACCCCCGCGTGTCCCCCCTCGCCGCCGCGGTGGAGCAGGCGCTTGCCGCGCGGGGGACGACGCCCGAGGATGCGGTCCGCTCCGAGAACCAGCGCCACGCGACCGATCAGGTCTCCACCGGCAACACGGTGACGAGCCTCAGGTTCTGTGCGACGCTCGACTGGAGCCGCTTCGTGGAGCTGGTCAGCCCGATGGAGGAGATCCTGCGGCGGGACCCGGCCGGGGTCTACCCACGGATGGACTTCGCCAGCCGCGACCGCTACCGGCACGCGGTGGAGGAACTCGCCGAGCCGACTGGCGAGGCGCAAGTGCGCGTGGCCCTGCGCACCGTCGCGAGCGCCCGCCGGGTCGTGGAGCTGAAGGGGGGCGGCGACAGGGAGGCGCACGTCGGCCATCACCTGATCGGCCCAGGCCGGCGCGGCCTCGAGATCGACGTGGCGTACCGCCCGCGCCTCGCCCAGCGACTCCGCCGTTGGGCCTTCGCCCATGCGACCGCGGCGTACCTCGGCGGCATCGGCCTTTTGACCGGCTTTGGTATTTTCGGTGCCTACGCCTACGCCGGTGCCGCGGGCGCCGCCGGGATGGCGACGGCCGCGGCGGTGCTCGCGCTGCTCCCCGCGAGCGAGCTCGCTGTACTCGTCGTCCAGCGCATCGTGGCCGCGCTCGTGCCGCCGCGCCGGCTCCCCCGCCTCGATTTCGGCGAAGGGATCCCCGACAGCGCCCGTACGATGGTGGTCGTACCCGTGCTTCTGGGCAGCGTCGGGGAGGTCGAGCGGCTCCTGGCGCACCTGGAGGTGCAGGCGCTTGGCAACCTCGATCCCCGGATTCACTTCGCGGTCCTCTCCGACTTCAAGGACGCGCGGACGCTCTCGGTGGCCGGCGACGGCGAGATCCTGGCCGCGGCGGTGGCCGGTATCGAGGCGCTCAACCGCCGGCACGTACCCGATGGGAACGACCGCTTCTACCTGTTCCACCGCGATCGGCAGTGGAACCCGAAGGAAGGCGTCTTCATGGGCTGGGAGCGCAAGCGGGGGAAGATCGAGGAGTTCAACCGCCTATTGCGTTCCGCGACCGACACCAGCTTTTCCGTCAAGGTCGGAGACCTGTCGATCCTTCCGGCGGTGCGCTACGTCCTCACCCTGGACGCCGACACGCGACTCCCCAGGGGCGCCGCAAGGACCCTGATCGGGATCATCTCGCACCCGCTCAACAGAGCGGTCGTCGACCCCGCCCTCCGGAGGGTCACGGAGGGCTACGGCATCCTCCAGCCGCGCGTGAGCGTCAACCTGGGGAGCGCCGGCGGGTCGCTCTTCGCACGGGTGTACGCCGGGCATACCGGCGTCGACCCCTATACGACGGCGGTCTCGGACACCTACCAGGACCTGTTCGGCGAAGGAGCTTTTACCGGCAAAGGACTGTACGACATCGACGCTTTCGAGGCGACCGTCGGCTGGCGCGTTCCCGAGAACGCGCTGCTGTCGCACGACCTCTTCGAGGGGCTGTACGCACGTACGGCGCTGGTTTCCGACGTGGAGGTGGTGGACGATTACCCCGCCAACGTCCTCGCGCACGCGCGACGGCAAAACCGCTGGGTACGCGGCGACTGGCAGATCCTCGCCTGGCTCTTCCCGCTGGTCCCGACGCCACAGGGTTTCGTGAAGAACCGCCTCCCACTCATCAGTCAGTGGAAGATCCTCGACAACCTCCGGCGCAGCCTCGTGGCGCCCGCGCTCCTCGCCTACTTCGCGGCCGCGTGGAACCTTCTGCCGGGGAGCCCCCTCGCCTGGACCTTGGGCGGCCTCGCGGTCGTTGCCTTCCCGTTCGTTGCCTCCCTCGTTCATCTCCTGGAGCGGCGTCCCGCGCACGAGCCGGCTCGCGTCCACCTTCGAGGCGTCGTGGAGGACCTGAGCACCGCCTTCGCGCAGGCGCTTTTGACGCTGGTCTTCCTCCCGTTTCACGCGTGGGAGATGGTGCATGCCATCGCCGTGACGCTGGTCCGGCTCGTCATCACGAAGCGCCGCCTCCTCGACTGGGAGACGGCAGCCGCGCAGGCGGCGCGCGCCACCCGGCTCTTGCGGGAGGGGATGCGTTCCTTCTTCGTCGAGATGGCCGCGAGCCCGATTGCGGCCCTGGGGCTCCTCGCCATCACGATCGCCGCGCGTCCCGGCGCTCTCCCTCTGGCGCTGCCGTTCCTCGCCTTGTGGGCGGCGGCGCCCGCCTGCGCGTACTGGCTCAGCCAGCCGATGGTGCCACGCCAGCGGGAGCTTTCGCCCGAGGACCACGATCTCCTGAAGAAGGTGGCGCAGAAGACCTGGCGCTATTTCGAGACGCTGGCCGGCCCTGAGGATCACTGGCTCCCTCCCGACAACCTTCAGGAAGACCGGGAGCCCGCGGTGGCCCACCGGACCTCACCGACCAACATCGGGCTGGGCCTCCTCTCCACGCTCGCGGCGCACGATCTGGGCCTGCTGCCGGCGGATGCGATGGTCGATAGGCTCGAGGCGACGCTGACCACGGTCGAAGGGCTGGAGCACCATGAGGGGCACCTCCTGAACTGGTACGATACGCAAAACCTCGCGCCGCTCCTGCCGCGCTACGTGTCCACGGTGGACAGCGGCAACCTCGCGGGGGCGCTGGTCGCCCTGGCGGAAGGGTGCCGGCAGCTGGGCGCGTCGCGAGGAGACCTGGCGTCCCGCCTGTCCGACGTTGCCCGTCGCGCGGCGGCCCTGGCGGACGGGATGAACTTCGCCTTCCTCTACGACCGCCAGCGTCAGCTCTTCGCGATCGGCTATCGCCTGGCCGACGCCGGCGGGCCGGGGCGAATGGACGGCGCCTACTACGACCTCCTGGCCTCGGAGTCGCGCGTTGCGAGCTTCTTCGCCATCGCCAAGGGCGACGTCCCGCAAAGCCATTGGTTCCACCTTGGGCGGCTCGTGGTCAGCGTGGAGGGCGTCCCGACGCTCGTCTCCTGGAGCGCGACGATGTTCGAGTACCTGATGCCGCTCCTGCTGATGAGGACGTATCCAGGGACGCTCCTCGATCAGAGCTGCCGCATGGTCGTCAGGAAGCAGATCCGGTACGGGCGCGAACGACACGTTCCGTGGGGAATCTCCGAGTCCGCCTACGACCTGACCGACCGGCTGGGCAACTACCAGTACAAGGAGTTCGGCGTCCCGGGCCTCGGGTTGAGGAGAGGGCTGGCCGACGAACTCGTCGTCGCTCCCTACGCAACCGTGTTGGCCGCTCTCCTGGAGCCGGCCAAAGCCGCCCGAAACCTGCGACGCCTGACGAGCGAAGGAGCCGAGGGGGCGCTCGGATACTACGACGCCATCGACTACACGGCGCGGGAGCCGGACGAGAGCGGCGAGGAGGCGGCCGTGCGGCCCGGCGCCGGTGTCATCGTGAAGACCCACCTGGCGCACCACCAGGGCATGACGCTCGTCGCCATCGCCAACATCCTCCTGGGCGACGTGATGGTGGACCGGTTTCATGCCGACCCGCGCATCCAGGCGACCGAACTCCTCTTGCAGGAACGGATCCCGCGCGAGGCGCCCATCATCGAGCCACGCCCGGCCGAGGAGACCCGAGCCGAACCGCCCGCGCTTGCTCGCGCCCCGCGCCGCTTCCGCTCGCCGCACACGCCGGACCCGCGAGCGCAGATCCTCTCGAACGGCAGCTACGTCGCGATCGTCACGAACGGGGGCGGCGGAACGAGCTTCTGTCGCGGCCGCGCCGTGACGCGGTGGCGGGAGGACCGCACCTGCGATCCCGGAAGCCAGTTCGTCTACCTGCGTGACGTGCACACGGGCGCCGTCTGGTCCGCGGCCTACCAGCCCACGGCCAAGGAGCCCGAAAGCTACCTCGTGGAGTTCCTCGCCGAGAAGGCAACCTTCGAGCGGCTCGACCACGACATCGCAACGCGCCTCGAGGTCGCTGTCTCGCCAGGGGACGACGCCGAGATCCGGCGTGTTTCGCTGACCAACCGGAGCGATCGCCCCCGCGAGATCGAGCTGACCAGCTACGTCGAAATCGGTCTGGGGTCCGTCGACGAAGACGTCGCCAACCCCGCGTTCGGGAAGCTCTTCGTCGAGACAGAGTGGATTGCCGAGAATACGGCTCTGCTTGCGCGGCGCCGGCCTCGCGGCCCGCACGATCCGACGCTCGTCGGATTCCACGTGCTTTCCATGCAAGGACCGACGCAAGCGCAGGTCGAGTGGGAGACCGACCGCATGCGCTTCCTGGGGCGCGGGCGCGGCCCCGACAACCCAAGGGCCATGGACGGGCGCGCGCTTTCGGGGACGACCGGCGCGGTCCTCGACCCCATCATGAGCCTCCGGACCAGGCTGCGGCTTGCGCCCGGGGGCTTCGCCCGCGTCTCGTTCACGACCGGCGTCGCCGACGGAGAGCCGGCCGCACGCGAGTGTGCACAGAAGTACCACGACCACGGCGTCGCCGCCCGCGCCTTCGCCCTGGCCTACACGCAGGCGCAGATGTCGCAGCGGCATCTCGGCATCTCGGCCGAGCAGGCGCAGCTCACCGAACGGCTCGCGTCCCGTGTCTTCTTCTCCGACGCGTCCCTCCGGGCCGACGGGGAGACGCTGGCGAAGAACACGCTCTCTCAGGACGGCCTGTGGAAGTTCGGCATCTCGGGCGACCTTCCGATCGTCCTCGTCCGCGTCAAAGAACCGGATGACGTGCAGCTCGCCCGGCAGGTCCTGACCGCCCACGAGCACTGGCGCCTGAAGGGGCTGAAGGCGGACGCCGTGATCCTGAACGAACACCCGGCAAGCTACCGCGAAGAGACGAACGAGCAGCTCACGCAGCTCGTCGACGGCGGCCCGTGGAGTGCCTGGAAGGGGAAGCCCGGCGGCGTATTCCTCCTTCAGGGCGACCGGATCTCGGAGGCCGAAACGGTCCTGCTGAGCGTGGTCGCCCAGGCGGTTCTCTCCGGCGACCGCGGCACCTTGGAGCAACAGCTCGACCGGCCGGAAGCGGAGGCCCCGCTCCCGTTGGTCCACGTGCCGGCCGACGAGGCCCCGGACACGGGACCGCCGGAAGCCGGACCGGAGCCACCGCCGCTTCTCCTCGAGAACGGCCTCGGCGGCTTCACCCGTGACGGCCGCGAGTACGTCGTCGTCCTCGAGGGCGAGCGGGAGACGCCGCTCCCGTGGATCAACATTATCGCCAACCCGCGTTTCGGGAGCATCGTCACCACCTCCGGTGCGGCTCACACCTGGTCCGAGGACAGCCGCGAGAACCGGCTCACGCCGTTTGCGAACGACCCAATCACAAACCCGACCGCCGAGGCGATCTTCGTTCGCGACGAGGAGAGCGGCGCCCTGTGGGGCGCCACGCCGGCACCCCTGCGGCGCACGCCGCGCACGCCGCGCTGGGTGGTGCGCCACGCGGCGGGCGTGACGCGGTTCTCCCACGCCGCGCACGGCATCGCGCACGAGCTTGCGGTCTTCGTGGCGCGGGACGAACCCGTGAAGCTGTCTCTCCTGACGTTGACGAACCGCTCCGACCGGCCGCGGCGCCTCACCATCTTTTCATACAACGAGTGGTTGCTCGGCCCGCCGATTGCGAGCGGCCCGAGGTTTGTCGCGACGGAGCGAGACGGCTCAACCGGCGCGATCCTGGCGCGCGACTTGTACAGCCCGGAGAGGGAGCGTGTCGCGTTCGCCGCCGCGAGCGAACCGCTCCTTGCCGCCACGGGGGACCGTCTGGAGTTTCTCGGCCGCAACGGTTCGCTCTCGCGTGCGGCCGCACTCGGCCGGCCGCTGCTGTCCAACCGGTTCGGCGCCGGCCTCGACCCGTGCGCGGCGTTGCAGATAGCGGTGGACCTCGAGCCCGGCGCGACGCGGCGCGTCGTGTTCCTCCTCGGGCAGGGGCGGGACGCGGCGGAGGCCCGCGCGCTCCTGCGGCGGTTCGTTGGCAGTGACGGTGCGGCAGCGGCCGCGGCGGAGCTGGCCGCGGTGGAGGCGTCCTGGGAGGACACGCTGGGCGCCGTGCGCGTCACCACCCCCGACGACTCCTTCGACCTCCTGGTCAACAGGTGGCTCCTCTACCAGGACCTGGCGTGCCGCGTCTGGGCGCGCTCCGCCTACTCCCAGTCGAGCGGTGCCTACGGCTTCCGCGACCAGTTGCAGGACGTGCTGGCGCTCATGTTTACGCGGCCGGACCTCACCCGTGAGCACCTGCTGCGCGCGGCCGCGCGCCAGTTCGTGGAGGGGGACGTGCAGCACTGGTGGAGCGCCCCGGGTGGCCAGGGCATCCGCACGCATTGCTCGGACGATCTTCTCTGGCTCCCCTACGCGACCGCCGAGTACGTCAAGACCACTGGGGACCGCGCCATCCTCGATGAGCCGGTGTCCTTCCTGGAGGCGCCTCCCGTTCCGCCCGGAGCACCCGAAGCGTACGGGATCCCGGCCATCTCCCGCGTGACGGGCACGCTGTTCGAGCACGGCGTCAGGGCCGTGGATCGGGCGCTCACCGCCGGCGCGCACGGCCTGCCGCTCATCGGGAGCTGCGACTGGAACGACGGCTACAACCGCGTCGGCCCCGAGGGTCGCGGGGAGAGCGTCTGGGTCGGCTGGTTCCTCCACGTCGTCCTGGCAGCCTTTGCCCCTTTGTGCGAGGAGCGGGGTGATGCGCCCAGAGCGGCGCGCTACCGCGCCGAGCGCGAGCGTCTGGGAACCACGCTGGAACAAGCCTGGGACGGCGAGTGGTACCGGCGCGCGTACTTCGACGACGGCACGCCGTTGGGTTCGTCCCAGAACGACGAGGGGAAGATCGACTCGATCGCCCAGACCTGGGCCGTTCTCTCGGGCGCCGCGCCTGGAAAGCGCTCCGAGCGTGCGATGACTTCCGTGCGCACACACCTGGTCCGGCGCGGCTCGGGCGTCATCCTGCTCCTCTCGCCGCCGTTCGATCACACGGCTCTCGACCCGGGGTACATCAAGGGCTACATCCCGGGGATCCGCGAGAACGGAGGGCAGTACACGCACGCGGCGGCGTGGGTCGTCCTCGCGCTCGCGCGTCTCGGGAGCGGCGACGAGGCGGTGGAGCTCTTCCACATGCTCAACCCCATCAACCACTCGCGGACGGCGAGCGAGGTCGAGAAGTACATGACCGAGCCCTATGCGGTCGCGGGGGATGTCTACGACCACCCGGCGCACCGGGGACGGGGCGGCTGGACCTGGTACACGGGTTCGGCCGGCTGGATGTACCGGGTCGGCCTGGAAGGCATTCTCGGGCTCCAGCGCCGCGGTGCATGCTTCACGGTGGACCCGTGCATCCCGTCGTCGTGGCCGACCTACTCGATCGAATGGCGCTTCGGGACGACGCCCTACACGATCGTCGTCGAGAACCCGGAGCGGTGCTGCCGGGGCGTGGCGAGCGCCGAGCTCGATGGATCGCCCGCCGATCCGGCGGCGATCCCACTCTCCGACGACGGCCGCGCGCATCGGGTGCGGGTCGTGCTCGGCGCGGGCCGCAACGCGCCCTCGGTTTCCCCGCGGACCCCAGCCGACCAGGCGGGCGCCCATCCATCCCGCGCACCAGAACCATCGGCACAGGGCTGAACTCGGTACGAGGTGGGGCTCGTAGAAAGGAGAACTCGATGACAACAAAAGTAGGCCTATGGATTGACCACAGGAAGGCGATTGTCGTGACTGTGACCGAAAAGGGGGACGAGACGAGGATCGTCATATCGGCAGCTGAAAAACAGCTCCGCAGGTCCGGTGATTCACCCCTCAAGGGTCGTTATGAACGACAGCAAGTGGTGGCAGATGACAGCCAACAGAGAGGCTTTACGGGACATCTCAACTCCTACTACGACGCGGTCATTGCGTCCATTGGTGATGCGGAGTCCATTCTGATCTTTGGGCCTGGTGAGGCCAAGGGCGAACTCAAGAAGCGCCTTGGGCACAAGAACCTGGCCGACCGCATCGCCGTGCTTGAAACAGTCGACAAGATGACGGACCGCCAGATTGCGACGAAGGTCCGCCAGCACTTTAAGGGGTAGTTTCTACCCACGTGGTCGGCCTGTTCCCGGGTAGTAAGCACTCTTCCCCGTGGGGGCACCAAAAACTACGTTGGAGGCACGTCCAGAGCGGGACGGTATCTCACGCAGCGTGAGCTCGTCTCGAGTGCCAATCTGGTCGAGGAGATATGGCTATGAACGTGAGTCCTCTTGCGGGGAAGCCTGCAACGCCGGCCATGCTCGTCAACGTGCCCAAACTCATCACCGCCTACTATTCCGAGATCCCTGATGCTTCCGTGCCTGGGCAACGGGTCATGTTCGGCACCTCGGGACATCGCGGTTCCGCATTCGACAAATCCTTCAATGAATCGCATATTCTCGCCATCACTCAGGCCATTTGCCTGTACCGCAACGAGCAGAAGATCGATGGCCCGCTGTTTCTCGGTATGGACACCCATGCGCTCTCGGTTCCGGCTCTTGCCAGCGCGCTCGAGGTGCTGGCGGCCAACGGGGTGGATGTCATGCTCGCGCAGGCGGACGAATACACCCCGACCCCTGTCGTCTCGCATGCGATTCTCACCTACAACCACGGGCGCACGACCGGGTTGGCCGACGGCGTCGTGATCACGCCGTCGCACAATCCCCCCCATGATGGCGGCTTCAAGTACAACCCGCCAAGCGGCGGGCCGGCGGCGCACGCCGTCACCGCCTGGATCGAGGCGAAGGCAAACCAATTCCTCGGGAGTGGCCTTTGGGGCCTGAAGAGGATTTCTTTCGAGAACGCTCTTCGCGCCCCGACGACGCACCGCCACGACTACCTCAAAGCGTACGTCGCGGATCTCGGCAATGTGATCGACATGGAGGCCATTCGCGACGCGAAGATCGGCATGGGCGTCGATCCGCTCGGCGGCGCCGGGGTCCACTACTGGGGGCCGATTGCCGAGCGCTACGGGTTGAACCTCACCGTGGTCAACGAGGCCGTCGATCCGACGTTCCGTTTCATGACGGTCGATTGGGACGGCCAGATCCGCATGGACCCTTCATCGCCCTATGCGATGCAGAGATTGATCGATCTGAAGGATCGCTTCGAGATCGCCTTCGCGTGCGATACCGACCACGACCGGCACGGGATCGTCACCCGCAGCGCAGGACTGCTGCCGCCCAACCACTACCTGGCGGCCGCCATCTTCTATCTGTTCCAACATCGGCCGAAGTGGAGTAGGGAGGCGGCGGTTGGCAAGACCGTGGTGAGCAGCCAGATGATCGATCGCGTCGCCGCGAAGCTGGGGCGCACGCTGTACGAGACACCAGTCGGCTTCAAGTGGTTCGTACAGGGCCTGCTCGACGGCTCGCTCGGCTTCGGCGGTGAAGAGAGCGCGGGCGCGTCGTTCCTCCGTCGGGATGGCAGTGTCTGGACGACCGACAAGGACGGGATCGTCCCGGCTCTGCTCGCGGCGGAGATCACGGCGCGGATGGACCGGGATCCGGGCGAACTCTACCAAGAGCTCACGCGCGAGTTCGGCGAGCCTGCGTATGACCGGGTCGAGGCGCCGGCCACCGCGGAACAGAGAGCCGCACTGGCAAAACTGTCCCCGGAACAGGTCAAGATCAAAGAGCTGGCCGGTGAGAAGATCCTGGCCATCCTCAGCAACGCGCCGGGCAACGGCGCCGCCATCGGCGGGCTCAAAGTGGTGGCCGAGAGCGGATGGTTCGCGGCGCGCCCGTCGGGGACGGAAGACATCTACAAGATCTATGGGGAGAGCTTCCGCGGGGCGGATCACCTGGGCCGCATCCTGGAAGAAGCGCAGACAATCGTCAACGATGCTCTGGCTGCGGCGCCGCAACGCTCAGGACCTGAGAGCAAGACGCCTGGGGAGAAGACGCCTTGAGCACGCAAACACCCGCCATCAAGCCGATCTACAGTCCTTTGCTCACGGACGTCGAAGGCTTCGATTCCCTGGCCGAGCTTGCCCTGGATATGCGCTGGTCGTGGAATCATGTCGCCGACGAGATATGGCGACAGCTTGACCCCGCGCTCTGGGAGTTCAGTCATAACCCCTGGGTTGTTCTGCAAACGGTCTCGCGGGACGAACTCCAGCGCGTTTCGGCCGATCCTGCCTTCCGCACGAAGGTCGATGCGCTCGTGCACGCCAGGCGTGCGGCGGTGAACGCCCCCGCCTGGTTTCAGCACGAACATCCGCAGTCGCCCCTGACCCGAGTCGCGTATTTCAGCATGGAATTCATGTTGAGTGAGGTGCTGCCCATCTACTCGGGCGGCCTCGGCAATGTGGCCGGCGATCAACTCAAAGCCGCCAGCGATCTGGG
>PKYI01000168.1 GCA_003133645.1 Acidobacteriota bacterium | reverse complement strand
GATGCCGTCGGCCGAGGCGCCGGAGTTCTGAGCCGCCACAATCGAGTTGACCGTCAGTTCGTCGGCAGCGGCCGCTGCCGCGGCGAGCGCCAGCAGAGCCACACCGACAAGAGTCCCAATGACTGTGCGTTTCATGGAACAGCTGCCTTTCGTTCGACGCATCTCAAAGTTAGTCCCCTGGCGCTCCGCCGTGAAGCGCACTTTCTACCTGGGAGCAACGCTTCAACTCAGGTAGGAACTACCCGGTCGGTTCGTCAGCACCCCCGGCGGCGTCTGGACGAGCGCTGGCGTGTTGGCGGGCGGCAGATCGACGCAACGTTTTCTCGCAACGAGCTGTGCCATAACTCAGACTATAACGGCGTGGCCCAGGACAAGGGCGGTGGCAGTGGAGCTTGCCCTGGCGGATAGTGGCGCCACCGAAATGGCCTTCTGCCTGCCACTCCCGCTCCGCCCAGCGGCAACCAATCGCCTCGCCCGGCACCGGCACGCTTCTCCAAACACACCATCTGATCGAATCCCGCTCAGATTCCCAGTCACTCACTCAAGACACCTCGATCGGGGCAGGCGAGGAGTTACGTAGTTTCTACCCACGTCGCGGTCCTGCTCCTGGGTAGTAAGCGCTCTTCCCGATGAAGGATCCGAGGACTAGGTTTGAGGGACGTTCGGAAAAGGACGGTGTCTCATGAAGCGCGGATTGGTCGTGGTGGCGGGTTCTTTGGTGGGTGCCGGGCTGCTGGCGCTGGCCGGGTGCGCCTCCTCGATGGTGCCCAAGGACACGCGGTACGCGGACTCGGGGATCACGTCGGTGATCCAGGCGTCGCTGCAGGCCAACGACAAGGTGAAGGCGCGGCAGGTGGACGTGGAGACGCGGGAGGGTGTTGTGTACCTGACCGGCGTGGTGGACACGGAGGAGGCCCGGCGCGAGGCCGGAAAGATCGCGTGGCGGACGGACGGCGTGCGCGGCGTGGTGAACGATCTCACGGTCGGCGAGAGGACGGTCGGCAGCCGGATCGACGACGTGTTGATCAGCTCGAAGGTCCAGGTGAAGCTCATCGCCAACTCCGACATCAAGGCCGGGGACATCGATGTGAGTTCCTCGCAGGGGGTGGTCACGCTGATCGGCCGTGTCAGCTCCGAGGCGATCAAGAACGAGGCGGGTCGCGTCGCGCGCAACACCGAGGGCGTCAAGGACGTGCACAACGAACTCCTCGTCGGCAACATGAAGTACTAGGTTCGGCGGGGCGACTCGACCGGAGTCCCCGCCGCCCGTCCCCAGGCGGTGCCTGAAGCCACCTGTCGCAGGCTGGAAGGAGGCGCTTGAAATGGCCAAGGATCCTGTTTGTGGCATAACCCTCGACAACAAAGCCCCGTGCAAGAGCACGTATGCGGGGCAGATCCATGTGTTCTGCTGCCCTACCTGCAAGACGAAGTTCGGTAAGGAGCCTGGACGGTACGTGGCCCTTGCCGGGGTCGCTCCCGTGGCCCTACGGCCGCCCTCCGGGCCCCCGGCCTCCCCCTTCTTGATCACTTCATCCATCGGACACCTCCTTCAGGTCATTCCCGTCAAATCAGTGCCCGATGAGACCCAGCGGCGACCCACTCGGCTCTTTGCCAGGAGGCGCTCGCCGGAGGGTCTGACGTCCGAGGGTCACTGATGGCAGTGATCAACCACGTGTGGGGAGGCGGTCAGGGAGTGAGGCACGGAAAGGAGGTGGATGCGAGCCCAGCACAACGATCTTCTGGCCGTGGCAACATCGTGTCGAGACCGAGAAACCACTCTGTGTAGAACAACCCTAAGAAGAGGGAGGATGCAGAAATGTCGAGAAAGCTCACGGTTCTTTCAGTGCTGGCCGTGGTGGCACTCACGTTCGTCGTGACCGCCCAGGCCCAGGCCGGCGTCGCCAAGCAGGAAATCAACCAGGGCACCGTGGTGAGCGTGGGAGAGAACTTCCTCGTGGTCAAGCTGGCGGATGGGACGATCAAGGGTTTTGACGTTCCAGCCGGTTTCATGTTCGACCAGGGGGGCACCCAAGTCCCGCTGAGCGCCCTCCAGCTGGGCCAAGTCATCACGGCTACCATCACCACAAGCGAGCCCCTCACGGAGCATGTTGAAGAGATGAAGGCCGGGACGGTTGTGAAGGTCGTGCACCACCGGGACCTGATCGTCAAGCTGGCCGATGGGACGTACCACAGGTTCGTCGTCCCGACAGGCTATAGGTTCGATGTCGACGGCAAGAAGCTCTCCGTGTTCCAGCTCCAGCCCGGCATGAAGCTCTCGGCGACCATCGTCAGCGAAAAGGAAATTAGGACGATGACAGAGGCCGAGGTCCAGGCTAAAGGCCCGAAAACCTGAACCGCCTCCGGCTCCTGCGGCGGCTGCGGCTCCGGTTAAGAAGCTCCCCAAGACCGCCGGCCCGGTGCCGCTGATCGGGTTGCTCGGCGTTTTGTCGCTCGGCTTCGGGGTGGGTCTGTCGGCCCTGCGCCGCCGCGAAGAGAGCTGACCCAGTAGTCACCTTGCATCGAGGCGGCCCGGTCGAACGATCGGGCCGCCTCCTTTTCACCCCCCAATGCCTAGCGAGCCTCCCCCATGCAACGCGCACGAGGGAAGGCGCGTACGATTGGAAGTCAGTTCCCTGGCATCGCGTATGCGCGAGGGGCGCGGAAGGAGAGTGGAATGAGCCTGCCGAAAGCTGCTCTCAAGGGGCTCGCCGCGGTCGGAGTGTGGATGGCAGTCACGGCCTCGGCCCCCGTCTTCGCGGCGAGTCCGCAAGAGACGAGCTCGCAGCCCGAGACCGGTGCACGGGCGACGTCCAAGCCGAGCTTCGACCCGGTCGCAGCAACGGATGCGTACCTGGCCAAGCTCACCCCAGAACAGCGGGCGCGCTCCGACGCCTACTTCGAGGGCGGCTACCGGCTGCAGTACCTCCTGGTGACGACGGTGTTGTCCTTCCCGCTCACCGTGTACTCGGGTTTCATCCGGGAACACAAGTATCGCCTCGCCACGCAGAGCTTCGGGCCATGGCCGGGTGACCAGGCCAAGGGACTTCTGGTGGGCGCGTCCTGCGCGGGCTCTCGTTGATCGCCGTCTACGCCATGATCCGCCGCGCGCCACGGACCTGGTGGTTGTGGGGTGCAGGGGTCAGCGTGTTCCTTCGCGGTGATCGCCGTCGCCGTCACGTATTCAAGGGCATCGTCGAGTTCGGGGTCCTGATCGTGATCGGGTTCGCGTTCCTCCGTTGGTCGTTCGACCGCACACTGGCGCGTTGGGGCTCGCGATGGGGGATCGCGGGGATCGCCGACGTCGCTGGGCTTCCGCTGCTGGTGTTCCTGCTGTCCGTTTTCTTCTTCGTGATGACACCGGTGACAAACACCTTGATCCGAACGCAGGAGGTGGAAGGCGGAGAACCTCCCGTAGGTTTTCCGCGGCAGGATGGCGGTCGCGACGGGTGCGGCTCGGGCGAGGGCCTTCGCCGAGGGGTTCTTTGCCGTCCTGGTCTGGGGCGCGTCGTTCATCGCCACCAAGTAACATGTCCCGGTTGCGGCGCCGGTTCTCATGTCCGTCCTCCCATTGCCGCCACCGGGTGGAGCGGAGCAAGGGTCGTTTCGTACGCTGGCCGCCGGCGCCGCGGTGAGAAAGGCAGTTCCCAATGAATTACCTGTTCCAAGCAGGGCGGGTAGTTTCTACCTTGGTCGTGGCTTCGCTTTTGGGTAGTAAGTGCGCTTCTGGGTGGGCGGCCGGAGGGCTACCCTCTCAAGGTGATTCAGATTCGACTGGTGGCTGTTGGTGACCTCGAAAGGAGAGAAAGGCCATGACGTTGATCCTCCTGATCGTTGTGTTGGTTTTACTTTTCGGTGGAGGGGGCGGCTACTACTACAGCAGACGAAGGCGTTGACAGGACGTTGTCCCGCGCCTCACAGGAACCTTATCCGCCCCATGTTACAGGCGGAAGGCGATCTGCCTTCGGAGGGCGAGAAGAGACGAGAGATCCCCATCGCTTCGACGGTGGCCTTCGCGTGCGCCGATACGGTGAGATCGTTCGGGTTCCCAGAACATGTTCTTGAGCGCGAGGTTCAACACGGGGGACGCGATGGAAGACAACAAGGTGACTGCTGACGAAGCCCGCCGTGCGGCCCAGCATGAGTTGATGAAGTCACAGGTCGAGCGGGATGTGAACGCCGACATCGCTGGGCGTGCCGAGCACGCGAGCCCCGCCGAAGCGCAAGAGATGGAAAAGGTCGCCGGACGGTTTCGAGGCAAGGCCATCGGCGAGGTTGTCGGGACGGATCGCGAAGTTGGGCGTGCGCGGGGCCTGGCGCGCGTCTCGCAGGTTGTCGACTATGTTTTCTACGTCGTCTATACGCTGTTGGCCATTCGGCTCGTGCTCGCGTTGATCGCGGCTCGATCAAGCAGCGGGTTCGTGCAATTGATACGAGCCGTGACGGATCCTTTCTACTCCCTGTTTCGCGGGATCGTGGCGAGCCCAACGGCAGGTGGCTACACGCTGGTCTTGCCGATCGTGATTGCGATCATTGTCTACGCGTTGCTCCATGCGGGCATCACCCGATTGCTGAGGTTGATCGCACACCGCAAGACCGAGATTTAGCCGGCACAACGTCTTCTCATCCCTGCAGGGAAGACGGGGTCGGGCGACTGCGGAACCCGCTCGCGCAACCGTTGGAGTCGAGAAACCGGGCGGGGTAGTGGAGTTCGCGGACTCCTGAACCCGTGTCGGAGGTTCAAGTCCTCTCAGCCCCGCCAACCACCGACCCGCCGGCTTCACTCGTCTGACGCTGTCGGCGCCGAGGCGTTGTGGGCGTACGCGGGTGCCTTGGCGCGGCCGCCGGTTTCGCCGGAAACGACGAGGCGGTTCATGGTTTGAAGACACTCGGGGCATACGGCGCGCACGGGGGCGAGTTCGTTGTCGGTGACCTCGCCCTCGATGTACATGCCCCTGCACTCGCGCAGGCAGACGTCGCAGATCGCGTCCCTGTTCTCGTCGAAACGCCAGACCGGTCCAGCCATCGTAGTTGTCCCCCGCCCGTCGCAAGATTCGCGGGGGCCCCGAGGGGCCCCCACGTGTCGTCCTATCGTAACGCCGATACCGCCCGCCTGGCGCCGTGCGCCTCAGAACGGGATGTCGTCCTCGCTCTCGGGCGGGAACTCCGGCGCTTCGCCGCCGCTGCTGCCGGCGCTGCTGCTGACGCCGCCGCCGGTCTCGGTCCCCTGAGGCTTGGGCCCCACGAAGCGGATAGTTTGGGCGATGATCTCGGTGAAGTAGCGGCGGTTCCCCTTGTCGTCGTCGTACGTGCGGGTGCGGATCGAGCCCTCGACGTAGATCGACCGGCCCTTGCCAAGGTACTTCCCGCAGAACTCGGCGAGCTTGTCGAACGCGACGATGTTGTGCCACTCCGTCTGCTCTTGCCGCTGCCCGTTCTTGTCCTTGCGGTTTTCGCTCGTGGCCAGCGAGAACTTCGCCACCGCGAGGCCGCTGGGGGTGTGCCGCAGCTCGATGTCGCGGCCGATATTTCCGATCAGGATCGCCTTGTTGACGCTCATCGTTCGCCTCCCGGCGTGGACGGTTATTAAGGGTACCAAATCGCGGCGCCAAAGGCGAGAGGGGCAAAAAGGGGCGCAGGCGCATCGTGACACGGACGCGCGTCTGGCCGGGAGCGCCCGTGTTAGTGCAGCGCGCGCAGGATCCCGTAGATCAGGCCGTAGTAGGCGGCGCCCTCGGCGATGCGGCCGAACTTCTCCTGGGTCGAGAGATCGTGCCAGTCGGAGGCGAACGGCCCGGTGAGCACGAGGCGGAGGTCGGGCCCCGGTGGGCGCGACATCATGGCGGTCGCCGAGAACGGCGCCGGGTAACCGACGAGGCCCCCGCGGCGAGCCGCGGCCTCCTCGCGGGCGACGCCGAACGACAGGCGGACCATCGGGTCGTTCCACCAGACCTGGCGCAGGGAGGTATCGAACTCGGCGTGCCCACGCTCGCGCTGGAGATCGAAGAGCTTGTCGAGGTCCAAAGAGAGGGGCCGGGTTGCGGGCCGCTCGGCCGGCGATGGACTCGGTGACGGCGCCGGGACCGGCGGGTCGGCGGCCGCGGTTGCGCCCGCGATGGTGAACAATGCGAGGAGTGCGAACGCCATGCGCATGGACGCCTCCTTTCGCCTTCACCCTCAATGTAGGGCCTGCGGCCCCGCTTTGCTAGAGTGAGCGCGATGACCACGAAGAGGCGCCTGGTGACCGCGACCGGGGGAATGGCGGCGGTGACGGTCGCGAGCCGGTTCTCGGGCCTGGTTCGCGACAACGTCATCGCCAGGCTCCTGGGCGCGGGGATGGTGAGCGACGCGTTCGTGACCGCGTTCCGCATCCCGAACATGTTCCGCGCGTTCCTGGCGGAGGGGACGCTGCACGCGGCGTTCATCCCGACGCTTGCGGAGCTCAAGAAGGACGGCGACCCCGCGAAAGCGAGGGAGTTCGTGCGCGCGATGACCAGCGTGCTCCTGATCGCCCTGCCGGTGATCGTGGCGCTTGGCATCGTGGCGGCGCCGCTGTTGGTGACCATGGTCGCGGCGGCGTTCGCGCGGGATCCAGCGCAGTTCGAGCTGGCGGTGAAGCTCACCCGCATCATGTTCCCGTTCCTCGGTCTGGTCTCGCTGGCGGCCCTGGCCCAGGGCGTCCTGAACGCCTCCGACCGCTTTCTGTTGCCGGCCGCCGCGCCGATCGCCGTCAACCTCTGCATCGTGGCCGGGACCGTGACCGGCGTGGTCGTGTTCGGCGGCCGGCCCGAGTGGATGGGAGTGGGAGTGCTCGCCGGCGGCGTCGTGCAGTTCGGACTGCAGTGGCTCGCGTGCCGCGACGTCGGCCTCGCGCTCGTGCCCGGCCGGCAGGCGTTCTCGCACCCCGAGGTGCGCCGGGTGCTGCGGCTCATGCTGCCCGGCGTGCCGGCGCTCGGCGTCTATCAGGTGACGTTGTTGCTCTCCAACCAGCTCGCCGCGAGCCTCGGGAACGGCGCGGTGTTCTGCGTCTACAACGCCTCGCGCCTCAACGAGCTCGTGTACGGGGTGCTGATCGTCCAGCTCACCACCGCGGTGCTGCCGATGCTGGCGGCGGAGCGCGTGGCCGACGAGGGCAAGGCCCGCGCGACGCTGGCGTTCGCGATCCGCCTGCTGTCGTCGGTGGCGATCCCGAGCACCGTGTTCAGCGTGCTCCTGGCCGCGCCGATCACCGGCGTCCTGTTCGGAGGGGGCAAGTACACGATCGAGGCGGTGCACACGACGGCGGGCGCGCTCGTGATGTACTCCCTGGGCTTGCCGTTTCTGGGTCTGTCCAGGCTTCTCGCCAACACTTCGTACGCGTGGAAGGACACGCGCTCACCGCTGATTGCGGCGGTCTCCAGCCTCGTCGTGTTCGGGGGGCTCGGCCTGGTGTTGACGCGGGCGATGGGGGTGGCGGGGATCGCGGCGGCCGCATCATGCGGGCAGGTTGCCAACACCTTGACCCTGCTCTGGCTCGACGGCCGCCACCGGCGGCTGCCGCGTCTGCGCGACGTGGTGCCGTCGACGGGGCGCCACCTGATCGCCGCGGCCGGGTTGGGCGTTGTTGCGTTCGGCCTCAACCGCCTGTTTCCCGTGCCCCTGCATACGAGCGTGCGCTCACTCGCGCAGCTGGGCGCGTACGCGCTCGCGGCCGGGGCCGTCTATCTGGCGCTGCTCGTCGCCGTGTGCGCCCCCGAGTGGCGCGAGGCGCGCGAGTTCCTGCGGCGGAGGCGGGCGGCGTGAGGATCGTGGTGCAGCGCGTGCGCCGCGCCTCGGTGGTGGTTGGCGGCGAGGTGGCCGGGAGGATCGGCCGGGGACTGCTGCTCCTGGTCGGCGTCGAGACCGGCGACGGGCGGGAGCAGGCGGAGCGGGCGGCCGCGCGGTTCGCGACGCTGCGGGTGTTCGAGGACGAGCAGGGACACATGAACCGCGGCCTCGACGAGGTCGGCGGCGAGATCCTCGTGGTCTCGCAGTTCACGCTCGCCGGCTCGATCCGGCGCGGCCGGCGGCCCGATTTCATCGGCGCGGCCCGCCCGGAGGACGCCGAGCCGATCGTGGACGCGCTCGTGGCGGCGCTGCGCGCGCACGGGGTCAAGGTCGCGACCGGGGTCTTCCGCGCCGAGATGCAGGTCGAGCTCGTCAACGACGGGCCGGTCACCTTCGTGTGGGAAGACGGCGCCGTTCCTGGAAAGCCTACCGGCCTTATGGGATGATTCCGGGCCTCGGACCGGTGGAGGCCGCGGCCGGGGCGTGGTGCCGCGGTCGCCCGGGTCGCGGCGCGGTTGGGCGACGCCGCTTGGGCGGCGGCGGAAGGTGGCGATGACGATGGGCGAAGGGTCGCACGACGGCGGGGCACGCGACTCGGGGAGGCGAGATCGGGTGAACCTGGTACCGGAGCCCGACCCTCGCGGCGCCTCGCGGGGCGGGGGCGGCGGGTTCGGCCGCTGGGAGGTCGTGTACCTCGTTTTCGTGGCAGGCTGCCTGTGGCTGTTCGCGACGGTGATCATCCAGGACCTCCACAACCCGATCCTCGGTTCCGGCGATCGCAACATCGCGGGCTACCTCGGCTACTACGTGGCCCACAACTTGCACCTCTGGCCGGTCCCGCACCTCGGTTTGACCAACGATCAGATGCTCTACCCCTACGGCAACACCCACGTGTTCCTCTCCTGGGCGTTCGAGCAGGACCTGCTCTGGACGGTCCTTGACCGCCTCTTCGGCAACGGCCCCTGGCTGCAAATCTACTTCCTGCTGTCCGTCGCGATCACCGTGGTCGGAAGCTACCTGCTGGTGCGGCGGGAGTGGGGTCCGCTGCGCGCGGCGTACCTCTCGTTCGTGGTCGGTTTCGGGTCGTACGCGGCGATCTGGCGCTGGCCGTTCCACGCGAGCCTTGCCCTCATCCACTGGACGGTCCTGAGCGTCGTCGCCGATGCCATCATCGCCCGGCGGGTGTGGCGCCGGCGGCAGCTCTCCGCGCGCCTGTTGCTGGTGCGCGCGGCGCTCGTCGTACTCTGCCTCGGGCTGGACCTCGGGTACGTCGCGGGGATGGCGCTGACCTCGCTCCTCGTCACCGCGGCCTTCGTCACTGCGGTGATCTGGCGCAGGAGCGAGCCGCGGTGGCCGTTCACGGCGAGTCGGATCGCCGGCTGGTGGCGGGCGCTGGCGGCATCCTGGGCGGAGCACCGGGTGCAGAACGCCTCGATCGCTCTGATCGCCGCCGTCGCGGCGTGGCTGCTGGTCCCTCTCGTCCTCGAGGTGGCCCTGACCGCGAGGCGCTACGACTTCTCCAAGATCCCCGACCACATCTGGTGGTCGAACCCCATCCGCCTGCTGATCCCGATCTTTCCCGGTTTCAACCCGATGATGCACTTTCGGCTCGGCGACAGCCCGGAGGGCGAGTTCTCAGGCAGCCCGGGGATCTTCTTCGTTCTCGCTGCGGTCCTCGGCCTCGCCACGGCGAAGAAGGGGGAGCGCGGTGCGACGCTGCCCCTTCTCGCGCTGCTCGGCCTCTTCCTTACCTACCAACCGCGCGTCGTGCCCCTGCAGCACCTGCTGCCCTGGTTCGAGTTCGACCGCGTCACCGGTCGCTTCGCCCTGATCTACCCGACGATCCTCGCGCTCGTCAGCCTGGCGGTCCCGACCGCTTTCTGGAGGCGAGCAGCGGGCAAGGTCGCGGTGGCCGCGCTGGTCGGCGTGCTCGCCGTGGAGGGTGTCACCGCCTACTCGCGCGTCCTCATCCGGCCGCTGGGGAACTTCGTCCCCGACCGCTCGTTTCGGAACCTGATGACCGCGATCGCGAGCGCCCCCGGTGAAGCCGTGATGGAGTGGCCGTTCTGCGTCGCCGCCGGCAACGGCATCGGCACCGGAGAGCTGTGCCCGTTCTACGACGTCCAGGCCGGGCTGTTCGGCCTGCGCCAGCTCCACGGCAAGAAGATCGTCTCGCAGTACTACGGCCGCACGCATCCGAGCCAGATCGAGCCGCTCTTGCGGGCCGGCTGGCCGAGCATCTTCCTGGCCGGCCCGCCTGGCGCCGCGCGCGCAAAACGGCAGGAGAGGAACTTCCTCCCCAACGAGTGGCGGTTCCTCGAAAGGTTCTTTCGGCTCGGCGACTTTTGCGGCATCGTGATCTACCCCGATCTGCTCCCGCCGGAGACCGTGCTCACCTTTCACAGGGCTTTGGGCGAGCCGGTCGCCGCCGCCTCGTTCCCGGCGGTCGGCCGGATGGAGTTCTTCCCCAAACCCGCGGCCTGGCGCCGCGACGTGGATGTCGCGCGGGCCCGGCGCATCCGGTTCGAGCCGACCGTCCTCGCCGTCGCGCTCGACATCGACATGACGAGCCGGAGCTCCGACCAGCTCATGGACGAAGGGTGGTCGGGCCCCGACAAGCGCTTCCGCTGGACCTGCGCCCCGAAGGCGTCGCTCCATTTCGGCATGGATCCTGTCGATGCGGCCGTCGTGGAGCTGACGATGTCGAGCTTTCAGCCGCAGCGGATCATGGTCGAGATCAACGGCACTCCGATGGGGAGTTTCAATGGCGACGGCACCTCGCTGCGGCAGTACCAGATCGCGGTGCCGGCCAGCCTCATGCGTCCCGACAACCGCTTGACCCTCCGGCTTCCGGACGCGCATTCGCCGCGTAGCGTCGGGATGGGCGGGGATGTGCGCCTGCTCGGGGCCTCGGTGGCCCGGGTCAGGATCGTTCGCGTCGTCGAACCGGAGAGCAATGCCGCCGCGCGTCCCAGGGACGCCAAGGGCCCGCACTGATTTCTCACCAGCCGGGGAACGTGCGCGGGGCCCGGGCCGCCCTCACGGAATCAGCTTGATCGGCTCCGGCGTGAAGCAGACGATGAAGACGGCGAGGCAGACCCAGCCGAGCAGGCGGCGTCGCGGGTCGAGCACACCGTGCTCGTCCGGGATCCACGGGTGGCGCACCCGCAGCACCAGCGCGATGACCGCCCAGAGCCACCATCCCGGCCACCAGAACCCGAGGACCACGAGGACCGCCAGCAACGGCCACGCCACCCGCCGTTGCCAGTGCCCGAACATGGCGTAGGTGACGTGCCCGCCGTCGAGCTGCCCGAACGGCAGCAGGTTGAGGGCGGTGACGAGCAAACCGAACCACGCCGCGAACCCCACCGGGTGGAGGAGGAGGTCGCCGCCGGGAGGCACGCCGGGGTGGACGAGCCAGGCCAGCGCCTTGAACGCGAGCGGCTCGCCGAAAATCATCGCGCCCCCGGAAGGGAGCGCCGCGACCGGGGTCGAGAGCGCGATCCCGGCATAGAGCACCGGCAGGGCGACGGCGAAGCCGGCGAGCGGCCCGGAGGCGCCGACGTCGAACAGCTCGCGCTTGGTCATCAAGGGCGAGCGGATGCGGATGAACGCCCCGAGCGTTCCGATGCCGAACGGCACCGGCAGGAAGAACGGCAGCGTGGCGTCGAGACGATGGTAGCGGCAGGCGACGTAGTGGCCCATCTCGTGGGCGAGCAGGATCACCAGCAGCGGTACCGAGAACTCGAAGCCGGCGGCGATGATGGCGGGATGGAAGAGGAGGTCCCAGAACGTCTGCGCCTTGAAACCGGGCGGGAGGTCGCCGAACGCGATGCCCCCGACGAGGGTCGTGGACACAAGGGTCGCGAGGAGCAGGAGGACGTGCAACCACACGCGCTGCGGCGGTGGGGGAGAACGGCGAACGACCCCGAGGGGGGCGCCGTCGGGGCCGATGATCTCGACTTCCAGACCGGTGTCAGGCACCTAGTCGATCACCCGGAGCGCTTTCCCGGGCTTGAAGCGGATCGTCTTGCCCGGAGGGATGGCGACCTCGACGCCCGTCTTGGGGTTGCGTCCGATCCCACGCTTGCGGTTCTTGACGAGGAAGACGCCGAAGCCGCGCAGCTCGATGCGCTCACCGCCGGTGAGCGCGTCGCGCATGGCGTCGAACACCGCGTTGACGGCTTCGTTCGCCTTCGCTTGCGAGAGATCCACGGCACCCATGACTTTCCGCACCAGGTCGGCCTTGATCATGCAACCCTCCACCTTCAGCCGCGCCAACCTAGTCCGAGGGCACGGTCTCTGTCAAGCGGGCGCCGGCCCGGACCTTCTGCCGCAGGACCAGGATCTCGATGGCGAGTCCGGCGAGCCGGGCCACCTCCTGGACCAGCGGGATCGAGATCCTGGCCACGCCGTCCGCGCCCTGGTCCAGCCAGAGAAAGGCGACCACCTTGCCCCGCACCCGGACGGGGACCACGACCGCCTCGACCGGGGTCGGGTCGCCGAGCGCGTCGAGCAGCAGGCCGTTACCCTCGCCGCCGCCGAGCGGCCCGGCGTGGATCTCGACCCCCTTCGTGAGGTTGAGAAAGATGGATGGACGGTCCAGCGGCAGGATCAGAGTGTGGAAGTCTTCCGCCACGATGGCGGCGCCGCGCGCCCGCCATCCCATCACCTTCCCCTGGTGCACCGAGAAGAGCGCGACGCGGAAGGCGCCGGCGGCGAGATGGTCGAGAACGAGATCGGCAGCCTGGTCGCGGTCGGAGGCATTGGCGAGCGCGTCGGCGAGCCCCGCCGCGTCGGTGGGGGGCGCCGCTCCCTCCGTCGTCGCGATCGGCTGCAATTGCGGGAACGTCGCCGCCAGCGGCTTCGGTGCTGGGAGTTCCGGCGCGTCGAGCGCCCGCATCAGCTCCTGGGTCGCCGATTCGAGCCTCCAGAACTGGCGCCACTCCCGGCCGGTCGCGCGGGGCGGCCCGGGTGGGGGCACCGGAGCGGGGACCTGGGCGGCCGGCTTCGAGAGGGCGAGGGCCGCCGTGATCGTGGCCTCGGTGGCCACGTGCGGGCGGGGCACCAGGCCGGTCATCCTGGAGATTTCGTCAACGAGCAGGAGGTCGTTGGGGTTCGCCATCGCGACGTCGAGGGAGCGCCCCTGACGGGCGAACGGCACGGCGAGGTTGCGCTTGGCGAACGCTGGGGGGATGAGACCCCGGATCTCCGCCGGGGCCGTGGTGAGCTGCATCGTCGTCGCCGGCGGGCAGCCCGTCTGGTGGGTGAGGGCTTCGAGGAGCTTCCCTTCGTTGAGCAAACCGAGGCGGACGAGCCAGGTCCCGAGCCGTCCGCCGTGACGCCGGCACGCCTCCAGCCCGCTGCGCAGACCTTCCGGTGAAATCGCCCCCCGTTCGATGAGAATCTCGCCGAGCCGCTTGGCCACCGTTTCGCTCCGGCGGTCAGTATAGCCGGGGCGGCGGCGCGTGATCGCGCCTGTCCGGCTCAAACCCCGGCTGGAGGCGCGAGTGCCAGGCACATCAGGAGGGCGTCCTCGCCGTCGGTGTAGTAGCGCGGCCGCCGGGCGAGCACCTCGTAGCCGAGGTTGCGATAGAGCCTGAACGCCCTGCGGTTGGACGGGCGCACCTCGAGCACCAGCGCGCGTGCGTTGGCCTGCTCCGCCTCTTGCCGGGCCTCGGCCAGGAGCGTGGTGGCGATCCCCTTGCCTTCATGGATCGGGTGAGTTGCCACCTTGAGCACGTGCAGCTCGTCGAGCTGCCAGCAGGCGAAGAGGTAGCCGGCGAGGAACCCGCTCTCGGTGTGGATCACGCGCTGGAACCGCAACGGCTGGCCGACCTCCTGGATGTAGAGGTGCGACGGCCAGGGATCGGGGAAGACCTCCGCTTCGAGGGCCGCCACGACGGGGACGTCCTCGACCCGGGCGGTGCGGATCAGGAAGCCTTGGGGGAGGGCGGCCATGACGGCGGGGTTCCGGTGGGCGGCGTTGCCGGCGGCGGTTCGAGGTAGGTCGGGGCGAGCGTCGCCGGATCGGGGTGCGGCTCCGCCGCCAGCAGGATGAGGAGCGCCTCGGCGGTCGAGCGGAGCGCGGCGGCCAACGGCGTCGCCGGCGGCAGCGGGAACCCCGCCGGTGCGACCACGGGCACACCCGAGCCGGCGAGCGACTCGACGGTCACGACCCGCGGCTCCTGGGCCGCCGTCAGGCGGCCGCCGGCGCGGGAGAACTCCTGGGCGTACGCGAACCCCCGGCGAGCGGGCTGCACGGCCAGGCACTCGGGAACGTCCGCCCTGGCGGCCTGCGCGAGCAGCGACGAGAACCCGTGGGCGGGGATGGCGAGGGCGGCCGCGAGGCCCTGGGCGGTGGCGAGCGCCACCCGGACGCCGGTGAACGACCCGGGTCCGCGCGAGGCGACGACGCCCTCGATCACCTCCCGGCCGATGCCGGCGCCGCGCAGGAGGAGGTCCACCGCGGCCATCACCAGCTCCGACCGCGGCGTCTGGCCGGCAAGTGCGACGAGCCCGACGACGCCGGGGGCCGAGTCCAGCGCCAGCTCGAGGCGCGGGCCGCACGCGGCGATCGCCAGGACGGTCTTCACGGCCTCAGTCTTGCCTGCCGCGCGCGGCGCGTCAAGGGCGCCGCGCGGCACGCTACAATCCCCGAGGCATGAAGCAGACACCGATGCTGCAGCAGTATCTCGAGCTCAAGGCGCAGGTCGAGGACGCCGTGCTGCTGTACCGGCTCGGCGACTTCTACGAGCTGTTCTTCGAGGATGCCGAGAAGGCCTCTCCGATCCTGGGCATCGTCTTGACCAAACGCCGTCACAACGGGGAGGTCACGTCGCCGATGTGCGGGATCCCGCACCACGCGGTCGCGAGCTACGTCGGCAAGCTGCTCGACGCGGGCCTCAAGGTGGCGATCGCGGAGCAGGTGGAGGACCCGGCCAAGGCGGGCGGGCTCGTGCGCCGCGAGGTGATCCGCGTCCTCACGCCCGGCACGGTGACCGAGCCCGAGCTGCTCGGGGACGGCGAGCGGCGGTGGATCGCGGCGGTGCGCGAGGCCGGCGTCGGAGTGGCGCTGGCGTTCCTGGAGGCCGCATCCGGCGAGTTCGGCGGGGCGGCGTGCGCCTCCCGCCGGGAGGCGGAAGAGCTGCTGGCCCAGTTGCGTCCCCGGGAGCTCCTCATCCCCGAGGGCTCGGCAACCGACGGCTTTGCAGCCGTAGGCGGCCCGCTCGTGAGCGTGCGACCGCCGTCGTGGTTCGACCCGGGTCGCGGCGAGGGGCTCCTCCGTCTCGCCCTCGGCGTCGGTTCGCTGCGGGCGTTCGACCTCGCGCCGGGCGAGCCGCTGGTCGGCGCGGCTGGCGCGATTCTCGAGTACGTGCGCACGACGCAGGGCGGGATGCCCCGCCACCTGTGCGGCTTCGAGCGCCGGATGGCGGGCGGCGACGTGGTGCTCGACGCGGCGGCGGTCAGAAACCTCGAAATCCTGCGCGACGCCTCCGGGGACCGCCGCGCGAGCCTCGCCGGGGTGCTGGACTCGACCGTCACCGCGATGGGATCGCGCCTGTTGCGCGACTGGCTCGTGCGGCCGCTCGCGAACAGCGTCGCGGTCTCGGCGCGCCACGACGCGGTGGCGGCGCTCGTCGAGGAGCCGGCGCGGCTCGCGGTGGTGCGCGATCTCGCCGGGCAGGCCGGCGACCTCGAGCGGATGGCCTCGCGGCTCGGTCTGTCCCAGGTGCGGCCCGGCGAGCTCGCGGCGCTGCGCGCGGCGCTGGCGGTGCTGCCCGACATTCGGGCCGAGCTTGCCGCCTCGCCGAGCCAGCTCCTGGCGGCGCTCGGCGCGGGCACCGACCCGCTCGACGACCTGCGAGAGGACCTCGCGGTCACGCTCGCCGAGGAGCCGCCGGCGCTGTTCGGACCCGGCACCATTCGGTCTGGCGCCGACGGCGACCTCGACGAGAGCCGGAGCCTCGCCCACGGGGCCAAGGAGGTCCTCGGTGAACTGGAGGCGCGCGAGCGGGCCCGCAGCGGGATCGGCAACCTGCGCATCCGCTACAACCGGGTGTTCGGCTACGCGTTCGAGGTCTCGAACAACAACCGCGACCGCGTCCCGCCCGACTGGGTGCGCCGGCAGACGCTCGCCGGGGCGGAGCGCTTCGTGACCGCCGAGCTCGAGGGACTGGAGCGCCGCATCGCGAGCGCCGAGGCGCGCGCCGGCGAGCGGGAGCGGGAGCTGTTCGCGGCGCTCGTCGAGCGCTGCGCCGCGTGCGCCGGGCGCCTCGCTGCGACCGCCCGGGGGCTCGCCGCGGTGGACGTGCTGGCGTCGTTTGCCCAGCGCGCGCGCCACGCGGACTACCGCCGCCCGCGCCTGGTCGAAGGCGCGCGCCTGCGCCTGGTCGGCTCCCGCCATCCGGTGGTGGAGGCGCTCGCCCGCTCCGGGTTCGTCCCCAACGACGTGGACCTGGACGGCGAACGCCGCCAGATCGTGCTGCTGACCGGACCGAACATGGGCGGCAAGTCCACCTACCTGCGCCAGGTCGCGCTGGCGGTGGTCATGGCGCGCGCGGGATCGTTCGTCGCCGCCGAGGAAGCCGAGATCGGCGAGATCGACCGCGTATTCACCCGCGTCGGCGCCGCGGACGACCTGGCGCGCGGCGAGTCCACGTTCATGGTCGAGATGACCGAGGTGGCGGGCATCCTCCGCCACGCGACCCGCAACTCCCTGGTGATGCTCGACGAGGTCGGGCGCGGGACCGCGACGTTCGACGGGCTCTCGATCGCGTGGGCCGTGGTCGAAGCGCTGCACGGGGCGGCGGGGGACGGGCGAGGCCCGCTGGTGCTGTTCGCGACCCACTACCACGAACTCACCGACCTGGCCGACCGCCTCGGCCGCGTCGTGAACGCGTCGGTGGCGGTGAAGGAGTGGCAGGGGAACGTGCTCTTCCTCCACCGCGTGGTGGCCGGGCCGTCGGATCGCTCGTACGGGATCCACGTCGCGAAGCTCGCGGGCGTTCCCGAGCCGGTGTGCCGCCGGGCGGGCGAGGTGCTCCGCCAGATCGAACGGCAGGAGCTGAAGGTGATCGAGGCGGCGGCACCGGGTCCCCAGCACGTCCAGCTCGAGCTGTTCCCGCCGCCGGAGAGCGCGGTGCTCGACCGGCTCCGGAGCGCCGACGTCGACCACCTGACGCCGGTCGAGGCGCTCAACCTGCTGGTCCAGCTCAAGCGGGAGGCCGAGCGGTGAGCGCGTTCCTCGTTTGCGGCGTGGCGGGGCTGGAGCTTGACGCCGGCGAGCGCGCGCTCCTGGAGGAGGTGCGCCCCGGCGGCGTGGTGCTGTTCGCCAGGAACGTCGCCGGCCGCGAGCAACTCGCCGCCCTCTCTCGCGAGCTTCTGGCGCTGTCGTCGCGGCCGTACCTGGCGGTCGACCTCGAGGGCGGCCGCGTCAACCGCCTCGCGGCTCTCACCGGCCCGCTCCCGGCGGCCGCGGATGCGGCGCGCGCGGGTCTCGCCGCTGTCCGGGCGCTTGCCGAGGCGGCGGCGGCGGCGTGCGCCCACTTCGGGATCGGGGTGGACTTCGCCCCGGTCGCCGACGTCGCCCGCCCGGAGGGGTGGCTGGGGGCGGAGGCGCGCTGTCTGGGCGCCTCGGCCGCCGCGGTGCAACGCGCCGCCGCAGCCTATCTCGACGGGCTCGAGAGCCTCGGCGTCGCGGGATGCCTCAAGCACTACCCCGGGCTCGGCTCCGGCGCGGTGGACTCGCACCGGGAGCTGCCCCTGCTCGACGACGCGGTGGCGGCGGACGCAGAGGTCTTCCACGCGCTGCTGACGCCGGCCCGCGCGGTGATGGTGGCGCACGCGCTCGCGCCCGCGCTCGGCGACGGCGGGTGCCCGGCCTCGCTGTCGCGCGCCG
>PKYI01000042.1 GCA_003133645.1 Acidobacteriota bacterium | reverse complement strand
TGGTGGACACGGAGGAGGCCCGGATCGAGGCGGGGAAGATCGCGTGGCGGACGGACGGCGTGCGCGGGGTGGAGAACGATCTGACGGTCGGCGAGAGGACGGTCGGGAGCCAGATCGACGACGTGATGATCAGCTCGAAGGTCAAGGTGAAGCTGATCGCCAACACCGAGATCAAGGCCGGGGACATCGACGTGAGTTCCTCGCAGGGGGTGGTGACGCTGATCGGCCGTGTCAGTTCCGAGGCGATCAAGAACGAAGTGGGTCGCATCGCGGCCGGCACGATGGGCGTCAAGGGTGTGCACAACGAACTCCTCGTCGGCGAAATGAAGTACTAGATCCGGCGGGACTGGAGGACTGGAATGCTCTGGACGATCTTCGTCATTCTGCTCGTACTGTGGCTGCTCGGCATGATTACCTCCTACACGATGGGCGGCTTCATCCACATCCTGCTCGTCATCGCCGTCATCGTCCTGATCGTGAGGCTCGTCTCCGGCCGACGCGTCCTCTAGGGCGATTCGCTGGAAACTTTGAAGGGAGCGCAAAACCATGACGCTGATTCTCTTGATCGTTGTGTTGGTCCTTCTCTTCGGTGGAGGGGGTGGCTACTACTACTACGGCAGACGAGGACGTTCGTAGGCCGTTGTCCAGCGCCTGGCTGGGCATGCGCTTCGGCTCGGGGGAGATATCCCCGAGCCAAAGCGCCAGGTCATCATGAAGCGACTGGCACTTTTCGAGCGGGTTGCGTGGGGGGTGGGCCTCCTTCTCATCGCGGTGTTCACGATCGCGAGGCTGCAAGGTGCCGTCTCGAGCCGGTTGGAGATCGCGCGGTTCCAGGCCGCCCGCACCGCGTATCAGGAGGCGGCGCAATCGGCCACGAGCGCACGGGCCCCCGTACCCGTGTCTACCGGCGTGGATTTTACCCTGTGGTCCGAGAGCCGCATTCGGGCGTACCAGGAGAACCATGATGAAGAGGGGCGTCAGCCCCAGGCGCTCGCGCTGCTCGAGATCCCCCGGCTCGGCCTCACGGTGCCCGTGCTCGAGGGCACCGACGAACTCACCCTCAACCAGGGCGTCGGGCACGTCGAGGGCACGGCTCTCCCGGGCGAGTGTGACAACGTCGGCATCGCCGGCCACCGGGACGGCTTCTTCCGCGTGCTCAAGGACGTGACAGACGGCGACACGATCGAGCTTCTGACCCTCTGGGAGACCCTGAGTTACGCCGTGGAGGACATCCGGATCGTGGAGCCGGAGGCGGTCCAGGTCCTGGCCCCGACAGGTACGCCGGTCCTCACGCTCGTCACCTGCTACCCGTTCTATTACGTCGGTAACGCGCCCGAACGCTACGTCGTGCGGGCCCGCCTGATGTCCGAGGGTTACTGATGGCAACGCCCAGCAACGTACGAGGACGTGCTCAGGGAGTGAGGCGCGGAAAGGAGGCGGACGCGAGCACAGCACAACGATCTTCTGGCCGTGGCAACACCGCGTCGAGACTTACAGACCGTTCTGTGTAGAACAAGCTCAAGAAAGGGAGGATTCAGAAATGTCGAGAAAGTTCATGGTTCTTGCAGTGTTGGCCGTGGTGGCGCTCACGTTCGCCGTGACCGCCCAGGCCCAGGCCCTCGTCAAGCAGGAAATCACCAATGGCACCGTCGTAAACGTGGGAGACAACTTCCTCGTGGTCAAGCTGGCGGATGGCACGGTCCAGGGTTTTGACGTTCCAGCCGGTTTCATGTTCGACCAGGCGGGTGCCCAGGTCCCACTGAGCGCCCTCAAGCCGGGTCAGGTCATCACGGCTTCCATCACCACAGCCGCGCCCCTCACCGAGCAGGTTGAAGAGGTCACGGACGCGACGGTTGTGAAGACCGTGCACCGCAACCTGTTCGTCAAGCTGGCCGATGGGACGTACCGGCAGTACGACGTCCCGAAGGGATACAGATTTACGGTCGACGGCAAGGAACTCTCCGTGTTTCAGCTCCAGCCCGGCATGAAGCTTTCGGCGACCATTGTCAGCGAGAAGGAAATCAAGACGATGACGGAGGCCGAGGTCCAGGCTGAAGTCCCGAAGCATGAGGCGCATCCGCGTCTTGCGATGCATCCGGCTGCCACGACGGCTCCGGAAACCACAACGGTTCCGGCTGCCACGACGGCTCCGGAGGCCACAACGGCTCCGGAGGCCACAACGGCCAAGAAACTCCCCAAGACCGCCAGCCCGCTGCCGCTGATCGGGTTGCTCGGCCTTATGGCTCTCGGCCTCGGGGTGGGCCTGTCGGCCCTCCGCCACCGCGAAGAGAGCTGAGTCCAAAACCACCTTGCATCGAGGCGGGTCGCCCGAGCGGTCGGCCCGCCTCCCTTTTCAACCCGCGCGTTCCGCAGCCGCGCGGCGTTCCTGATGCTCACGTCGCGCGTCAACGGTTGATGAGATCCAGGACACCGGTCCGCAGGGCGAACCATGCAAATTGCAGGAACTCGTCCTTCGGATTTCTGGTGTAGTTGACCTCCCCCTCCTTCATCGAGCCCGATTTGTCCGGAGCGTTGGACTTCCGGATTGTGAACGCGTTCGCCAAAAACGAATCGACACGATTGCCAAATCCTCTTTCGGTGCCGGTCTGTTTGTCGAGAAAGGCGATCTTCAGGTCCCTGTAGACCGCGCGCACACGACCGCGAGCCTGCCCGACGGTCACATCGACCTCGAACGCCGCTTCCTTCACGCTGCCGGACTTGATCCGCGTGTGTTCCGCAATATCCAGGAACGCATCAAGGCGGGTCAGGTCCATCGCACCGAGCGAACCGGAATAGCGGAACGAAAAGTCCGGTGAAGTGACCGGAATCGTCATCAGCAGCTTAAGCACCCCTGCGTTCATGAAGTCGCTCTGCGCCCGGATCACGATGGCGGCTGACGCTTCGCCCCGGTTGGCGATGCCCTCGACGGACATGCTCACCGCCGCGAACGTCAGCACGCCGGGAGCAGCTCCAGCGACCACCCGCTCGCCATATCTCAGGTAGCCGTTGGTGATCGTGAGGCTATCAACCTGAAGCGGTCGGTGGATTGCAGCCAACGCCTCGTGCACCATGAGTGGACGCTTCACGAACGGCTCCACCGGCTTGTCACGATCGACCAACGCATCGAAGGAGGGGCGGGAGCAGTGAACCGACTCCGCCCGGTATGACTTCCCCTGGAGCAGCTCGCCATACGCCAGGCCCGACACTCTGCACTCCGGGACGACCACACGAAACCGCGTCGTTCGAAAGACGTTGGCCGCGAAGAACTCTTCATCTCCCACCAATGGCCGAAGCTCGGTCCCGTCGGCGATCAGTTCTGAACCCGGCACCGACGCTCGCAGCCGCGCGCAGCGAATTCCGTAGTGTGACTTGGCGAATGTCACATCGACGTTCGTCGCATCGAGACTGGCCTTGGCGAGGACATTAGCCAGAGCAGTCGTCCCCAAAAGAAGCCGCGCCCAGCGAACGCCGGTTAGCGAAATCCGGCCGATTTTGAGCGTCGAATCCGTTACACTCGCTGTGACGGATTGAGCAACCAGGCGATTGGCGCCAACCGCGTAATCCAGTTGGCCGATCCGCAACGCGTACCCGGGATGTGCTCCGGCAAACGCTCGCTCCATCTTCCTCTTGCCATAGCCGTTGAGGATCGCACCACCAAACATGAGAATGAGCACGGCAACGGCGACGACGACCGCACCAAGGCAAACACCCACGTAGGCCGACAGTCTCGGCAGCGACAGGCTCCGACTATTCTTCACGGCTCGTCCGTGAACGATGTCCCCTTAGCGCCCGACGGTTGCTCAAGACAAGAGGGGGCATCAGTTGCGCACAGGAATTTGAACTTCGCCACGCCGTCATTATGGACAATTCCACCCGATCTGCTACCAAGTTATCACCTTCTGGAGCACTTTCAAGCCCTCTTTCCGCAGCGAGCCCTTGCCGGCGTAGTATGGCGAGGGAAGGCGCTGCGCCCCGGCGATGTGAGGCGGGCCGGATCGGCGCCCAGATGCCGGTGACCACCTCGACTCCCTCCGAGGGACAGACGAAGCACCCGACGCCGGCGGTCCGCGCGGCGTGGGCGGCGCTCAACGCCGTCCAGCTCGCGTTCACGCTGCTTTGGTCCGCGGCGGGCATCAGCGTCGCGCTCGTCGTGTTCGCGCTGACGCGACGGCAGGCGGTGCCGCTCGCCATGGCGCGCCGGCTCTGGGCGCCGGGGCTGCTGCGCGGGGCGGGCGCGCGCGTCGAGGTGGAAGGCGCCGACGAGCTCGACGCAGCTTCCGCCTACCTGTTCGCCGCGAACCACCAGTCGATCATCGACGTGCCGGCACTGTTCGCCGCCCTGCCGGCGCCGCTGCGCTTCGTCGTCAAACGCGAGCTGCGGGCGGTCCCCTTCCTCGGCTGGTACATCGCCGCGATGGGGATGGTGTTCGTGGACCGCGCCGGGCGGAGGGACGCCGTCAAGTCGATGCGGCGCGTCCCCCAGATCCTGCGCGCCGGGCAGAGCGTGGCCTGCTTCCCCGAGGGGACGCGGAGCCGCGACGGCGCGATCCGACCGTTCAAGGGCGGCTCGTTCGCCATGGCGATCGAGGCCGGCGTGCCGGTCGTGCCCGTCGCCCTGATCGGGACCGGCGGCGTGCTGCCGCCGCACGGGTTTCACGTGCGCCCGGGCGTGATCCGGGTGCGCGTCGGCCGTCCGATCGCCACGGCCGGGCTCGGCATGAGCCAGCGCGCCGAGCTGGCGCGGCGCGTGCGCGACGAGGTCGAGCGGCTTTACGCCGGCGCGTGAGTGCGCGCCGGCGCCGGGCGGCGCGCGGAAGCCGGCGCCGGCCCGATGCGGTTATGGTGTGGGACGGAGGCGAGCGATGACCAGGCAAGAACGCGTGAAGTTGGTCCGGCAGTACGCAGCTGGCTGTGACGAGGTGCTGCAGGCGCTCGAGGGGTTCCCGGCGGGCAAGCTCACGGTGCGGCCGTTCCGCGGCAAGTGGACCGCCGCCGAGATCGTCCACCACCTCGCGGACAGCGAGATGACGGCGGCGATCCGTTTGCGCCGCCTGGTCGCCGAGGAACGACCGTTGATCCACGACTACGACCAGGAGGCGTTCGCCGCGCGGCTGCGCTACAACGAGCGCGACATCGAGCCCGCGCTCGAAGCGTTCCTCGCCGCGCGCGCAACCACCGTGCAGGTCCTGGAGAGGATGACCGCCCAGGAGTGGGCGCGCCAGGGGTGGCACACCGAGGGTGGCCCGTTCGGCCCCGAGCGGTGGCTCGCGATCTACGCGGCGCATGCCCACAACCATGCGGCGCAGATCGCGCGGCTGCGCGCCGCGGTGACGGCGAAGGCCGGCGCCAGGAAGCGGACGCCCAGCTCCAAGCGGTGACGCTCTGGTGCAGCTCTACCACCGCCGCCTCGGCCGCCGGGCGCCGGGGCCGGACGCCGGCGGTTACGAGCGCCTGCGCGCCCTTGGGCTTCAACCTTGGATCATGCGCGACTGCACGCGCCCCGAGCGCGGCCGTCACCACGACGGCTGCTCCTCGCGCTGGGTTTCGAAAAGAGGGTGGCCTCCCGGCGGGGTAGCGGCTCGGCGACCCACCCGCGGACGTGGTCCTCGGCATGGGTGACCTCCCACGGCGTCCCGCCGTACTCGAACCGCATGCCCACGTACGGCGTGCGGCTCAGGTGGATCACCGCCACCATGGCCGCGTCGCCGCGGTCGAGGATGATCGAAACGGTCATGGCCGCGCCCGTTGCGCGATCACCTTGCAGCCATCGCATGTCCGGCCCAGCTGGCGCCATGGCACCCCCCTGCGGCCGTTGCTCGGGAACACCTCGAGGCACCAGCCGTCACCTGATTAGACGTAACTGGGGGCCGTTTTGTTCGTGCCAGCGCGCGCCGGGGCGAAGCTTGCGTGCGCTCCGTCACATTGAAACCCCGTATCATGTTCCTGCGACCGCACCTCTCCCGGTCGCAGGAACCGCCAAACCCGATCCTTCCGTTGGCGAGTGTCAACTTCGAAGGGCTTCGGCCTCTTCTTCCGTCGCGAAAGAGAGGATACTTATTCGTTAGGCCTCGACCCTTGTCGAGGCCGGCCTTCTGCTCGGAATGCACTGATCCTGCGGTTGCACCACCGTTGAGCTGGAGCATCCAAACGCCGCAGCCTTGGAGTCCGGGGCGATCAGTCGGCGAGGGCGGCGCGTACCTCGCGGGCCAGCGTCGCCATGTCGAAGGGCTTCTGCAGGAAGCGCACCGCGCCGGTGGCGACACCTCGGCGCACGGCCTCGTCCTCGGCGAAGCCCGACATCACGATCACCTTGAGGTTCCCCCAGCGTGCCGCCAGCACCCGCGCAACCTCCGCACCTGAAGTCTTGGGCAAGAGGAGGTCAGTGAGCAGCAGGTGGAACGGCGGCTGGTCGGGAAGGGCTTGCGCCTCCTCGCCGCTCCCCACCGCCACCACTTCGTAGCCGAGCATGGTGAGCAGCTCGGTCAGCGCACCGCGCGCCGCCGCTTCGTCCTCGACCAAAAGCACCCGCTCCCTGCGGCCCTCGCTGAGCCCCTGGGGCGCGACGGCCGCTTCCGAAACCACGGCAAACTCGCCTGAGACCTTGCGGGGGAGCGTAATGCGGAGCGTCGTGCCCTTCCCCACCTCGCTCTCCACCTCGATGCGGCCGCCGTGCTGGCTCACGATACCGTGCACTACGGCGAGCCCGAGACCGGCGCCCTCGCTGGCGTGCTTGGTGGAGAAGAACGGTTCGAAGATGTGGTCGCGGATTTCCTTCGGAATGCCACGGCCGGTGTCCCGGACAACCAGTTCCACGCCCCCATCCTCGGCAACACCCGTGGCAAGGGTCAACCGACCACCGTCCGGCATGGCTTCGGACGCGTTCACCGCGAGGTTGATGACCACCTGCTCGAGCTGCACGAGGTCGGCCTCGATGGGAAGAGGGACGGTTGCCAAGTCGAAATGCACCGTCACGTTCTCGCGGATCAGGTGGTGCAAGAGATCGGCGGTGGTTCGCACCACCTCGTTGAGGTCCACCCGCCCTGCCTTGACGACCTCGCGCTGCGAGAAGACCAACAGCTGGCGGGTCAGGGACGCGCCGTGTGCCACCCGTTCTTCGATCTCTCGCGCCCGCGCACGCACCTGCTCCACGTCCTCGGAATGGGCGAGGAGGAGCTGGGTGTGGCTGAGCACGGCCTGCAGCAGGTTGTTGAAGTCGTGGGCGATCCCACCGGCCAGCAAAGCCGCGACCTCGAGCCGCTGGATCTCGGCAAGCCGCGCCTGCACGACCTTGCGCTGGGTGAGGTCGCGCATCACCACCTGCACGGCGCGCTCCCCGGCCCACGTCGTCGGCGTCTGGGCGATCTCGACCGTCACCAGCGTGCCGTCCGGGCGGCGCAGCGTCTCCTCGAATGGCGGCGGGACCTCGCCCTGCCCGGCGGTCCTGGAGACGCGCTCCAGCGCCGCGGCGCGGTTCTCTTCGGGGAGGAAGTCGGTGATCACGCGCCCGAGCGTTCCCCTGGGGTCGTCCAGACCGACCAGGTGGCCCATCGCGACGTTGCTGAAGGCCACGCGGCCGTCGACCACGATTCCGACCCCGTCAGGTGACGTCTCGACGAGGGTGCGGAAACGTCCCTCGCTTTCGCGCAGTGCGCCCTCCGCGATTTCGCGCTGGATCGCGGCGCCAAGCGTGCCCGCCGCCGCCCGCAGCGACTCCAGTTCGGTCAGGGACCAGACGCGGCGAGCGCCGCAATCGTCGAAACCGATGAAACCCCAGAGCCGGCCGGCAACGAAGATCGGCACCGCCGCGAGTGACAGAACGCCCGCCGCCTCAGGGACAGCGCGCTCGGACTCGGGGAAGGTGTCCACCGCGCCGTGGATGATGCCGCCATGCGTCAACACCTCGACCCAGCGGCTGTAGCCTGCGGCCGCAACCGGCAAACTCTGCCG
>PKYI01000194.1:1702-13128 GCA_003133645.1 Acidobacteriota bacterium | reverse complement strand
CTGCGCCCGCCTCGGCCACGAGTCGCGCCACGCCCGGCCGGCCCTCGCGGGCGAGCGTCGCGTGGGCGTGGGCAAGCTCGGGCCGCGACGCGACAACCCACACCGATTCGGTCTCCGCCGCAAGCTCGAGCGGCGCGACGCCCGGCAGGGGCAAGGTCGTGAGCACCACCGCGTCGCGTCCCGAGGCGGCCGCGTGCGCCTGTGCGCGCGCCACGCCGGCCTCGTCGAGCGCGCCCGCGGTGACCGCCACGTTGCGGCCGAGCGCGGCGAGCCGGACCGCCACCGCCAGCCGGGGGAGAAGGGCCTCGTCCTCGACCCAACAAACGCCGCCGGTGGGGATCTCGTACCGGAGCGCCCACAGCGCCCGGCCCGGTCCCGCCGGATGGCCCAGGGCGGAGCCGGGGCGTTTGCCGTTCCCGATGAGCACGCCGAGCCAGCCAGCGGCCACCTCCCAGGCGGGCCGCACGCGGGCCGCACGCTCGAGTTCATCCCCCATCTCCGGAAGCAGCCGGCGCAGCAGGGGGAGAACGGCCGGGACGAGGAGCGTGGCCTCGCTCGCGAGTGCCAGCCGGAGGTGGCGCTCGAGACCGGCGTCGTCCAGCCGCCGGCGCGGGAACCGCGCCAGGCGGTACCACGGCCCCGACGCGCCGCGCTCGACCCGCCCGCCGCGCAGGAGCCCGCGGGAGGGATACCAACCGTGCTCGAACAGAAACGCGGCCGCCGCGACCACCTGCACGGCGACGGCCGTGCGCTGGCCACGCGGCCACCGCGCCACCGCGCTCAACTCGGCGCCACGGGGGCTGCAGCGCACCGAAACCGCATCGGGCTCGCCGCCAACCTCGGGCACCTCCGGGAGGAATGCGGCATCCCACGCCAGCAGGCGCGCCAGCGCTTCGGCGCCCGCTGGGCGCGCGATCACACCCCCTCCGCGGCCAGAGTCTCCCACGCACGCCAGAACCCCGGCCACGACTTGGCGACGCACCCCGAGTCGAAGACGGTTACACCCGGGACGACGCACCCCGCTACCGCCAGCGCCATCGCGATCCTGTGGTCCGCCACGGGGTCGAGCGGGGCGGGTGGGCCCAACGGGCGGGGCCGCCCGCCGGGTGCGGCGAACCACCCCTCGCCGCATTCGACGCCAAACCCCAGCGTCGCGAGGTGGCGCGCCATCACCGTCAGCCGGTCGCTCTCCTTGGCCGCGAGGCCCTGCAGACCGTCGAGGCGACCGCCGGCCACCGCGACGACGACGGCGAGCGCGGGGAACAGGTCCGGGGTGTCGCGCAGGTCGGCCGTCACCGGCCCGGTCGCGGGACCGGTGAGGACGACGCCGTCCGCCGAGGCGCCGGCGCGGCACCCCGCCCGCTCGAGGATCCCGAGCACGGCCGCGTCGCCCTGGTGGCTCGCGCGCCGCACCCCGGCGACCTCGACTTCCCCGCCGGCCACCGCGGCCGCCGCGAGGGGGAACGCCGCGGCCGACCAGTCCCCTTCGACCGTGATTTCGGCCGCGGCGAGACCGCCGCCGCGCACCGCGAACACCGTGCCGGAAGCACCCTCCGCAACGTGGGCGCCAAAGTGTTTCAGCACCTCCGCCGTGAGTTCGAGGTACGGCCGCGACGGCGGCGGGGCCGGCAGCCGCACCACGAGGCCAGCCGGCAGCACCGCCCCGAGCAGCAAGAGCGCCGAGACGAACTGGCTGGAGGAGGACGCGTCGAGCGCCACCTCACCGCCCGCCAGCGGCCCGCCGGCCACCGCGAGCGGCAATGCCAGCGCTGGCCCCCGCACGGGCTCGATCCGGGCGCCGAGTTGCGCCAGCGCCACCGCCAGCGGCGCCAACGGGCGCTCGCGCAGGCGCTCGGAGCCATCGAGCACCCACCGTCCGGGAAGCGCCGCGAGCTGGGCGAGCAGGAAGCGGGCGCCGGTGCCGTTGTTGCCGAGGAAGAACTCGCCGCTTTCAACGCGATCGCGGCCGCGGGCGACGATCGCGCCGCCCTCCCAGTCCAGGCGGAACCCGGCCCGCTGCAGCGCCGCGAAGAGCAGCCGCGGGTCCTCGGCGTCGAGGGGCGAGCGCACCGTGGAGCCCTGCCCGGCCAGCGCCGCCACCACCAGCGCACGCTGCGTCAGGCTCTTCGACGGCGGCACGCGGACGCTGCCCCTCACCCCTCGCGGGGCATGGGGCACCGCGCGAACGCCCTCGCCATTTCCGCTCATCGCCACCTTCGACGGCTCACCTGATTCTCGGGCCGGGGCTTGCCATCGTCAAGCCGCCGGCGCACATTGGTGGCGTGGAGACGCCGCTGGATGCCTTCACCGCCGCCCGGGGTGAGCTTGCCTTGCCGCACCCGTCGGGCAAACTCGTGTGCGTGGCGTGTGCGCATCGCTGCAAGCTTGCCGACGGCGCCCGCGGCGTCTGCCTCGTTCGCAAACGTGCCGGGAACGCGATCCTGGTCCCGTGGGGGTATGCCGCGGGGGTCGCGATCGACCCGGTCGAGAAGAAGCCGTTCTTCCACCTGCTCCCGGGGGCGCGCGCGCTGTCGTTCGGGATGCTCGGCTGCGACCTGCACTGCGCCTACTGCCAGAACTGGTTCACCTCGCAGGCGCTGCGCGACCCCCGGGCCGGCGACTCCACCGAGCCGGCCAGCCCCGACGCGTTGGTCGCGGCAGCGGTCGCGCAGAGCTGCGAGATCATCGCCTCGACCTACAACGAGCCTCTGATCACCGCCGAGTGGGCGCACGATGTCTTCGCGCAAGCGCGGCGGGCGGGCCTCGCGACGGCGTTCGTGTCCAACGGCCACGCCACCCCCGAGGTGATCGACTACATGGCGCCGGTCCTGGACGCCTGCAAGGTGGACCTCAAGGCGTTCTCGCCCGCGACCTATGTGTCGCTCGGGGGCAAGCTGCAGGCGGTGCTCGACACGATCGCCAGCCTCGTCGACCGCTCGATCTGGGTCGAGGTCGTCACGCTGATCGTGCCGGGGCTCAACGACTCCCCCGCGGAGCTCGCCTCGATCGCCGGCTTCCTCGCCGGCGTCTCGGCCGACATCCCCTGGCACGTGACCGCGTTCCACCCCAACTACAAGATGGACCGCATCCCGGCGACCCCGGTGGCGACGCTCGTGGCGGCGGCCGAGATCGGCCGCGAGGCTGGGTTGCGCCACGTCTATGCCGGCAACATCCCCGGCCGCGCGGACGGCCTCGAGGACACCCGCTGCCCCTCGTGCGGCACGACCCTGGTGCGGCGGTCCGGCTTTGCGGTGCTCGAGACGCGCATCACCCCGGCCGGCGCCTGCCCGGCGTGCGGCGCCGCGGTCGCGGGCCGCTGGGCACGGCGCATGCGATAGCGCTTACGCGAGAGGGCGACCGGTCGGTCGCGGAGCCGTTCACGACTGGGATCGGTGGTACCATCTCGCGTTCGACGATGGGATCGGTTCGTCTCGCCTCGCTCACCCTGGAGGGGTTCAAGTCGTTCGCGGCCAGGGTGGAGCTGTCGTTCCCGGGCGCGATCATCGCCATCGTCGGTCCCAACGGCTCCGGCAAATCGAATATCTCCGACTCGATTGCCTGGGTGCTGGGGGAGCAGTCCGCGCGCCTGCTGCGCTCGCAGAACATGGCGGACGTCATCTTCGCCGGCGCCCCCAGCCGCCCCGCCCTCGGCGCCGCGGAGGTGATGCTGACGCTGGCGTCGCCCGACGGCCGCTGGCCGGAGACCGACGGGCGGCTTGCGGTCGCGCGCCGGGTCATGCGCGACGGCACCTCCGAGTACCGCATGCAGGGACGGCGCGTCCGTCTGAAGGACGTGATGGACGAGCTGATGGACGCGGGGCTCGGCACCCGCGCCTACGCGATCATCGAGCAGGGGCGCATCGGCCAGGTGCTGTCGGTCAAGGCGACCGAGCGGCGCTCGCTTTTCGAGGAGGCCGCCGGGATCACGAAGTTCCGCGCGCGCCGCCACGAGGCCGAGCTCAAGCTCGCCGAGACCAGCGCCAACCTCCTGCGCCTGGCCGACGTGGCGGCCGAGGTCAGGCGCGCGCTCGAGCAGGCGCGCCGCCAGGCCCGCCGCGCCGAGAAGCACCGCGAGCTGCGCACCGCGCTCGCCGAGGTGCGCGCCGCGCTGTTCGCCGGCCGGCGCGCGGTACTCCTCGCGGCGGTCGAGGTGAACCAGCAGGCGCTGACGACGGCCGGCCTCGCCGAGGCGGAGGCCGCGGCCACGCTCGCCAGCGCCGATGCCGCCCTCGTCGCACTGCGCCGCGACCTCGACGGGGGGCAGGAGCGCCTCACCGTCGCGCGCGACCAGGAAGCCAGGAGCGACGCCCTGTCGCAACGGCGCGAAGCGGAGGAGGAGGCGGCCCGGCGCGAGACCGCCGAGGCGTCCACCCGGCGCGAGGCCGCCGTCATCGAGGCCGACCGCCTCGCCGCCGCCGCGCAGGCCCTCGCCCAACAGGGGTCCGCGCTCGCCGGAGCGCTGGCAGGCGCCGAGGGCACCCTCGCCGGCCACGAGCGCCAGGCGAAGGACGCCGCGGCAGCGGCCGAGACCACCGAGGCGGCGGCGCGCACCGCCAGTGCCCTGGCGGAGGAGGCCCGCCGGGCCCTGCTCGCCGCCGTCGCCGCGGCCTCCGAGGCGAAGAACCGCTCGCACCGGCTCGAGGTCGAGCTCGAGCAGGACGCCTACCAGAGCACGCGCCTCGGCGCGGAGCACGAGCGGCTCTCGGCGCACCTCGCCCAGGCCGCGACCGGCGAGCGGGAGGCCGCGGACAAGGAGAGCGCCGCCGCGGCGGCGGCACGCACGCTCGAAACCGAGCGCCAGGGTTTGCGGGCCCGACAGGAGGCGCTGGCCGCGCGCTCGTCCGAGTTGACTGCCGCGCGCGACCGCGCCGGCCACGAGCGCTGGCAGGCGCGCCACGAGCGCGAAGGCCTGGCGCGCCTCCTCGCCGAGGCGCGCGCGCTGCCGGCCGCCCTTGCCCGTGCGCTGCCGGCGGAGAAGCTCCTCGGAACCGTCGCGGATTTCCTGGCGCCGGCGCCCGAGACCGCCAAGCTCCTCGACCGCGCGTACGGCGAGCTGCTGAACCTCCCCGTTTGCGCCGACGAGGAGACCGCCGCCCAGCTCGTCGCCCAGGCGCCGAAGATCGAGGGGAAGCTCGCAGTCGTTGTGGCCGACCCCGCCCTGGCCGGCCGGCCGTCACCGCTGCTCGCGCAGGGCGGCGCGGCGCCCGAACACCTCGGATGGCTGTCCGCCGCGCTGCCGCGCGCGGACGTCGCGCGCGACCTCGGTCATGCCCGGGAGCTCGCGGCCCGAGACCCCGACCTCATGGTGCTGCTCCCCGGCGGCGGCCGCCGGCGCGGCGCTCTGCTCGAGCTTCCCGGGATGCGCGCCGCCGCCCCCGGCGCCCTCGAGCTCAGACTGCGCGAGCGCGAGGTTGTGGCCACCGAGGCTGCCGCCGCCGCCAGAGAAGACGAGACGGTGGCCGCCCTCGAGCAGGTGCAGCACCAGCTGGCCGAGCTCGGACCTCGGCTTGCCGAGCGCGACGCAGCGGCCCGGGCTGCTGCCGAAGCGCTCGCCGCCGCCTCTTCTGCGCGGACATCTTTCCAGCGCGAGCGCGAGCGGCTCGAGCGCGAGCTGGAAGCGCTCGCCGCCGAACTCGTCCGTCTCGCCGAGGAGAGCGCCGCGCTGGGCGGACGGCTCACCGTGGCCCGCGAGGAGGTCGAGCGCCTCGGCCGGCGCGCCTCCGAGATGGAAGCCGAGGTGGACGCCCTCGCCCGTGACGCCGACCGCGCACGCGAGGTGGGCGCAGCGGCGCGAGCCGACGCCGAGCGCGCCCGCGGCGCCGAGGCGGTGGCGCGCGAGCGCCTGACCGCGGCGCGGCGTGATCTCGACCGCCACCGCAACGAGTTCGAGGAGCTGCAGCGGCGCGAGGCGGCCGCGCGCGAGGACGCGCACACGCAGGCCGAGCGCGCCACTGTGGCCGGTAACGCCGCGGCCGCGGCGCGCGCCGAGCTCGAGGAGCTGCTCGCGCAGCGGAACGCCTCCCACCGTCAGGTGGAGAGGTTTGCCGCGGACGTCGAGGCGGTCCGGGCGCGGGTCGATGCCGCCGCCCTCGAGGCGGAGCAGCGCCGCACAACGCACCTCGCGGCCCGCGACGCGGCGCACGCCGCCCGCCTCGCGCTTGCGGAAGCCAGCGGGGCGCGCGAGCGCCTCGAGGAGGCGATCGCGCTCATCCTGGCCGGCCAGGCCGAGCTTCCCGAGCCGCCGCCCCTCGATGCGGTTCCAGATCTCGAGACGCGCGAGCAGGCGCTCGCGACGGAGCTCGAAGCGCTCGGGCCGGTCAACGAGCTGGCGGTGACCGAGCGCGACGAGCTCGAGCAGCGGCACGAGTTCATCAAGGAGCAGCGCCGCGACCTCGAGCGCTCGATGGAATCGCTGGGCGGGACGGTCAAGGAGCTCGACGCCACCTGCGCTGAACGCTTCCTCGCCACCCTCGCCGAGGTCAACGTCGCGTTCGACGACGTCTTCCGCCGCCTGTTCGGCGGGGGCGAGGCGAAAGCCGAGCTTTCCGACCCGGACGCGCCGCTCGAGAGCGGGATCGAGATCCGCGTGCGGCCGCCCGGCAAGCACGCGCAGTCGGTGCTGTTGCTCTCCGGCGGCGAGAAGGCTCTGGCGGCGGTCGCGCTCCTGCTGGCGCTGTTCCGCATCCGGCCGGCGCCCTTCTGCCTCCTCGACGAGGTGGACGCGCCGCTCGACGACGCCAACGTCGAGCGCCTCGCGGGCCTGCTGCGCGAGATGAGCGGCGGCACCCAGTTCCTGCTCATCACCCACAACCGCCGCACGATGGCGCACGCCGACGTGCTCTACGGCGTCACCATGGAGGAGTCCGGCGTGTCGCGCATCGTGTCGGTGCGCCTGGAGGAGTAGCCGTGGGCCGCGCGCGCGCCGCCCATCCCGAACCGGGCCCCACCGCCCGCCTCCTCTCGACGCTCGTCTTCCTGGCCTCGGCGGCGCTGGTCCTCGCCCTCCCGCTCGTCTTCGACAGCCGCGCGCTCGACATGTTCCGCGAACCGAAGAGCTCGCTGGCGCTGGCATGCTGGGGGGTGCTGGCGGCGGTGTTCGCGGTCGGCAACCTGGGCGGCCCCGCGTGGCGAGACTGGTGGTGGGCGCCGTGGGCCGGCGTGCTCGCCGGTGGCGCCGTCAGTGCCCTCGCCTGCCCGGAGCCGGGGCGCGCCCTCGCTAACCTCGCACCGCTCGCGCTCGCGGCGTTGGGGTGGGGGGCCGTGCGCCAGCTTTCGGAGGAACGGCGCCGCTCGCTCGCCCGCCTCGTCGTCTGGGCGGGGGCGATCGAGGCCCTGCTCGTCCTGCTCTTCCTGCGGCCGTCGTGGCAGCCCGAGGCCTTCAGCCAGTTCGGCGCCATGGTCGGCCGCTACGCCTGGATCGGGACGCTCGGCAACCCCGCCGACGTGGCGACGTTCCTCGCGCTGCCCGCGCTGCTCGCCGCCCAGCAGGCGCTGTCGGCCCGGAGGCATCGCTCCGTCTGGTGGGCGGCTGCGGCGCTGCTCGCTGGCGTCCTGCTCGGCACCCGCACCATCACCGGCGCGCTGGCGCTGGCCGCCGGCGGGCTGGTGATCGCCTGGCGCGCGGCGTCCAGACGGTCGCGACTCCCCATCGTTGCCGGCGTGGCCGGCGCGGCTGTCCTCCTCTTCCTCGTGACGCCGCTCGCGGGCAGGGCGCGCGCGGCGATCGCGGAAGCCAGGCACGGCGGCGTCGTCTGGCTCGGCAGCGCCCGCGGCGCGGCGTTCCTCGCCGCCGGCTCGATACTCGCCGCGCGGCCCGTGGCCGGCGTCGGCTATGGCCTGTTCGAAGCCAACTCGTTCCGCTTCCAGAGCCCGGAGACTCTCGCGGACCGCGGCCGGGTCCTCGGCCTGGTGACCGGTTTCGGCGACGCCCACAACGACCTGCTGCAGCACGCCGCCGAGACCGGCCTCCTCGGTATCGCGCTCGCCGCCGTCGGCGCCGCCCTCGCGTTTCGGCGGCGGACGGGCACCGGCGGCCTCTTCGACCCCGTGCCGCTGGCCGCCGCCGCGCTGGTCGTGGCGCTGGCCGAGTTCCCGCTCCACCTCGCCGCGAACGCCGCCCAGTGGGCGGTGCTGGCGGCGCTGGCGCTGCCGGTGCTGCCGCCCCCGCCCACGACGGCAGGGTGGCAGGAGCGGGCGCGGCTGCTGGCGGTCGGGATCCTCGCCGGGGCCGTGCTCGCGGTGGCGTGGCAGCGGTACCGCGCCGGCACCGCGTTCGAGCAGGCCAAGGTGCTGGTGAGCACGCTGCGCGCGGCGCCGGCGCGCTCGCCGGTCAAGACCGAGCTGGCGCGCGCCGCTCTTGCCAACCTCCGGCGCTGGGCGTTCTGGCGGCCGTACTCATGGGAGGCCGACGTGATCCTCGGCAACGTCGCGTTCGAGGCGGGCGAGACCCGCGCGGCGCTCGCGAGCTTCGGCCGCGCGCTCGCCCTCGCCGACCGCCCCGAGGTGCGCTTCGACCTCGGCATGGCACTGCTCGCGTCCGGCGACGAGGCAGCCGGCATGACCCGCCTCGAACAGGCGGTGAAGCTCAACCCCGCCGTCTTCCGCGCGATCACCGACCCGAGGCTGGCGCGCGCCCTGCGCCTCCGCCTCGACGCCTCGGGGTACGGGGCGAAGCACGCGTGGATGTACGAGGGCACCCCCGCCGCCAACCCCTGACGGGCCCTCGCCCGCCGGCCTCCGCATCGGGTACTCTGGCGCAGCCGTGAGCGGGTGGACGATCCGTGGGTGAGTTCTTCGCGCTGCTGACCGCCGTGGTCTGGGCGGTGGCCGTCATCCTTCTGAAGCGCTCGGGAGAGACGGTCTCGCCGTTCGCCTTGAACCTGTTCCGCGTGGTGGTCTCGACCGCCCTTCTTCTGCCGACAGTGGTGCTGGCCGGGGAGGCTCGGTGGGATCAGGGGTCACTTTCGGACGTCTTGATCCTGTTCGCCTCCGGGATCATCGCGATCGCCACCTCCGACACCCTGTTCCACCTGAGCCTGAACGCCGTCGGCGCCGGCATCTCTGCCATCATCGACTGCCTGTACGCGCCGCTGACCGTGCTCTTCGCCACCGTGCTGCTGGGCGAGCGCCTCTCGGCGCTCCAGCTCCTGGGCATGGCGCTGGTCGTCACGGGCGTCCTCGCCGCGTCCGGGCACGAGCCGCCCCACGGCGTCCCCGCACGCCAGGTCGCGCTTGGCGTGCTGTGGGGCGTGCTCGCCATGGTCGCCCTGGCGCTCGGCATCGTCATCGCCAAACCCGTGCTCGACCACTCGCCAGTGCTGTGGGCCACGGCGATGCGGCAGATCGGCTGCCTCGCGGTCATGGGGCCGATCGCGCTGCTTTCGCCGCGACGGCGGGAGTACCTGCGCGTCTTCCGCCCGTCGCGCACCTGGCGGGTGTCGCTCCCCGCGGCCGTGTTCGGCTCCTACCTCGCGCTGATCTTCTGGATCGCCGGCATGAAGTACACCAAGGTCGGGATCGCCGCGACCCTCAACCAGTCGAGCACCGTCTACGTCCTGATCCTGGCCGCCGTCTTCCTGCACGAGCCGTTCACCCGCCGCAAGCTGCTGGCGTCGGCCCTGGCGATCGCCGGCATCCTCCTCGTCACGCTGTAAGTGCGCCGCCGATAGCGGACCATCCGCGGCGTCGCGGCTACACGCCGTCCACCTTGGCCCTACAAATCACGTCTTCTCAGACCACCGACTCCAGTCTTTCCGGTGGTACATTAGTTCGACAACGACACGATCCATGCCCCGATTAGGAGACAGTCCGCTCTGGAGTGTCGCTCGCCACGCGGCCGCGGTCCGTGACGCGACGCGCGACCGCGCAGGGGTCGGACACCACGACCTCCGGACAATATCTGCCGCAACCGTAAGGGAGGGCGAACAATGAGGCTAGTCAAGGAACTTGCGGTCCTCGTGATGTTGGTCGCGGCCACTCCCTTGCTCGCGAGTGAGTGCGACTACTTACATCGTGGTGCCGACTGGCTCCAGTGCGCGCGGAGTGACGGCACGTACGTAGTTCGCGTGCCGGACCCCGTGGCGACCCGACGGGTGTTGAATTGGTCGTCCCAGTTTGCGCGGTTTGTCGCGGCCAACCAGCTTCCGCCGCACGTCAGCCTGTTCCCGACCACCGAGTTTCTGGCGAGGGAGGCGGGTGCCGCGGTCATCTACATCGGCAGACCCGTGACCGCGGCCCCTGTTCCGCTTGAGGGCGAGTGGCGCGGTGCAGACCCACTTTCGTGTCTGCGCGCCTTCGCGAAGGCGGCCGGCCTCGAGGTCCAGGTCCCGCAGCCAGGGTTGTGGCTCATCGGGGAACCCCGGTTTGTCGAGAAGGCGGCGGTCTTCGCGTTCGCCTACCCGATGGATGCCAGCCTGCAACCGCTGCAGGACCAGGCGGCCGTTGGGGAACTGGAGCGAGCGTTCCTTGCCGGCCTACCCGTCCGTGAGCCTAGGCTGCCGATGCAGCGCGATGACCTTACGTGGGATGTTGGGGTCGCACTGCTTGGTTTCGGATACTACGCGGTTCCGGGCGAGCCCGATACCTACCTTGTTCTGACGACGCGCGGAACGTCAACGAGCCCAAGTAGAAGCTGGGATCTGCTGGACACCGAGGCATTCAAGGTGCGCGCGGAGCGGCAAGGCGAGCACGTCAGGGTCCGGTGTCTGTGGGCCGAGCGCGTGACCGGCCCCCTCGTGGCGCGCGTGCAGGAGGACCTCGACGGGGACGGGCTGCAGGACTTCTACTTCGAGGAGGCCGGCGACACCGACTACCCCGACATGATCCTCTCCGGCGCCGACGGCTCCGTGATCGCGGAGGTTGCGGGGGACAGCCTCGTCGTCGAGAAGGGTGCCGCTGGGCCAAAGCTGTTCTCCGTAAATCAGATCTGGGAGAACGAGCCTGGGGCAGAGGTACACCGGTTCAACCCGAAGACGCGAGAGCTCGAGACCGTCGAACCGCGCAGCGCTCCTGCGGATGGGACGAGCCAGGCGCACGCGATTCCGGCTCGGACGTTTGCGCGGCCGGCGGACGCACTGGCGGCTCAGCTCGGTTCCTTCAGCCGCGTGCGGGCGTACTGTTTCCCGGGTTTCAAGATCCCGACGGCGCCTGGGATGGAGCTTCTTCAGACGCGCCTATCTCCGGTGTGGGGCTGGCTGCTGGATAGGAACACGCACGACGCCATCGAACACACGCCCACCAAGTTGCCGATGCACGTCCTCTACAAGTACGTGTCGCCGGGTTACCTCGAGGGCTGGCAGCAGCATGCTCGCCCGCAGCCATGAATCCGGTCGCGGGCACGTGAGCCCCAGAACAGGGACCGGGGTCCGTGCTCCGAGAAAGACCATCGAAGGCATGGCCGGTGTCAACGGCGTGTAGCCGCGCCGCCG
>PKYI01000194.1:0-1637 GCA_003133645.1 Acidobacteriota bacterium | reverse complement strand
GCAGACGGTCCGCTATCGGCGGCGCCACTAGCGACGGGCGAGGGGGCGAAGGAGAAATAGCTCCAGCGTCGGGCGGCGGGGGCCGGGGGTGGCGATCGGGAACCCTACGCTCCCCTGCACCAGCGTCCCCCACGGGCCCGGCACCGTCAGCCCGAACCCGGCGCCCGAGAGCGGGCGGGCGCGGTAGACGCCGTCGATGTCGCGCACCCAGCCGGCGTCCACGCCGGCTTCGCCGCGCACCGTTGGCGACAGCGGCAGCGAGAGCGAGGCCCGCACCACGCCGAGGCGCTCGGGGAGCACGCGGTCGGACGCGATTCCGCGGATGTGGACGCCGCCGAAGCGCGACGGCGACGGCGCCGAGAAACGGTCGAGGTCGTGTCCCGCCCACGCCTCCGCGTCGAGGTGCAGCTTCGCGCGGAAGAACAACGCCTTCTCGTACACCACGAGGAGGCGGCCGCGCTGCCAACTTCGGTGGGGCATCTCGCTTCCGTTGAGTCCCCACGCCCACCACCGTTGCCGCCAGCCGGCCTCGCCCGCGATGCTCACTGTGGTCTGCCCGAGCGAGGCCTCCCCCTGCAGCCGTGCCACCCTTTCGAAGGTGTCGGAGGGGCGCACGAAGTTTGCGGCCGTCGTGTCGTCGCGGGAGAAGTCCAAGCGGTTGACGCCGAGGTCGAGGAGGACGCGCACGAGGCCCACCGAGGTCGCGACCCCCACGCCGGCGCTCTGCCGCAGCATCTTGAGCGCCTCGCCCTCCTGTTCGCGCCCGTTCCGGTAGCGCGTGTTGGAGAACGGCAGCAGCTGGACGAAGGCGCGCAGCGAGAGCTCGGCCCGGCCCCGCCGGGCGGACCAGGCGGCGTCGTTGACGACGCCTGCCGCGAGCAGCCGGAACTGCTCCCCCTTGCCGCGGAAATCGAAGTCCTGGATCTGCAGGCCGCCGAACGGCACCGGGTAGGTGAGACCGGGGTCGTACGCCACGCCCGCGATCAGGAAGCGCTGCGCGGCCCGGCTCGTGCCGCCGGGGATCCGCCCGCCCCTGCCATCGGGGACGAGCGGCACGATGCCGGCCGAGGTATCGCGCAGCATCCGGTGCTCGCTCCCGTAGGCGACCGCACGGGACGCCGCGAAGCCGGCGGGGTCGAGCACAACGTCCGTCAGCACGAGTTCCCGGTGCACGGTCGCCGCGCCGCCGAACGCCGACAGGAGGTCGTCCGCGGACAGCCTTACGGGCAACCACACCGTGTCCCCGGCCAGCGCGATCGGTGCGTAGACGGTGACGGCGCGCGTGCTGCGCACCTCGCCGGGCAGGTTCTCGGCGCTCTCGTCGAGCTCGACGAGCCCGAACGTGGCGGCATCGATGAACGCGGTGCCGCGGCGCACCGCGCCGCCGGGACGGGCGTCGGCGAAGGTCAGGGCGAAGCAGCGCCGGCCCTGGCGCCGCTCCACCCCCGCCAGCTCGTAGCGGTAGGACGGCTCCAGGCGCAGCGCGAGCGGCGGGACCTGCGGGCGTTGCGGCTCGATCAGAGGCAGGTCGGGCATGTGGTTGGGGTCCCAGGCCACCCCGTCCACCCAGGCCTTCGTGATCTCCCAGTCGCGCCCGACCCCGCGCTCCCAGAACGCCGGCCCGGCGAGCGTTACCT
>PKYI01000113.1 GCA_003133645.1 Acidobacteriota bacterium | reverse complement strand
GCCACTGCGACGGCGACGCCGGCCCCGGCACCCGCCGGACCGCGCGAGCCCCGCTTCATCGCGTTCTACGTGGACAACGAGAACCTGATGCCGTTCAACCGCAACCGGGTCTTGACGAAGATGACGGACTGGATCCGAGACAACCTGGCCCCTCCCGACCAGGCGATGGTGGTGTCGTACCAGCGCAGCATGAAGATCCTGCAACCGTTCACCTCGGACCCGGACGAGATCGCCATCGCGCTGCAGTCGGTCCGCAAGTACGTCGGCGGTCGCCCCGACCTGCTCAGCAGCCGCAAACGGGTCGAGGACTACATCGCGCAGAACTCGGGCCAGAGCTCCGGCCAGGGCTCCGGCAGCGGCAACGCCTATTACGAGGCGATGGACGAGGCGCGCGGCTTCGCGAAGGAGCAACGGAACAACCTGACGTTCACCGTGCGGGCGCTGCAGGACCTGGTCGGGATGATGAGCGGCCTGCCGGGCAAGAAGTCCGTCATCTACCTCTCGGACGGTCTTCCGATGACGCCGGGAGCGGAGCTGTTCTACGAGATTCAGGACGCTTTCAACACGCCGAACGCGATCTCGGAATCGCGCGAGTTCGACTCGACCGACCTGTTCGACAGCCTCGTCCGGACCGCCACCGCGTCGGGCGTGACGTTGTACACCATCGATGCCAGGGGGCTCGAGTCCGACCTCGGCATCGAGGCCGAGAACAGCCAACCGCGCTCATCCCTCGCCGCTTCGATCGCCACCAGCAACTTCCAGGACTCGCTGGTCTACATGGCGGACCGGACGGGTGGGATCGCCGTCCTCAACGCCAACGATCCGACGCCCGGCCTCGAGAAGATCGCCAACGACATCGAGACCTACTACTCGCTCGGGTACCGACTCATCCCGTCCGGTGAGGACCGCATGCACCGCATCGCGGTCAAGCTCAAGCTCAAAGGCCACCCGGAGTACAAGCTCGTCTACAAGCGCACNNTCATCTGCTGGCGGTGCGACTTTACAAGCTCGTCTACAAGCGCACGTTCATCGAGAAGTCGCTTCCGACCCGCATCGGCGACCGCGTCATGAGCGGCCTGGCGTTCGACCTCCACGACAACGCGCTCGGCATCGAGCTAAAGGCCGGGACCCCCGCGCCGGCCGACAACGGTCGCTGGACGCTCCCGGTCGAGGTCAACGTGCCGTTCGACAAGGTGGCGCTCATTCCCGACGGCGAGGACCTCGTCGGGTACGTGATGGTCTACTACGCCGCCCGCGACGACGACGGCAAGCAGTCGGACCTGGAGCACACCGAGCACGCGGTCCGCATCCTGGCGGCGGATTATGAAAAGTCGCACCGCCAGCAGATGACGATCACGACGTCGCTCCTGGTCAACCCCGGGCGGTACCGGATCTCGGTCGGGGTGCGGGACGAACTCACCAACCAGGCCGGGTATGCGCTTGCAAGGGCGTCCGTTCACCCGGAGGACCAGCAGTGACGCGCGCCGCTGCGGGATGCGCGGCGCTCGTCGTCGCGCTGGCCGTGCCCGGCGCCCGCGCTGCCGGAGACGTCGCCCCGACGCCGTCGCCGGGCCCCGCCGCGCGCGTCGGAAGCGCGATCGACCGCGCGTGGGACCAGGTCACGGACAGCGTCGCCGAGGCGCTCCTGGTGACGCGGATCCGCGTCGCGTTGCTCGATCGCCTCAAGGAAGACGGGCTGCGCGTGTCGATCGCGATGCACGACGGGGCCGTTGACCTCTCCGGCGCGGTGAAGAACCGCTCCAGCGTGGAGCTGGCGGCGCGAGTCGCCGCCTCGGTCAAGGGCGTGCGCTCGGTCCGCAGCCGGGTGACGGTGGCCGACGGCACGCAGGGGCCGGAGCCGCCGGTGGCGCGCGTCGTCGGCACCGTCGAGCGCTCGGTTGGGGACGCGCTGCTCGAGGGAAGGATCAAGACGCGCATGCTGGAGGAGCTCGGCAAGGTGGCGTTCAAAGTCGACGTGGACGCCGCCGACGGCATCGTCACCCTCTCCGGCGCGGTGCCGGACGCGGCCCGCAAGCGGCTCGCCGCGGGCATCGCCCGGGGCACCTCGGGTGTGAAGGACGTGCGCGACCTGCTGAAGGTCCGGCAGTAGGGGCGTAAAATAGAAAGAGTCGCCAGGCGCCAAAGGCCAGGGAGGATCCCCCCATGGACGTCAACCTCGAGCCAGATTTCTTGCGGGTCACGGAGAAAGCCGCCATCGCCGCGGCGCGCACCATGGGCTACGGCGACCGCAAGCACTCGGACAGGATCGCGGTGGAAGCGATGCGCCACGAGATGGACACGCTCGCGATCAACGGGAAGATCGTGATCGGGGAGGGCGAGCGCGACAAGGCGCCGATGCTGTACGTCGGCGAGAAGGTCGGCGCCGACAAGGACGGCGCTCTCGGCTACCCGGAGATCGACATCGCGGTGGACCCCCTCGAGGGGACGAACCTGTGCGCCACCGGGTCGAACAACGCCATCGCGGTGCTCGCGGCGGCGAGCAAGGGCGGGCTGCTGTACGCCCCCGACATCTACATGCAGAAAATCGTGGTCGGCCCGACCGCTCGCGGCTGCATCGACATCGACGCCCCGGTGAAAGACAACCTGGCGCGCATCGCCAAGGCATTCGAGCGCGACGTCGAGGACCTGACGGTGGTCGTGCTCGACCGCGCGCGCCACGAGCAGTTGATCTCCGAGATCCGTGCCGCGGGCGCGCGGGTCAAGTTGATCTCGGACGGCGACCTGTCCGGCGGCGCGTCCACCGCAATCCGCGGCACCGGCATCCACGCCCTGATGGGCATCGGCGGCGCCCCGGAGGGCGTCATCACGGCCGCCGCGATCCGCTGCCTGCACGGCGAGATGCAGGGCCGGCTCGTGGTGCTCGAGGACTGGCACCGGCGCCGCCTCGAGGAGATCGGGATCACGGACCACAACCACGTTTACACCGAGAAGGAGTTGGCCTCCGCGGACGACGCGCTGTTCGTGGCCTCGGGTGTGACCAAGGGCGACCTGCTCGAAGGGGTGCGCCTGTTCGGCGGCGGGGTGCGCGTGGCCTCGGTGATCATGTCGCTCGCCACCCGCACCGTCCGCTTCATCGACTCGGTCTACATGGAGGAGGACGGCATCCTCGAGGTGATGAGGTGAGGCCGGACCTCCTGCCAAGCTGAGGCCGCCGCTCGGGCGCCGGGCCCGGGGTCCGGGGTAGAATGCCGCGTCGTCGGGCAGGAAGGCCGGCGACGGCCCGAAAGGAGAGGTGCCACGTGTCAAGTCTACTGGATAAACTTGAGCCGCGCCTGGTCTGGACGCACTTCGATGCCATCCGCCAGATTCCGCGCCCGTCGAAGCACGAGGAGAAGATCGCCGAGCACGTCGTCGGCTGGGGAACGTCGCGCGGGCTCGTGACCGAGCGCGACGCCGTCGGCAACGTCCTGGTCAAGGTCCCGGCGACGCCCGGGCACGAGAAGGCCCAGGTGGTCGTGCTGCAGGGTCACCTCGACATGGTCCCCGAGAAGAACTCGGACGTGGCGTTCGACTTCGAGAAGGACGCGATCCAGGTGCGGGTCGTGGGCGACTACGTGTACGCGACCGGCACCACCCTCGGCTCGGACAACGGCATCGGGGTGGCCACCGCGATGGCGGTCGCCGAGGACCCCAAGGCGGTGCACGGGCCCCTCGAGTTGCTGTTCACGATCGACGAGGAGACCGGTCTCACCGGCGCGATGCAGCTCGATCCCAAGCTTCTGACCGGCCGCACGATGATCAACCTCGACACCGAGGAGGACGCGGCGCTCTACATCGGGTGCGCCGGCGGCGCGGACACGCACGCGACATTCACGGTGACTCGCGAGGACGCCTTGCCGCAGACGCTGCCGGTGCGCATCTCCGTGCGGGGCCTGCGCGGCGGCCATTCCGGCGTCGACATCCACGAGAACCGCGGCAACGCCCTCAAGTTCCTGCTGCGGACGCTGGCGGCGGTCCGGAGCAGCGGGGTCGAGTTCGGGATCGTGTCGATCGCGGGGGGAAGCAAGCACAACGCGATCCCGCGCGAGGCGGACGCGGTCGTGCGGATCGCCGCCTCGAGCGAGGGCGCGGTGCAGGCGGCGGTGAACGACTGCGCGCGCGTCCTCCGGGAGGAGTTCGGCGAGATCGATCCCGGCCAACGGCTGGAGTGCGTCACGCTCGAGGACCGGCCGGACAACCGCAAGGTCTTCATCCGCTTCGACAACGATCGCATCGTGGACGCCTTGCTGGCGTGCCCGCACGGGGTGCTGGCGATGAGCCGTGCGGTGCCGGGCCTCGTCGAGACGTCCAACAACCTCGCGGTCGTGACGACGGAAGGGAACGCCGTCAAGGTGGTGACCTCGAGCCGGTCGTCGGTGATGCCGTCGCTCAAGGCGACGACCGAGCAGGTCGGGGCCGCGTTCAGGCTCGGTGGCGCCGCGGTCGAGCAGCTCGACGGGTACCCCGGGTGGAAGCCAAACCCGAACTCCCCGGTGCTCAACTGCGCGCTCAAGGTCTTCGAGCGCGACTTCGGGAAGAAGCCGGCGGTGAAGGCGATCCACGCGGGCCTCGAGTGCGGCTTGATCGGGGAGAAGTACCCGGGGATGGACATGGTCTCGATGGGGCCGCAGATCGAGTCGCCGCACTCCCCCGACGAGCGGGTGCAAATCTCGACGGTGGATAAGTTCTACCGCCTCCTCACCGCGACGCTGAAGGAACTGGCGTAAAGCTTTCGCCCAAGTCGGGACGACCCCCGGTGAGGATCGGTCCCGGGGGTCGTTGCTTTCCTGAGCCGGCTCAGACGGACAACTCGCCGCGCAGGACCGTGACCGCGCGGCCACCGAGGAAGACGCGGTCGCCGGCGACGCGGACCTGCAGCGCGCCGCCACGTGCCGACGCCTGGTACGCCGACAGCTCGGTCTTCCCGAGCCGGGCCGCCCAGAACGGGCCGAGGCAGCAGTGGGCGGAACCGGTGACCGGGTCCTCGTCCACGCCGACGGCGGGGGCGAAGAAACGCGAGACGAAGTCGTACCCCGGCGTGCTTGCGGACGCCGTGACGATCACGCCGCGGACGTTGACACCGCGCAGCAGCGCGAAATCCGGCTTTACGGCGCGCACGGCGTCCTCGCTCTCGAGGAGGAGGAGGTAGTCGAAGACGTTCCTCCCGAGGTAGGCGGCCTTCACGCCGATCGCCTCGAGGAGGTTCTCGGGCGGTTCGGCCGGCTCTTCGGGCTTGGAAGGGAAATCGAGCTCGACGAGGTTGCCGCGGCGCGCCGCGCGGAGCTCGCCGCTCTTCGTTGCGAAGCGGGCGGTCTCCCCGGGCGCGAGGATCCCTTCCTCCCACAGAACGTGGGCGGCGGCGAGCGTCGCGTGCCCGCACAGCGCCACCTCGACCGCCGGGGTGAACCAGCGCAGGCGGAAGAGGCCCCCCTCAGGCAGCACGAACGCGGTCTCCGAGAGGTTCATCTCGCGGGCCACGGCCTGCATCCAGCGCTCTTCGCGGGGCTCCGTCAGCAGGCACACGGCGGCAGGGTTTCCGGCAAACGGCTCCGCTGTAAACGAGTCGACCTTGAATGTCCGAATGCCCATGGTCACTCCTTCGCCGCCCAGGCCGCTGTGTCCGCGACCTTCGAGAATGTTGAACCGTTCGTCGCGATGCGTGTCTAGTCCACGATGAACAGCCTGGCGCCGCTCGGCGTTCTGGACCGGTGCGGTGCGGCGCCGTCGGCCACATGGTAGCTCTGCCCGGGCCGGAGGACGTATTGCTCGCCGTTGGCGAGCTCGGTGAGGAGTTCGCCCTCGAGCACGAGCAGGACGTGGCCGCGCTCGCACCAGTGGTCGGCGAGGTAGCCGGGGGAGTACTCCACCATCCGCACGCGGATGTTGCCGGCCTCGACGGTGCGCCAGCGCGCGACCCCGGTCGCGCCGGGGTGCTCCGTGGCCGGGACGTCGCTCCAGTCCGTGGTGCCGAAGGGAACGCCCTCGATCTTCATGCTCGCCTCCGTCGGTTCTCAGGTTCGAACGTTCATCAACTGCAGAGGGGCAAGGACGCGCGCTCGCGTACGCTGCTACAGGTTCCTCTGCTCCTCGGCCCCTCTGATCCTCGATCCTCTGCCTTCTCTCAACCCGCCACCGCCTCGTGCTCGAGCGGTGCAACCGCCTGACTGCGCGCGAGGAACTCCCGCAGCACCGCGCCGAGGCGCCGCACGCCCTCGTCGATGCGGTCGGGAGGCATGTTGGAGAAGTTGAGCCGCATCGTGTTCTCGTGGCCGCGGTTGGGGAAGAACGAGCCGCCCGGGACGAACGCGACGTTGCGCTCGATGCAGGCGAGCAGCAACTCGCGGGCATCCACATCGGCGGGCAACTCGACCCATAGGAAAAGGCCGCCTGCAGGCCTGGTGAAACGCACCCCGTCGGGCATCTCGCGCTCGAGCGCCCGGATCATCGCGGCACGCCGCGTCCCGTAGATCGCGCAGGCCCGCTTGATGTTGGCGCCGAGATCGTAGTCCTTGAGGTAGCGCGCAACCTGCATCTGTGCCAGGGTCGCGGTCTGGAGATCGGCGCCCTGCTTGCCCAGGACGTACTTCTCCAGCAGCGGGCGCGCGGCGGCGACCCAGCCGATGCGCATGCCCGGGCAGAAGATCTTCGAGAACGTGCCGAGGAAGACCACGAGGCCGTCCTTGTCGAGCGCCTTGACCGCAGGGAGGGGAACGCCCTCGAAGCGCACCTCGGCGTACGGGCAGTCCTCGACGACGGGGATCTGCCGGCGCCGCGCGGTTTCGATCAGTGCGTGCCGGCGGGGGAGCGACCAGGTCCGGCCGGTGGGGTTCTGGAAATCGCGGATGACGTAGACGACCTTGGCCCGCGGCTCGCGATCGAGAATCGTTTCGAGAGCCTCGGGGATCATGCCGTCGTCGTCGGTGGGTACCTCGACGAAGCGCGGCCGATACGCGCGCAGGGCGTTGATCGCGCCGAGATAGGTCGGGCTCTCGCACAGCACCACGTCGCCCTCGTCGAGGAAGATCTTTCCCGTGAGGTCCAGGCCTTGCTGCGACCCGCTGGTGATCAGCACGTCGTCGGCGGTCACCGTCGTGCCCAGGGTGTCGTTCATGTGGCCGGCGATCCACCGCCGCAACGGGGGGTAACCCTCGGTGGTGGAGTACTGCAGCGCGTGCGCGCCCGACTCGGCAAGCACCCGGGCCGTGACCGCGGCCAGCTCCTCGGCCGGGAAGGTCTCCGGGGCCGGCAGCCCGCCTGCGAACGAGATCACTTCCGGGCGCTGTGTCAACTTGAGGATCTCCCTGATCTCCGACGCCTTCACCTCGTTCATCCGCTGTGCGAATCGGACTGCCATCGAAACCTCCTTGCCGCGCCGCGCCCTCGCGGGTCGTGGCGATCGGGTGCGTCATACGATGGGTGGCGTTGCCTCCCCCTGGTGCATGCCGGCGCCCGGCCTGCGGGCGGCCGCCCGCATCGCCCCCATCAGGCGGGCCACGCCGGGGCGGATCTCCTCCGCCGGAGGGAACGTGAAGTTGAGCCTGAGGTGGTTCGCCCCCGGCTCGTCCGGGAAGCAGGCGTCGCCAGGCAGGTACGACACGCACTGCTCGGCGGCCCTCGCCAGCAGCTGCGACTGGCGGATCGGGTCGGGGAAGCGGCACCAGAAGTAGAACCCGCCCTGCGGCCTCGTCCAGGTCACGCCCGCTGGCGCTTCCTCGGTGAGCGCTTCGTGCATGAGGTCGCGCCGGCGCGCGTATTCAGTCCGGACCCGCTGGAGGTGGCGCGCGTAGTGGCCCCCGCGGATCAAGCGGTCGATGAGGAACTGCCCCGCGGTCGAGGAGTGCAGGTCCATCGCCTGCTTCGCCAGCGCGAGCTGGCGGGCGGCCGGCCGCGGCGCCGCGAGCCAGCCGATGCGGAGGCCGGGGAAGAGCACCTTCGAGAACGACGACAGGTAGATCACGTACCCGTGTTCGTCGAGCGCCGCGAGGGGAGGGACCGCCTCGCCCTCGTAGCGCAGCTCGTAGTAGGGGTCGTCCTCCAGGATCGGGACCTGGAAGCGGTAGGCCAGGTCGAGCAGGCGCCGCCGGCGTTCGAGGCTCATCACCGCCCCCGAGGGGTTCTGGAAGGTGGGGAGCGTGTAGATCAGCTTCGGGCGCTGACGGGCAAGCAGCGCCTCGAGGACATCGGTGCGCATCCCGTCACGGTCGGTGGGGACGCCGAGCAGGCGCGCCTGGGCGCGCCGGAACACCTGGAGCGCGCCGAAGAACGATGGCTCTTCGACGACGACCGCGTCGCCCGGCTCGAGGAACACCCGCGCCGCCAGGTCGAGTCCTTGCTGCGAGCCGGAGGTGACCAGAACCTCGGCCGGCGAATGCCGGATCCCGCGGGCGATCATGAGGTGGCAAAGGGCCTCGCGGAACTGGGTCAGCCCCTCCGTCGGGCTGTGGAGCAGCATCTGCGGGCCGACCTCGGCGGCGAGCTCGTCGAACACCGCGCGCAGCGTGGCGAGTGGGAGCAGCTCGGCTGCCGGCAGGCCGACCGAGAACGTGGTCACGTCACTGCGCTCGGCGAGCGCCAGGAGGTCGCGCAGGAGCGGGTCCTGCATCTCGATGGCGCCCTCGCGCACGAGCTGGCGCCACGGCAGCGGCGGCACGTCCCCGCGCGTCGCCGCGGCCCGGGTGCGGGCCAACACCGACGTCCCGCGTCCGACGTGCGAGTCCACCAGCGCATCGGCCTTGAGCTCGCGGTAGGCGGCGAGCACGGTGCTGCGGTTGACGCCGAGGGCCTCGGCGAGCCGCCGCTCCGGGGGAAGGCGGAACCCCTCGGGGAGCTTGCCCGACAGGATCAGCTCCCGGACCCCGGTGCTGATCTGGAGGTAGATCGGAACCGCGGACTCCCTGTCGATCCGGACGTCCACCGCCGCGCCCCTCTCGCCTGCAGGCCCCCCGGTCCAGGAATTGGACCAGTCCTAGCGCCAGTCTAGGCCCGATTTGGTGGCTTTCAACCACCAATTGATGGCCAGCCATTACCAGCCAATTTTCGTCGTCCGCCGGAGCGGACGGCGGGGACTCGTCTGCAAGCGAGTGAATAGCGAGGAGAAACGGTGTTCTTTTGTAGGAAGGAACGAGTAGAAGCGTAAAGACTTGCAAACCGCAGACGCCGAAGCTGGATCGCGAGGCCAACAGTGATGCGCGAAACCAGTGAGCGGCTCGGGGCGGCGGTGAGGGCCGATTGGGGCGCCCGGACCGGCCGGACTGCCTTCTCGGGCGGGCGGCTCGGCGAGGCATCTCGTCACCACCGCCGGCATATCGGTGGCAACCCGGCCCAGGTCCTCGCCCTGGCGGTCTGCTGCCTTTCGGCCATCCCTGTAGGTGCGTTGGGCGATGAGCCGGACGTTGCGTCCATTCGCGTCGTTTCCGAGTCGCCTGCGGCCAGCGGCCGCTTGGCTTCGAGGCCTCGCGTGCGGGGTCTCCTGCCGGACCCGGTCGCGCGGCGGCTCGCGCTCGCATTCCCGGTTGCAATGGAGACGATGCGGACGGTCCCAGGGTGCCGTGCGGTCTTCGATCGGCTGGGCGGCGACGGCATCGCGGCGCTCGCCGACACCCGCTACTCCCCGGCGACCTCGATCGGGGCGGAAGGCGCTTGCCAGCATGGCATCGCGGCCTTCACCGTCGTCCGGAGCCCGCTGAGCTACCTGTGCGCGGCCTACGGGACGCTCGACACACGCCGTGCGGCGGCGACTCTGATCCACGAGGCCCTGCATTACGCGGGGCTCACGGAACGCCCGTCGGATCCGCGGGGTCTCAGCACCAACGAGATCAACCGGATGGTCAGGACGCAGTGCGGCCTCTGAGGAGGCAGGGAGAGGAGAGACAGCGATGCCGACGTACTTCTGCGTGTACTGCGGCCGGATGACGACGCACCTCAACATCCAGGCCGCAGCTGCCGCAGCCCAGGTGACGCGGACGACGATGTACAACTGGATCCGGCGCGCGTTGGTCCACTGCGTCCACCGCCCGAGCGGCCGATCGTTCGTCTGTGAGCCCTCGCTGCTGGTTTCCGAGGTCTTCAAGGGGCAGGCGCCCGCATCGCGCGGGCCGTTCCACACCATTCAACTTCACCACCTCCGGCCGCAGAGGCACCGATAGCGCCACGAGACTGGCCCGCAGGCCGGAGGCGATCATCCCGTCCCGCTCCGAGAATGCCGATTGTCATCCCCGGTGGCGGCCGCGAGCCCCCATCGGCGCCTCACGACCGAGGGTGGCGATTGGCCTCCGCTCTGCCCATCCCTTGACCAGCTTCGAGGGAGAAGGTTACGCCCCTGGCCCCCAGGGAGCCGTCTCACTTGAAAAGTTGAAGCAATGATACTAGATTCGCTGCAGAACACGACAGATTGAGGTAGGCGGGGACGGGCGAAATGATCCGCGAGGTGCTTCCTGCCAGGGGCCTTCACGGGTAGCCGGCCGACGGTGAGTCCCTGACGACGGGGGAGGTTGATCGGCTCGTCGAGGAATTCTGCGATCTATTGGATCACTACGAGGAGGAGGAAAGAGTGGCGCCAACCTACTATTGTCCCTACTGCGGAAAGGAAACCCGACACGTGAACGTCAGCAAGGCGGCCGAGGAGGCCCAAGTCACGCGGACCACCGTGTACGCGTGGATCCGCAAGCGCGAGGTGCACTGCGTGCACCGGCCGAGCGGGCGGACGTTCATCTGCGCGCGGTCGCTGCTCGTCAACGACGACTTCTACGGCCAGCCCGCGATTTAACGGCAGTACCTGACGCGGCTTCCACCTCGCGCGCGGGATCGTTGGGCTTTGCAGCGGATCCGGTCGCAGTGATCGTCCGCCTAGGGGGACGGCAAGCCCCTCTTCGGGCAGGTTGAATAGGTCATCGTCCCGGCGGTGTGGCGGCCTCCGCCGTGCCGCTCGGAGGCTCTCAGCCCCGGGCCGGCATCCATCGGTGGCGGCAACACTCGTCCGGAGACCGACGCCGTGGAATGGTGCGCGGCGGCATCGGGGCAGGAAAATGGAACGGAATCGCGCCCCCAGCCCCGGCCCGAGCGGATTGCTCGCCGATCCGGTTTCGCCAAATTCCCCGCTTCAGGGCTTGCCCAAGTACTTGAGCATATCGCGAGCGGCGTTGGCCTCCGGATCGTTCGGGGCCAGCTGGAGGAAGCGCTCGAGATGGCTTCTCGCCTTGGCGGTCGCGCCCTGACCGACCTCGATGACACCGAGGTAGTAGTGCGCCGGAGGATAGTTCGGGTCCACCTGGAGAACCGTGTCGAACCGCGCCCTGGCCTGGGCCATGTCGTTGGCATCGTACGCGTCGAACGCCATCTTCAGCAGCCCGTTGCGGGCGATCGTCGGTTCGACCGCCGCCAGCCCCACGAGCGCGTCGCTCAGCTTTTCCTTGTCCCCCAGGGCCAGGCACGCGTTGTACCGCAGCCGGATCGCCTGCTCGTTCTTGGGATCCGTCTTCAGGACGGTCTCCGCCGCGGCCTCCGCCTCGGCGCCGTGGCCGCTCTTGAGGCCGGCCTCAGCGAGGCCGAGGAGCGACGGCTGCAGGTTCGGATCGATCTTGAGCGCCTCCTGGAACTTCGCGAAGGCGCCCGCGTAATCTCCCGCGCGCATCAGGGCCACGCCCTCGTTGTGGACCTTCTTTGCCTCCTCCGTCGCCTGACCGACCTTCTGCAGGTCCTTGAGCGCCTCGGCGGCCTTGGCATCATCCTTGAGGTTGCGGTACGCCTGCCAACGTGCTTCAAGCGTCGCCTTGTCCGTCGAGCCGAGCGCGATCGCCCTCTCGGCCGCCGTCACGGCCTCCTGGTTCTGGCCCAGGTTCAGTTCGGCCACAGCCAGCGATTCCCACGCCTGGCGCAGTTTGGGGTCGTGTCCGACCGCGTCCTTGAACTTCGCCGCTGCCGCCGCATTGTCGTTGGCCCGCGAGGCAGCGACACCGGTGTTGTAGGCGAGGATCGCATCCTGCGAGGTTGAGGCCGCAGGGATGCCACCGGGCACGGGCGCCGATTCCCCAGGGTGCATCGTCCATTCGTAGTACTGGCTGCCCTCGAGACGCCACTGCTGGTTGACTTCCATCGACTGAAAGCCGGCCTTGTCGAAGCGGTAGTGATAGGTCACGTCGATGTGGTCGAAATCCACCGTGAACATGCCCTTCTTGTCGGTGGTCTCGACGTCCTTGAAGCTCGGGAGCTGCGGCGACGTGGCCGTCACGACGACTCCCTCGAGCCCCTTCCCATCCGGGCCGAGGACCTTGCCGAGCAGCCTGCCCCCCTCGGCGAACGCCGCCGCCGGGACGATCCAGATCAAGCAAAGCAGCCACCCCAGAGTGCGCGTCCTGACAGGCATTGCGATCTCCTCCCTTTCGTTTCGTCAAGCCCCGTGGATGGTGGCGCATCGGGCCGGCGCGTCCTCGAGATCCGAACGGAAAACGGGACCCGGCGACCGCATACCACCCAGGCCAAGCTAAGCGTAGCGCACGGACACGGCCGTGACAAGGTTCAAGGCGGTTCAGGGCGGTTCAACCGGCACGAGCCGAGGTAAACTGAAAATGAGTCAAGGCGAACCGGAGGGCACATGAGGTTCCTGCGCTGGCTTTCCCTGCTTCTCCTGGCATGCGTGCCGGCGATCTCGTTCGCCGGTGACGTCCAGGTCCTGTGCGAGCCTGCTCTCCGAGTCTACCTCGACGGCAAGCCGGTGGGCACGTCCAGCGCGAAGGAGGATGGCTTGTTCCTGGCCAACGTGGTGGAAGGGGAACACGTCATCCGCATCGAGAAGGACGGTTTCGTGCCGCAGAGCTTCCAGGTGCAGGTCGAGAAGATCCCGATCGAGGTGAAGGTCGGGGCGCTCGCCCCCGAGCCCCCGGCCCCGCGCGAGAGCCCGGCCGGTCCCGCCAAGGTGGTGCAAGTCGCCGGCAACCTCATCGTCACCTCGGCCCCGCAGAACTGCGTCGTCGAGGTCGACGGCAAGGCCGAGAGCAAGAGCGTTCCGCTGCTGCGGATAGACGGCCTCGCTCCGGGGCAGCACACGGTTGCGTTCAGCAAGCCCGGATTCGACCGGGTCTCGGGAGTCGTCACGATCCCGCCCGGCGGCGATGTCAGCGTGCGCGGCGACCTCCTCGCCCGCAAGATCGAGACCGTCAATGAGGGCCAGGGGGCGCTGCGGGTCTTCTCAACGCCTGAGGTGTGCTCGGTGGAGATCCTCGGCAAGACGCACGACAAGACCGGGACGGTGCTGAACGTCACCCATCTCGCTGCCGGGGAGCACCGGATGGTGGTCAACTGGAGGGGCCGGGAGATGTCCTCCAACGTCCTGATCACCGCCGGCCACAGGACCGTTGTGACCGTGAGCTTCATCAGGGGAGAGGAACCGTTCGTCGTCTCGTACGAGCCGGAGTAAGACCGCCGCCCGTTCACGTCCGGTTCGGCGCCGGTGCGGTCGGCCCGTCGCCGCTCCCCGGCGATCGCGCTCCTGGCCACGGTTTGGTGTCGTGGAGAGGGCGGAGCGCTCCACTGCGGACGAACAGGCAACCGCTCGGTCGCCATTTCGTACGAAACGATAGGCACGGTGGCGGGTGTGAAACGTGCAATACCGGGCGCCGTGGCGGATGTTGAAATAATGACGATGAGTGCTCGCCCGAGGGGACCGTTTGAACCGACGACCGGGGCGGTCCAGCCGCACCGTCGACGCACGGGAAGCGTCGGCGCCTGGGTTCGCAGGGCGCTCCTCGGTTTTCTCCTTCTCTCGGCCGCCTGTTCGAGCTGGCAGGGGGGGGACCGGCGGCCCAAGCTCACGCCTGACGAACTGCTGAGCGGCACAGCACTCGCCGTCACGGGTAACCGGCCGCCCTCCGTCGTCCCGGAAGCGAGCGTTCTCGCGCTCAGCCCGGAGATGCGGGCGTTCATCGATGCCCACGGCGACCGCAAGGGCAGCGATGCCCTCAAGCTGCACCAACTGGTCACGGCGATCATGGACCCTCACTCCTTCGGGGTGACCTACGACGAGACCACCCGGACCGCGTCCGACACGTTTCGCACCCGGCGCGGCAACTGCCTGTCATTCTCCAACATGTTCGTCGCGATGGCGCGCGACGTGGGTCTGAACGCCGAATTCCAGGAAGTCGATGTCCCCCCCGATTGGACGCTGGACAACGACACCTTCGTGCTCAACCGGCACGTCGACGTCTTCGTCAACCTCGGCGCCGACGGCACCCGCGTCGTCGACTTCAACATCGGCGACTTCAAGGCCAGCTACGAGATGCGCACGATCTCCGACGCCATGGCGCTGGCGCACTTCTACAATAACGTCGGCGTCGAGCGCATGCTGGCGGGAGATCGGGCGGCGGCCGTTGCGTGCTTCCGCACCGCGATCGCCAACGCCGACCGCGTCTTCTCGCCCGCGTGGACCAACCTCGGCACCCTGTACCTGCGCAACGGGCACCCGGCGCACGCCGAGGCCGCCTACTTACAGGCCCTGGACGTGAACGACTCGGACCTCGTCGCCATGAGTGACCTGGCCCGCCTCTACGAGCGCCAGGGCGACCTCGAGCGCGCCGCCGCGTACCGCAAGAGGGTGGCGCGCCACCGCTGGCTCAACCCCTACTACCGCTTCGAGCTCGCCCGCCGCGCGTACGCCGCCAAGCACTACGACGAGGCGATCGCCCACCTCAAGTACGCGACACGCGAGCGGCCCAAGGAGGACCGGTTCTGCCACCTGCTGGGCCTGTGCTACCTGGCGAAGGGGGACGTTCGGGCGGCCCGGCGTTGGCTCTCCAAAGCCCAGGAGGTGGCCCCCACCGACGCTCTGAAGCGCACGTACGCCGCCGAGATCGACACCATGCTGCCCCCCGCCGGCCCGCCACGCTAGGCGCAGACAAAAAGAAGAGCGGCCTCCGTAGGGGCCGCTCCCGTGCTGCGTGCTGCGTGTGGACTAGAACGAGAAGACGACGCTGGAGTGGACGTAGCGGCCGTACGGATCGTACGTGCCGTAGAAGCCCGTCCCATAGTCGTTGGGGCTGAATCCAGAACCAAGCGGTGGCTCCTTGTCCGCGATGTTGTTGACGCCGAGGGTGAGCTGCACGCTCTTCCCGAGCTTGAACGCCGCGCCGAGATCAACGTAGTGGTAGGCCGAGTAATGGTAGCTCCCGTTGGCCTTGTACTTCGCGATGTTGGCCACGTCCGCGAGAGCCGGGTTCGAGCTGGCCGCATCGACCGTGACCGCGCCGACCATGCGCCAACCGAGGTTGAAGTCCCAGCTACCCGTCTCCCACGAGAAGCGGGCGAGGTGGCGCCACTTGGGACTCGGGACGCCGCACGTGTTGCCGAAGTAGCCGACGCAGTCGTACTGGTACAGGCCGGTGTTGATCTCCGACTTGGACATGTAGCTGCCGATGAGGTTGAAGTCGAAGAGGTCCGAGCCGACCGGCAACGAGTAGTTGAGGTTGACATCGACGCCGGCAGTCCTCAACTGGCCGATGTTCGCGTTGGTCGTCATGGTGTAGCCGTTCGGAGTGAGCCACAGCGTGCCGGCCTGGTCACGGTGGATCAGGGAGCACAACGTGGGGTTGCCAGTGGTGGCGCACTGCCTGAGGATGTCATCCGCGGCCAGGGCGCCGATGGTGCTCTTGATCTTGATGTCGTAGTAGTCGAGCGTGGCCGAGAAACCCGGGAGGCCCGACGGCGTGATCACAACGCCGAACGTATTGGTGTCGGCGATCTCCGGCTTCAGGTTCGGGTTGCCGCCCGAGAGGGTGTTGTACTGGCCGGCGGGGTTCGCCGGGATGTTGCCGTACCTGGAGGTGCTCACGCCCGTGTTGACGCACTGGGCCTGGCTGTAGGCGGGGGTGGGACCCGCGCACGGGTCGATGCTGCCGAGGAGGCCGAGCCCCTGCGGCGTGAACAGCTCCTGCACGTTCGGCGCACGGGTCGCGCGGTTGTAGCCCGCACGGACTTTGAGATCCGAGGAGGGCGACCACTCGCCCTGCACCTTATAGGTCGAGTACCCGCCGTTGATGTTGTAGTCGGAGTAGCGGTAGCCGAGGTCGAGGACCAGGTTCTTGGCGCCGGCGACCCCCTGCACGAGCGGGACGCGCACCTCGGTGAAGCCTTCCTTCACGCTGTAGGAGCCGTCGACCGGAAGCGTCGGACCGCCCTGACCCGCGCCCAACGCATCCTGGAACGCGATGTCGGGATGGACGAAGAGGAACTCCTTGCGGTACTCGGCGCCGATCGCGAACTGGATGCCCTCGACCGCGCTCGGGATGACCAAGCCGTAGCCCTTGAGGTCGGCGTTGAGTTCGCCGTGGACGAGCTGGGTCTTCGTGCCGGAGTTCAGGACCATCGGCAACGTGAGGTAGTTGAGCGCCGCCTGGGTCACGCCGCCGACCTTGAAGAGGTTGTACGGAACGCACGCGGCGTTGCCGGAGGTGCAGTGCCAGGTGCTCGGGTCGTTCGGGTTGCCGGTGACGAGCAACGCCTCCTGCAGCCTCTGTGCGTTGAGGTCGTTGGCGTACTCCTGCGGCGACTTGACCTCGGCGTCAAGGCCGTAGAAGTCGTAGCTCCAGATGCTGTTGATCTCGCCCTTGAGGCCCGCCACCAGACGGTAGTCGGTGTGCGTCAATCGCGAGTCGCGCGGGCCGCCCTCGACGTTGCGCTTGAGAATATAGACGTTCGCGAGATCGGTCGGCCCAACAAAACCGGCGTTCGTGCAGAGCACTTGCTTCTCCTGGGCGCTCAGCATCGGGTTGTCGCAGTTGATCACCGAAGTGTTGCCGAAGTCGCCCGAGGGCGCGATCTGTCCGTCGGTGTAGTCGTTCATGAGCATGACGGACACGTACCCCTTGACGTGCTGGCTCCAGTCGTAGTTCACGAAACCGCCCGCGGTAAAGCGCTGGTCGGGGCGCTGCATCCAGTTGTAGACCGCATAGTTGAAGGTGTCGGCGCCGGTCCTCGCCCTCATGGTGTTCCCTGGTCCGGACCTGTCCAGCGTGTAAGCGCCCAAGTAGTTGAAGGCGGAATCGTATGACTGGAACTGGCCGTCCGGGATCGTGCCCGAGCCGCCGCACGCGGGGCCGGTCGCGCCCAGTGAGACCACCGAGCAGTTGGTGTAGTCGCGGCGGTTCTTCAGCAGGCCCGCGGTCTTGCGGTAGTCGATGTAGGCGGAGGCGCTGCCCTTACCGTCCGCGAACTTGCCGCCCATCGCGACGTACGCGTCGAGCGAGCCGCCGTCCCACGCCTGGCCGGTCGGGGCGGTGAACCCCTTCTTCGCGTTCATCGCGTCCCATGTCTTGTTGTCGTTGTTGTGCTCGTAGCCGCCGAAATTGACGCCGGCCCGGATGCCTTCGAAGTCCTTGTCGAGGATGAAGTTGACGACGCCGGCGACGGCGTCGGCGCCGTAGGTGGAGGAGGCGCCACCGGTGAGCACGTCAACCCGCTTGACGAGGAACGCCGGGATGAAGTTGAGGTCGGGCGCGGTGGCGAACGCGTCGCCGCTCGACATCCGCTTGCCGTCGATCAGGACCAGCGTGCGGACGGTGCCGAGGTAGCGCAGGTCGATCGTCGCCGTGCCGGACGAGCCGTTGGACACGGTGGAGTTCTGCGCCGCGAACACCTGCGGCAACGTCTGCATCAGGTCCTCAAGCCGGGTCGCGCCTCGGTAGCTGAGGTCTGCGACGTCCATGGTAGTCACGGGGCTCATCGATTCCAGCGTCGGGCGCGGGATCAGCGAGCCGGTCACCGTCACCTCTTCCTTGTACGAACTCCGCATCTGCACCTGCAGGGTCACCGTGCGGCCGGCGCTCACGACGATGTTGGTCTGCTCCTGGGTCGCGAAACCCGGCATCGTAAAGCTGACGGCATAGGTGCCCGGGGGAAGCAGAGTGACCCCGAACCTCCCTTGCGCGTCGCTCGCGATGACTCTCGATTCCGTCAGCTCCGGCGAGCTCACCTCGACGGTGACGCCCGGCAGAACCGCCCTTGTCTCATCAGTGATCCTGCCCTCGATGCTTCCGGTGGCTTGGGCGTAGGCACCCACGGCGATGAGCGTGGCGGCGAGTGCAAGAAATGCAAACTTGACGCACTTCATACAGCCCCCTTTCCTTCGTTCGCTACGATCACAGCAATTGATTCTTGGTCACCCGCCTTGCGGCTTGATGGCTTGCCCACCTCCTTCCTTGAACTCAAAACCAAAGCGCGAAGCAGTACTCGACCTAATGTTGGAGTGCGCCTTTGCAAGAGTCGCGCCTGAGACTGGGACGGTGTAATGAGGCTTCCAGTGGCGACCTGGACGACATTCCGAATTTATGTCCAAGATTTTGGATAGCCGATGCCTGCCGCAGGGCAAGTCCGGCTGGCCGCGTTGCAACGCCATCTCGTTGACGCACGTCGACGGCGCTGGCCGGGGTTCCTGGTCCCCGGGCGCCTCAGGGCTTGCTCAGGTACTTGAGCATCTCGCGGGCGGATTTGCCCTCTAAATCGTTCGGCGGCCCGCCTGATCGCTCGAACTGCCGGGGTCGCCGGGGCCGGCCGGTGAAGTGCAAATCTGTGAATTTACGTAAGGAAATGCTCACTTGCATTAACAATTCCAATGACTTAGATTACCGTAAAGATTCCAAGAAGGAGTTTCAGCAGCGATGGCGATGTGTGATTTCCGTCTCGGGGAGTGGTTGGTCGAGCCGAGCTTGAACAAGCTCTCCCGGAGCGGTCAGACGGTCCAGCTTAGGCCGAAGCTGATGGACGTCCTCGCGTTTCTCGCGAGCCGGTCCGGTGGGGTCGTCTCCCAGGAGGAGATCCTGGAGTCCGTGTGGGCCCGTGAGTTCATCGCCGAGTCGGCGCTGACGCGGACGATCGCCGAGCTGCGCAAGACTCTCGGCGACGACGCCGGCGAGCCCCGCTTCATCGAGACGATCTCCAAGCGCGGCTACCGGCTGATCGCCAGGGTCGAGCACGTCAATGAGCCCACAACTTCCCGGAGCGAGGAACTCGCGTGGCCGCGAAGTCCGTCCCCGCTGGGCGACCACTCCTGCCGCCTGTGCTGGGGCGAGCAGGAGAGCCCGTTGTCGGAGGGGGAGAACGTCATCGGCAGAACCAGTGAGGCAGTGGTGCGGATCAGCTCCTCCCACGTCTCGCGGCGGCACGCCAGAATCGTCGTGACCGACGGCCGGGCGGTCCTCGAGGACCTCGGCAGTAAGAACGGGACCTACCTTCGCGGCCACAGGATCCGAAGGCCGGTCGAGCTTTCGGACGGCGACGAGATCTGCTTCGGGCGCGACTTCGTGGTGTTCCGCTTCTGCTACCCGGAAGGAACGACGGTGACGGACGGGCCGCTGTGACCGGCATGGCACGGGCCGCCCAGCTGCCGCGCTCAACCGACGCGAGACGCCAGGCGCCTCCGCGGCGCCACCCGAAACGCCCACCGCTTGGTTTGCAGAGAACTCGCTGTACAATACCCCCCTCGGCGAACAAGCCGGGTTGCAGCCAACGCGAGGACGTGACAGAAGGAGACGGGCCATTCCAGCAAAGATTTTCGTCGGGAACCTGAGCTTCCGCACTACCAAGGAGGAGCTGGGCGAGCTCCTCGCCGCGGCGGGAGCGGTTGTGGATCTCTACATGCCAGCCGACCGCGCCACCGGCAAGCCGCGCGGGTTCGCGTTCGTCGAGTTCGCGACCCAGGCCGAGGCCGAGGAGGCGATCCGGCAGCTCAACGGCCGCGACGTCGGCGGCCGGAGCTTGAAGGTCAACCTCGCCGAGGAGCGTCCGGCGCGCCGGCCGGCGGGTCCGCGCTCGTTCGGAGGGCCGCCCGAGCCGATGGCGGGTCCGAGCTTCTTCCCTGTCGAGGGGCGCTTCTCGAAGCCCAAGGGAAGCCGGCGCGGCACCCGCGGGCGCAAGCGGTCGCTATAGCCGCCTTCTGAACTCCACCGGCAACGTGCCACCACCGCGACCGGCGTCATCTGCGCGCCGTCGCCTCGGATGCCACAGTTCTGGGCTGCGTCTGCCACCCCAGCGGGGACGGCGGTCGCCGCTGCTGGATATGCGAAGGGCGGGGTCTCGGCCCCGCCCCTGCTGTGTCTTCGTCGTTCCGGTCCCCGGACCCCGGATCCCCGTTTCTACGCGTACTTCTTGGCGAAGTCCTCCATGAAGGCGACAAGGGTCTTGACGTTGTCCACGGTGACGGCGTTGTACATCGACACGCGGATGCCGCCGAGGTCGCGGTAGCCCTTGAGACCGACCATGCCGCTCTTCTTGGCCTCGGCGACGAACGCCGCATCCAACTCCTCGCTCGGCAGGTTGAAGTCCACGTTCATGAACGAGCGGTCCTCGGGGACGGTGACGTACCCCCTGTAGAACTCGGGGTGGGCGTCGATGCAGCCGTAAAGGAGCCGGCCCTTTTCGCGGTTGTTCTTCTCGATCGCGGCGAGCCCGCCGATCGACTTGTTGTACGCGAGCACGTTGCGCAGGATGTAGATCGAGAAGCACGGCGGCGTGTTGAACAGCGAGTTCTTGTCGGCGTGGACCTTGTACTGGAGCATCGACGGGAGCTTGTCCGAGCACATGGCCAGGACGTCGTCGCGGATGATCGCGACCACGAGCCCGGAGGGCCCGAGGTTCTTCTGGGCGCCGGCGTAGATGAACCCGAACGGCTTGACGTCGAACGGACGCCACATGAAGTCGGACGACATGTCGCATGCGAGCGGGATGCCGCCGGTCTCGGGGAACGTCTTCCACTGCGTGCCGTAGATCGTGTTGTTGGAGCAGAAGTGGACATAGGTGGCGTCGGCGTTGACCTTGATCTCGGCCGGCGAGGGGAGGCGCTTGAACTTTTCCGGCTCGGTCGTGGCGACGACGCGGGCGGCGTCGCCTGCAACGACCTTGGCTTCCTTGAACGCCTTCTTCGCCCACGAGCCGGTTACGATGTAGTCGGCTTTGCGGCCGGAGTGGAGAAGGTTCATCGGGAGCATGGCGAACTGGAGGTTGCCGCCGCCCTGGAGGAGCAAGACCTTATAGTTGTCGGGGACGGCGAGCAGCTCCTTGACGAGCGCGATCGCCTCGTTGTGCACCGCGTCGTACTCCTTGGCGCGATGGGAGATCTCCATCACCGACATGCCGGTTCCCATGAAGTCGAGCAGCTCCGCCTGGGCGCGCTCGAGGGCGGGCAGCGGCAGCCCCGCCGGTCCGGCGTAGAAGTTGATGACCCTGTGACTCATCGCAGCCTCCCTTGCGGGCGGGCGAGGCGCCCGCCCGCCACGGTCACTTGACCCAACTCTCCAACAGCGCGACGACCTCGTTGCCGATCCGCAGCAGGTTCTCTTTCGAGTTGGCGCCGATGTGCGGCGTCATGAGCACGTTCGGCGCGGACAGGATCGGGCTCGCCGGGTCGGGCGGATCCGAGTACCACACGTCCGTTGCGTACGCCCCAACCTTGCCGGAGCGGAGCGCCTCGGCGAGGTCCTCCTCCGCGATGCACTTGCCGCGGCCGGTGTTGACGATCACCACGCCGTCCTTCATCGCGGCAATGGCGGAACTGTTGATCATCCCCCTGGTCTCGTCGGTGAGCGGCACGTGCATCGAGATGTAGTCCGCTTGGCCGAGCAGCTCCTTGAGCGTCGGGACCATGATCGCGACGTCGGAGCGCTTGACGAACGGGTCGTACGTGAGCACGCGCATGCCGAACGCCGCGGCGCGCTTCGCCACCTCGGAAGCGATGCGGCCGAGGCCGACGAGGCCGAGCGTCTTGCCGAACAGCTCCGTGCGCTTGATTTCTTTCTTGAGGAACTTGCCCTCCTTGAGGGCGTTGTGCGCCTCGACGAGCTTGTTGGGCACGGCCAGCATGAGGCAGAACGCGAGCTCGGCCACCGCGACCGCCGATGCGGCCGGCGTGTTCCGCACCTCGACCCCGCGCTCCTTGGCGGCCTTGAGGTCCACGTTGTCGAGGCCGACACCGCCGCGGATGATGAGCTTGAGCTTGGGTGCGCCGGCGATCCAGTCGGCGGTGCACTTGGTCTTCGAGCGCACCAGCGCGACTTCGGCGTGGGGGAGTCTCGCGACGTCCTCGGTGACGTCGCCGAACTTCGCCAGACGCTCTGGGAGCGACTTGTCGAAGGCGTCGCAGATCAAGATCAGCATTGCAGCCTCCATTCCTTTCGGGGCGTGACGCCCCCTACCAGGTGTCCAGGGTCCGGACGAGCAGGCCCGACCGCAGCTTGGGCTCGAACCAGGTGGACTTCGGCGGCATCACGAGCCCGGCATCGGCCACCGCCATGAGCTGGTCCAGCGAGGTGGGGAAGAGGGCGAACGCGACCGCCCACCCCTGGGCCACGCGCTTCTCCAGTTCGCCAACGCCGCGGATCCCGCCGACGAAGTCGATGCGCTTGTCGGTGCGCGGGTCGGTGATGCCCAGGATCGGCGCGAGCAGGTTCTCCTGCAGGATTGCGGCGTCGAGGGAGCGCACGGGATCATCGGTCGGGAACGTCCCCGGTTTCGCCTCGAGGCGGCGCCACCGGCCGCCGAGGTACATGCCGAAGCGGTGCGCCGCATCCGGGTGCGGATCGTTCGTGTCGCTGACCGTGAACATCTCGCCGATCCGGGCGAGGAACGCGTCTGCGGTGAGCCCTGCCAGATCCTTGACGACGCGGTTGTAGTCCATGATGCGCAGCTGGTCGTGGGGAAACAGCACGGCCAGGAAGTAGTTGTACGGCTCGTCCCCGCGGTGGCGCGGGTTGCCGGCCTTGCGCTCGAGCCCAACGCGCGCGGCCGAGGCGGCGCGGTGGTGGCCGTCGGCGACGTAGAGCGCCGGCACCCCCCGGATCGCCTGCTGCAGCGCCGCCGTCTCGCCGGGGGAGACGGCCCACACGGTGTGGCCGATGCCGTCGGAGGTCACGATGTCATAAAGCGGCTGGCCCTTGCGGATGCCGTCCACGATCGCGTCGATCTCGGCCCGCTTCCGGTAGGTGAGGAACACCGGGCCCGCGTTGGCGTTGAGTTCGTGGGTGTGGCGGGTGCGGTCGTCCTCCTTGTCCTTGCGGGTGAACTCGTGGCGCTTGATGAGGCCGTCCGCGTACTCCTGGCACGATGCGGCGCCGACGATTCCCGCCTGGACATGGCCGTCCATGCGCTGCTGGTAGACGTAAAACCGGGACTCCGGCTCGCGCACGAACACGCCTTCCGCGATGAACCGCCGCAGGTTTGCGACGCCCCGCGCGTAGACGCGGTCGTCGTAGAGGCTCACCTCCGGGGGGAGGTCGATCTCGGGCTTGTTGATGTGCAGGAACGAGATCTCGTTCCCCTCCGCCATCTCCCGCGCTTCGTCGGAGTTGATCACGTCGTACGGGGGCGCAGCGACGCGCGCGGCGAACTCTGGACGGGGGCGCAGGGCCCGGAACGGTCGGACATCGGACATCGGGAACCTCCGGCGCCGGGAAACCGGCTTCCAGCGTGAAAGTTATCACGAAATGGTCCCGCCGCGCCTGCCTTTCGTGGTACAAGAAGGCATGACCTTGGTCCGGTGGGTGAGGGCGGCGGGACGCCTGGTCGCGTTCGTGGCCGGCTCGTGGCTAGTGGTGGCGCGGGCGATCGGACCGCTGCTGTCACGGTTCCCCGCGCGCTGGCGTCGCAACGGGCCGCACAACGCGCGCTGGGCGCGGGTCGGGGCGCGTTGCCTCGGCATCCGGGTCCGGCGGGTGGGTGCGGCGCCGCCGCCGGGTTCGCTGGTAGTGGCGAACCACTACGGGTACGCGGACATCCTCACGATCGGTGGTCTCTTCCCGGTGGTGTTTGCGGCGCGCCACGACATGAGGCGCTGGCCGATGTTCGGGGCGCTGGCGGCGTCCGGCGCGACGATCTTCATCAACCGGCAGAACGTTCGCGCCGGGGCGCGGGGCGTGGCACAGGTGGCGCAGGCACTCGCGGCCGGCGCCACGGTGCTCGGCTTCCCGGAGGGGACATCGGCCGGCGCGGGCGCGCTGCTGCCGTTCCGCAGCGGGTTGTTCCAGGCGGCCGTGGACGCACACGCGCCGGTAGTGCCCGCCGCCGTGCGCTACCTGGAGATCGACGGTACGCCGGTCACCGCCGCCAACCTGGACGTGATCGGGTGGTTCCACGGCGAGAACTTCATCGCTCATGCGTTTCGCCTGGCGTCGCACCGGGCGGTCCTCGCCGAGGTCCGCTTCGGCGAGCCGATCCTGCCGCCGTTCGCGGACCGGCGTACGCTGGCGGCGGCGGCCGAGGCGCGGGTGCGGGCGTTGCTCGACCTGTCGTCGGGAAGCAGGGCAGGGGGAGGAACGGCATGACGGTGTTGCTCGTGGCGTTGGTGACGCTGGCGGCGGTGATCGTCGTGTTGGTCGGCGTGCAGCTGGCGCGCGGCCGGCGCCAGGACCAGGCGTTGCGCGACGAGCTGGCGCGCGTGCAGGCCGCGCTCGGCCAGTCGCAGCGGGAGACACTCGATCAGGTCGGACGCCAGCTCACCGACGTCGTCGACCGTTTCCACCAGCGCATGGGTGAGTTCGGCCAGCAGGTGCAGGGGGGGCAAGCGACCACGGGCGAGGCGCTGCGACAGGGGTTGGAGGAGGCGCGGCGCACGCTGGCCGCCCAGCTCGAGGGGCTGGTCGGTGCGGTCAACACCCAGATGGCGCAATCGCAGCAGAACCTCGGGGCGCAGTTCGAGGGCGCGACCAAGGTGTTCGGGGAACTCAAGGGGCAGCTCGGCCAGGTAGCGGAGATGGCCACGCGGATGCAGGCCCTGGGGCGCGAGATCGAGGAGCTGCAGGGGATCCTCAAGGCGCCGAAGCTGCGCGGCAACATGGGGGAGGCGTCGCTCGAGGAGTTCCTGCGCCAGGTGCTCCCGCCGGGAGCGTTTGCGATCCAGCACCGCTTCGCCGGCGGCCAGACCGTGGACGCGGTGATCAGGCTGCGCGACCACCTGGTGCCGGTGGACGCGAAGTTCCCCCTCGAGTCGTTCCAGCGCATGATCGCCGCCGCGGACGACGCGACGCGCGCCGTCGCGCGCAAGGAGTTCGAGCGCTCGGTCAGGGCCCGCATCGACGAGATCGCCGACAAGTACATCCGTCCGGGCGAAGGGACGTTCGAGTTCGCCCTCATGTACATCCCGGCCGAGAACGTCTATTACGAGGTCATCATCAAGGACGAGGCGCTGGGCAGTGGCGGCTCGCTCCTCACCTACGCGACCAGCCGGCGCGTCGTCCCGGTGTCGCCCAACTCCTTCTTCGCCTACCTCTCGACGATCGCCACCGGGCTGAAGGGGATGCAGGTGGAGGAGCGGGCGCGCGAGATCCTGCGGGAGCTCGAGCGCCTCCAGCGCGAATTCGGCAAGTTCGCCGACACCTTCCGCCTGGTCGGCACCCACCTCGGCAACGCGCAGCGCAAGTACGAGGAGGCGGAGCGCCTGGCCGGCAAGGTCGGTGACCGGCTGCAGTCGGTCACCGGCCGAGAGGGTGCCGCGGAGGTCGCGGCCGGCGAGGTTCCGCCGCTGCCCCCCGAGGTGTAATCCCTCCCGGGGGGGCGCCGTTCTTCCACGGCGCTTAGGTTTTTTCTCTTGCCGGTCCCGCGAGTGGCGTTGGTCTTCCTCTTCACTGCGTGAGGCCTTTTCATTTGCCCCGCGGGCTGCGGCCGTGTCGCTCGGGCGGCGCNNCTCCGACCCGCCTGCGCGTGCGATCCCGCCTGCGGCGGGACAGGGACGTCCCGCGGTGGGGCCCCTCGCTGTCTCCCGCTGCTCGCTGCGCTCGGGCGGGAGCATCGACACCCCACCGCGGGCCGCCCGCTCGGGACCCGCACGCTCCAGCGCCATCGGCCTCCGCCCGCTGGGCGGTCTTGACCCTCCACCCCCGCCCGTGACGGAGATG
>PKYI01000123.1 GCA_003133645.1 Acidobacteriota bacterium | reverse complement strand
CTCCAGACCGGCGCTCGGGTTGAGGTCGAACCACGCCGCGCCATAAGCACAAGCATCGCGCACCGCCTCGTGCAGCAGCAAGGTGGACGGGCGCAGCTCAAAAGCCGCCTCCAGGGTGGCGCCGTGCCAGTACACCACCACCTGGAGGCCGGCCAGGCAGAGCGCGGCGGCGGCGCGGCGGCGGCGGGCGTCGCGTTTCGCGCCCGACCCCCCAGAGCTATAATCGGCGGAGCATCCGGCCTCGAAGGGAGACGCCAGCCGATGGGCAGCATCCTCGAGATCTTCAGAAGCGGTTCCGCCCGCGCGCTCTGGGCCTCCCAGCGGCGTGCCACGCGGGTCCAAGGGCAAATACTACCGATATCACGACCACGACCGTTGAGGCCTGAGGCCTAGGATGCGTTCGGTCGCACGCTTTGCACCGGCCTCCCGGGGGGAACGCCGTCGTCCCGAACCACGATCCCTGGTGGCGAGCGGATCGGCCACCTGAGACTCACCGATGCCCTCGCCTAGCAAGCCCCGCCCGCCCACGCCTGCGCATGGTGATGAGATTCCCGTCGAGCAGCTGGCGGAGGCGCCCTTCGAGCCCGAGACCCTAACGTCGGTGACCATCACGAGCGGCGCTTGGCGGATGTTCTCGGTCTTCGGCGGGGCCGTGCTGCAGTTCGCCGTCTCCGTTGTGCTCGCGAGACTGCTCACGCCGAGCGACTTCGGCACATATGGCCTCGTTATCGTCGTCGTCGGCTTCGTGAACATGCTGGCGTTCCTCGGCGTCGGGCCTGCCATCGTCCAGCGCCGTGAGCTCACCGACGAGCACGTGCGCTCAGCCTGGACGATCTCACTCATCGGCGGCCTGGTCTCCGCCGCGCTCATGGTCGCGGTGGCACCGCTCCTCGCCGACCTCGTGGGAAATGCCGGCACGACGAACGTCTTTCGAGCGATCAGCCCCGTCTTCCTGCTGGTCGGCATCCGCACGGTCTCCTTGTCCCTACTGCGTCGCCAGCTCCGGTTCCGCGCCCTGGGCCTGGTCGACATCCTCTCCTACGCCCTCGGGTACTCCGTCGTGGGCATCTCACTCGCCCTGATGGGCTGGGGTCTATGGTCGCTCGTCGCCGCGTCCCTGTGTCAGGCCGCGTTGTCGACGATCCTCACGTGTGCACTGGGACGCCACTCCTTGCGGTTGCGCTTTGCCCGCACCGCCTGGCGACAGCTACTGGGGTTCGGAGGAGCCATGACGCTGAGCGGTCTGGCCAACTACGTGGCGCTCAACGGCGACAACTTCATCGTCGGCAGGGTGCTCGGCCCGGCGGCGCTCGGCTTCTATGCGCGCGCCTACAACTTCATGAACCTGCCTTTCAACTACCTCGCTCAGATCCTGGGCACCGTGCTGCTCCCGGCGTTCTCGCGTATCCAGGACAGCAGGGAACGGATGGCACGCTCGTACATCGTGTCGATCTACCTAGTCTTCCTCTTCGCGGCGCCGACCATGATGTTTGTCTTCGTCGCGGCGCCGCAGATCATCGTCGGCATCTACGGGCAGCGTTGGTCCGGGGCGATAGCGCCGCTCCAGATACTCGCCCTGTTTGGGGCCTTACGGGCGACGTATCACCTGGGCGGCCCTCTGGTCCAGGCCGCTGGCCGCCCATGGAGCGAGTTCGCGCGTCAGCTCGTGTACGCCTCTCTCGTGGTCGTTGGCGGCCGGCTGGGGGCCAATTGGGGCACCGTGGGCGTCGCCTGGGCGGTGGGCATCGCGATCACGGTCATGAACGTGGCCATGGCCCAGCTGTCGCGCGAGGTCGCCGGCTTCACGTGGAAGTCGTTCTCCGGCGCGCATCGGGCCGGGCTGACGGCCGGCGCCGCAGTGCTCGGAACGGGGGCGGTGACGCGCTTGCTGCTGGGGCGGACGGGCGCGCCCGCTCTCGTCTCTCTGTTCGTGCTCACGGCTGTCTACATCACCACCGCCTGTCTCGCGGTGGCTCTCGTACCGCGAGGATGGGCTCCCGAAGGCGCGACGCACGCGATGTCCGTCGCCTTCGACAAGCTCCCACGACCGCTGCGTGCCGTGGTCCGGCGCATCACGCGTCTCCCCTCTGCGCCGCCACGCCCCAGCTGACCGTTCGGGCTGGACAAGGCGACCGGTCACCGTTGCGCGGTAATCGCTGGCCTGGGCGTTGCTCAGACCACCGGTGCGCCGACGAGCGAACGATAGCGCTCGACGAGCTCGGCCGCGCACATGCGCACGTCGAACTTGCGGCGGATGAGCGCCGCAGCCGCCTCGCCCATGGCGGGCCAAAGCTCAGAGCTGGCGAGGAGGCGCTCGAAGCACGCGTTCAGCGCCTCCTGGTCATCCTCCGGCGCCAGCACGCCGGTGACGCCGTCCTCCACCACCTCGGGGATGTCGCAGTGAGTCGTGCTCATCACCGGCATCCCGGTGGCGGCGGCCTCCATGATCGTCACCGGAGCCCCTCCCTCAGCATCGCCGTCGGCACTCATGCGACTCGGGGCGAGAAGGATGTGATGGCGGGCCAGTTCGTCGACGAACCGGGCATGCGTGATCATGCCGGGAGCATCGACCACGTCACCGAGTCGGCAGGCCACGATCGCCTCCTCGATGGCCTTCTGCTCCATCTCTTCGGCCTCGCTGCCGTTGGAAGACCCGAGGAGGGTGACGCGCACGTCATGGCCCGCCTTGCGCGCGGCAGCCACCGCCTGTAGCGCAGACGGTATGCCCTTCTTGGGCCGGAACGCGCTCGCGACCAACACCCTGACGATGCCATCCGGTCCAACGGTCCTGGGAGCGTACGGCAGGCGATCGACCTCGACCCCGAGCCGCTGAACGGCGACCTTGTCCTCGGGGCAACCCAGCTCTCGCAGCGAGCCGGCGAAGTACGGTCCCTCGCACAGGATAAGGTCGGCGGCCGCGAAGAGGTCCGCATAGCGTCGGCGCCAGATCGGCCACATCAGCGGGAACGCGGTCGCGTCGTGGCCGTAGAAGGTGACGACGTGGGGGCACCCAAGCTTGCGGGCGAGCGGCAGATCCTCCCATCCCCTGTAACCCATGTGGGAATGCAGGATCGCCGTGTCCACCTTACGGAGCGCCCGCAGGCAACTCCGTGAATATGTGTTGGTGCGCGCTCTCTGAGCGACTTTCAGCCACACCCGCTCAAGGGCGGTGTTGCAGGTCAGGAGCGGCGACCAGGGGAACTGGTCCAGGTTGGCTGTCTTGCGCGCCACGATCGCGCCCTCCGTGCCCTCCGCATAGCGGACCTGGTTGTACGCCCACGTCATCGTGGGCGGAAGCCAGACCTCGAAGGAATGGGCGACGCGCAGCAGGCTCATACGTTCAGGACCTTCTTCACTGCGGCGATGACGTCGGCGACGTCGTCGTCCGCAAGTCCAGCCGAGAGGGGCAGACTCACCGTCGCCCGCCCTATGCGGCGAGCCTCGGGCCACATTTCCGTGCGCCACCCGAACCGCTGCTGGTAGTACGGATGCTCCGGGATCGACAGGTAGTGCACCCCGACGCCGATGTTCTCGGCCGTCATACGCTCGACGAACGTGTCCCGACTCACCCCGCAGCAATCTCCGTCGACGAGCACCTGGAACAGATGACACGCGTGCCGCGTGTCAGGCTCAGGTTCAGCAGGGAGGTCGAGCTCGACCCCTTCCAGCTCGCGGCGGTATCGCTTCCAGATCTGCTGCCGCCGCGCCCAGTTGGATTCGACTCGTGCGAGCTGGTGGATGCCAAGAGCCGCCTGGAGGTCGGTCATGTTGTACTTGTAGCCGCACTCCGTCACGTAGTAGTGGCGGTAGCCCTCGTCGGAGAAACGCCGCCAGGCGTCGCTGCTCATGCCGTGCAAGGCGAGCACCTTGATCCGCGCCGCGTCCTCCTCGCGCTCGGTGAGGACCATGCCGCCCTCACCGGTAATCACGTTCTTGGTGACGTAGAAACTGAAGCATCCCGCCCTGCCGAACGTGCCGGCATGGCGGCCGTGGTACTGCGTCTCGATCGCGTGTGCGCAGTCTTCGATGAGCGCCAGGCCGTGCTCATCCCCGATCGCCATGAGCTCATCCATCTGGCAGGCGCGCCCGGCGAGATGGACCGGCAGGATGGCCCTCGTCCGCGGAGTGACCGCCGCCTCCACCGACGACGGGTCGATGTTCATGGTCTGGGGATCGACATCGGCGAGCACGGGCGTCGCGCCAGCGTGGATGATCGCGTTGACCGTCGCGGCGAAGGTGAGGGCCGTGGTGATCACCTCGTCTCCGAGCTGCAGGCCTAGGGTCAACATCGAGAGATGGAGCGCCGCCGTACAGGAGCTGACGGCGACCGCGTTGGGTGTGCCCACGTAGGTGGCGAATCCGGCCTCGAAGCGGGCTACCTTCGGCCCGGTCCCGAGCCAGCCGCTGCGCAGCGAGGCCACGACCTCGGCGATCTCTGCCTCGCCGATGACCGGCGCCCCGAAGACGAGAAAGCGCTCGGGCGGGCGGATCGGCACTGCGCTCACGTCCCGACCCTGCCCGAACACGGGCGCATCGCGCCACGCCACGCTGTGCGACGGTGGGTCGAAAAGCCTCTCTGGGGTTCTCGTCGTGCCGTCCACTTACGCTCCACTCCGCCGAGGCGGCCGCTGCCCGCTGCACTAGTCCCCATCGGCACATGCGCCCGCATCGCAGTAGGCCATTCGCCCAGGAACGGGAGACCCCTTCTCAGCACGGCCTGAACTCGCCGGTCAGCGCCTGTCGCAGCCATATCTCGAACGAGACCCAGACGCCAATCTCCCAGTCCAGGTCCTCCCCCGGCGAGTAGCCTGTCCGACAGGGCGATTGTCTCGTCCCTGGAGCTGAAGTCGGGGCAGATGGCCCCGGGGTCACGAAGCCGAAACGCTCGCGGTAGTAGGGGTGTTCGGGGATGGCGAAGTAGTGCACGCCGACGCCGATGCCCTGCGCCGTCGTCGCCTCGAGGAATGGGTCGCTGGCAAGGCCGCAACGCTCCGCGTCGACGAGCACGGTGTAGAGGTGAAAGGAGTGCTTGGTGCCGGGCTCGGGTTCCGCCGGCAAGCCGAGCCCGAGCCCGTCCAGCTCCGCCTGATAGCGGCTCAGAATCTGCCGTCTCCGTTCCCAGTTGCGGTCGACCCGGGCCAGCTGGGGGATGCCAAGGGCGGCCTGCAGGTCGGTC
>PKYI01000126.1 GCA_003133645.1 Acidobacteriota bacterium | reverse complement strand
AACTCCTGCTGGCGCCGCCGGTACTCCTCGGCGCGCAGGCTGTAGACCTGGATCAGCGCGGGGTCCGGATCGACGAGGACGTGGCCCTCGAACCCGACCCCGCGCTGATCCAGGTCTACAGCCTGCGCGGGGTCCGGATCGACGAGGACGTGGCCCTCGAACCCGTCGACGATCACCAGCGCGGCGCGCGCCACCTCCCGGATCAGGCCGGGGACGCCGACGACCGCCGGGATCCCGAGCGACTTCGCGATGATGGTGGTGTGCGACGTGAGGCCGCCGGTTTCAGAGGCGAAACCGCCGACCGCCCGCGTCGCGAGACGGAGCGCCTGCGATGGGGGGATGTCGTCGGCGATCAGGATGCCCACGCCGCCGCTGAACTCGATCGACGGCGCGGCCCGCCCCTGCAGCGATCGCTGCAACTCCAGCGCCACGTCGAGGAGGTCCTCGCGCCGCTCGCGAAGGTAGAGGTCGCCGAGCTGGTCGAACTGCGCGACCAGGTGGTGTGTCACCTGCTCGAGCGCCCACTCCGCGTTGACCGCCTCGGTACGCACCAAACGCTCCACCTCGTCGAGGAGAGACGGGTCCTCGAGTATGAGGCGGTGCGCCTCGAAGATCGCGCCGTACTCCGAGCCGACGGCCCGGGCCGCGTCCCCAGCCAGCTCGGCGAGATGCGTGGCGGCGCGCGCGGCCGCCTGGTGCAGGCGTTCCACCTCCGCATCGACGCTCTCGCGCGGGAGTTGCACGAGCGCCACCGGGAGCGGCCGGTTCTCGACCACGATCGGCTTGCCGATCGCGATCCCCGGCGACACGCCGAGACCGACCAGGGTGCGGGGATCGCTCACTCCCCTTCTCCGAACCGCTCGCGGATCAGCAGCTCCAGCGCTTCGAGCGCGGCCGTCTCGTCGCTGCCCGTGGCCGTGATCGTCAGCCGGGAGCCGACCGGCGCCGCGAGCAGGAGAAGGCCGAGGATCGACTTGCCGTTGACCTCCTCATCGTTGTGCTGCACGAGCACCTGGGCGGCAAAGCGCGAGGCGGTGTGGACAAATTTGGCGGCGGCGCGGGCGTGCAAGCCGAGCCGGTTGACGAGCTCAACCGTGATCTGGGCCATCGCCCCGTCCAGCTCCAGGCCGTCGCTCGAGGATCTCGCTCACGACGTAGATGCTCTTCTGGCCTTTCTCCGCCACCAGCTTGGCGAGGTCGCGCAAGCTGCGGCCTTCCTGGCGCCTGGCGCCCGCGAGCTTGATCAGCATCGGCAGGTTCACACCGGTCACGACCTCGGAGCGGGCGGGGTCGAGGAAGCCGAGCGACAGGTTGGTGGGGGTCCCGCCAAACATGTCGGTCAGAACCACGACCCCATCGCCGTTGTCGAGTTCCTTGAGAGCCCGGGCGATCTCGGCGCGCGCAGCTTCAGGGTCGAGGTTCCACTCGAGCGTGATCGCCCGCGCCTGTTCAACCAGCGCCGGTTCGATCGTCCTCGCCGCTGCCAGGAGCTCGGTGGCAAGGCGGCCATGCGAGATGACAAGTATCCCCACCATGGGCGGATTATTTCAGGGGAAGCGCACAACAGCAAGGTGCGCGCGTTTCGATCAACCTTCGCGATCGCGGTCGCGGTGCTGCAGCGCGACCACCCACCGCCCCGCCGAGAGGTCGCGGGCCAGCCGGTCGGCGAAGTAGACGGAGCGGTGCCTGCCCCCGGTGCAGCCGAACGCTACTACGAGGTAGCTCTTCTGTTCCCTCCGGTACGCGGGCAGGAGGGCGGTCACGAACTCGCGGATGCGGGTGTACGTCTCCTCGACCTCGGCCTGGCGTTCGAGCCAGTCCTGGACGTCGGGATGGTCGCCGGGCAGCGGGCGCAGCTCGGCCACGAAGTGCGGGTTGGGCAGGAACCGGAGATCGAAGACGAGGTTGGCATCCGGAGGAAGGCCGTAGCGAAAGCCGAAGCTCTCGCAACGGACCACCATCGGCAGGGCGAGGTCGGTGGAGCCGAAGCGCGCTGCGACCTCGGCCCGGAGCTCGTGCGGCGTCAGGCCGGTGGTGTCGAGCGTCTCATCCGCAAGTTTCCGCACCGGCTCGAGCTCTGAGCGCTCGCGGACGACCGCCGCCTCCAGCGCCAAGGTACGGTACGGGTGCGGTCGCCGGGTCTCGGAGAAGCGCCTCACAATGGCGTCGGTCGCGGCTTCGACGAAGACGAGCCTGACCTCGGGGTGCGCGGTCTTGAGGCGGGCGATGAGTTCGGGGAAGCTGCCCGCGAACCCTTGCGCCCGCACGTCAAGGACCACGGCCCACGGCGGCCCCGGGGTCGACCAGATCTGAGCGAACAGCGGTTCGATCAGTTCGAGCGGGAGGTTGTCGACGCAGCGGAAGCCGAGATCCTCGAAGCACCGGGTGACGACGCTCTTGCCCGCCCCGGAGAGGCCCGTCACGACCACGGCGCGCGGCACCGCCTCCATCACCGTCCCTGCAGCTTCTCGTCGTGGCGGGCGAGAAACTCGGCCGCCGCGTCCGGCACCCCGCGCTGCGAGAGCAGGTACTTGCGCGCCGCCGCCTCGATCAGCAGCGCGAGACTCCTGCCGGGCGCCACCGGCACCGTGAGGCGCGGCCGCCGCAGCCCGAGGATCTCGATGCTGCTGTCGGCCAGGCCGAGACGCTCCACCGGCCAGGCGCCCTCGGCAACTAGGTTGACCACCAGGTCGATCGGTTTCGTGTCCCGCACCGCGACGACGCCGAAGAGTTGCTCGATCGAGATGAGGCCGAGACCGCGCACCTCCATCAGGCCGCGCACTTCCTCCGGAGCCTGGCCGACGAGATCCTCGTTGCGCACCTTGTAGATCTCGACCACGTCGTCGGCGACGAGCCGGTGACCGCGGTGCACGAGTTCGAGGGCGCACTCGCTCTTGCCCGAGCCCGAATCGCCGAGGATCAGCACGCCGATCGCGAAGATATCCAGGAGATCGCCATGCACCATCTCCCGCACGGCGAGCAGCAGCTCCAGCGTGGCGCCCAGACGCTCGATGAGCACGGAGGTGGTGGCGGCCGTGAGCGCCAGCGGCACCCCATGGCGGTTGCACGGCCCGGCGAACAACGCCCCCGTCTGCTCCATCGCCTTGCTGACGACGATGAGCGGCGGCTCGAGCCCCGCCAGTCCCTCGACCCGGTCCGCCGCCGTTGCGGGCGGCAGCGTGGCCAGGAACTGCGCTTCCGAGGAGCCGATGACCTGGACCCGTCCGGGCTTCACGTACTCGAGGAAGCCGGCGAGGGCCAGGCCCGGCTTCTGCACGCGGGGGTTCGTGATCGTTTTCGAGACTCCGGAGGCGCCCGCCACCACGCGGAGATCGAGGCTCGCGAGGCGGCCTTCGTGGAGCAGATGATCGGCGGTGACCACGTCCTGTCGCCCAGTCATGTGCGCGCCTCCGCCCTGACCAGCCCCGCCGCCAGCGCCTCAGCGTCGTGGGCGCTCTCGAAGAGCTGCCGGACCTGCGGCTTCCGCAGCAGGCGGGCGATGTTGGCAAGGACCTGCAGGTGCGCCGCGGGCTGTTCCACAGGGGAGAGTACGAAGAAGAACAGCCTCGCCTCTTCTCCTTCGGGTCCGAACTGGACCGGTTCGGACACGCGTGCGAAGGCGGCGACGATCCGGTGCAGCCCAGGGACCTTGCAGTGCGGTATCGCGGTGTCCTCCCCGACGACGGTGGCCCCGAGTCGTTCCCGGTCGAGCAGGAGGTCGACCAGGTCCATCGAGCGCTTCACGACGCCGGCGCGCTCGAGCTGCTCTGCAACGTATACGAGCACCTCCTCCCGGGTTCGGGCAGGGATGTCCAGAAAGATGTTCGCGGGCTCGAGGAGCAGGTTCAGTCGCACGTTTGGTCCGCGCGGCGGCCGATCAGAACTCCGGGGTGACGAGGCCGTAGCTCCGGTCCCGCCGTTTGTAGAGGACGCTGACCTTGTCCGAGGCGGCCTCGCGGAACACGATGAAATCGTCGTTGGAGCTGTCGAGCTGGAGCGCCGCCTCGTCGACGGTCATCGGCAAGACAGGGACGTGCCTGGTCTCCACGACCTCGGGCGCACCGCGGCGCACCGACTCCGGCTCGACCACCTCGACCTGCCAGCTTCCTTCCTTCTCGCGGGGCCGCTTCCTCGACGTGAGCCGCCGCTTCATCCGGCGCGCCTGCTGCTCGAGCTTCTCCACCAGGTCCTGGAGGGAGGCGGCCCACTCCGGCGTCTCGGACGAGGCCTCCACCTCGAAGTCCTTCCCCCGGATATACGCTTCAACCGCGACGCGGTGCTTCTCCTGCGCGACCGTGATGCGGGCCTCTTGAACGGCGTTGAAGTATTTGGCGAGGCGGTCGAACTTCTTCTGGGCCAGCTCACGCTGCTGCGGCGTCAGCTCGACGTTCCGGGCGATGAATTCCAGCTCCATGGCACCCCCTTTCGTGCGGTCTCGACGTCTCGCGGCCGGCCGCCGTTCCATTGTAGCCGTCCAGAACCTACCTGAGCGCCCGCCGGCGGTGTTCCGACGACGGTACGCCCAACTCCTCCCGGTACTTCGCGACCGTGCGCCGGGCGATCCGGATCCCCAACCGATTGAGCTGCCTGGCAACGCGGGCATCCGACAGCGGGCGGGCGGGGTCCTCCTGGCCGATCAGATCGCGGATGCGGTCCTTGACCACGACCGAGGAGATGTCACCGTCGACCGCATGGGAGATCGCCGAGTGAAAGAAGAACTTGAGCGCGAAGACGCCTCTCGGCGTCGCGATGTACTTGTTGGCGACGACACGGCTCACCGTCGACTCGTGCATGCCGATGTCGTCGGCGATGTCGCGGAGGACAAGGGGGCGAAGGCGGGTCATGCCGTGTTCGAGGAACCCCTCCTGGCGGCGGACGATGGCGTTGGCCACGCGTCCGATCGTGCTCTGCCTCTGGTCCACGGAGCGCAGGAACCACAGCGCTGAGCGCATCCGCTCGCGCAGGTACCGTCTGGCGTCCACGGCCAGGGCGCCACTCTGGAGCATCTGCAGGTAGCGGGGGGAGATCCGGAGGCGCGGCAACCCGTCGTCGTTGAGCGTCACCCGCCAGCCCTCGGCCTCCCTCGTGACGACCACATCGGGCTCGATCGACTGGTTTTCGTTGGGCCCGAGCTGGCCCCCCGGCCTCGGGTCGAGGCGGCGGAGCACGTCGAGAGCCTCCCGGACCTCTTCCCTGGTGGTGCCCAGACGCTGCGACAAACGGTCCCAGCGTTGGTGCAGCAACTCGTCGAACCCCTCGGCCACCACGCGGCGCGTGAGGGCGAGCAGATCGCCGCCGACGTCGATCGACGGGCGGTCGAGTTGCAGGAGAAAGCACTCCTGTAACGAGCGCGCCGCAACCCCCGCGGGCTCGAGCAGCTGCACGATCCCGATCGCCCGTTGAACCTCTTCGATCGAGACCCCGAGCTGGCGGGCGAGTTCGTCGTCGGCGACGCGGAGGTAGCCGTCCGGGTCGAGGTTGCCGATGATGAACTCGCACACCGCCGCCAGTTCCCTCGGCACCTGCGCCAGCCTGAGCTGGGCGCTGAGGTCCTCGAACAGGCTGCGCAGCGGCGCCGGCGAGTTTTCCAGGGAGTGCTCCTCGCCGTCGTCCCACGACTGGGCCAGGCTGGGCGCGTCCTGGAGGTAGTTCGAGAACAGAGCGTCCAGCTCGACCTCGCCGAACGGGTCGTCCGCCCCGGCCGGCTCGTCGCCGATAGCGGGGTCCTCGACGGCGGCCGGCTCCCCGCTCCCGGGTTCCTCGGCTGCGCCGGTGTCCGAGCCGCCCGCCGCATCGCCCCCGGCCGCTTCCACCGCCTGGCCGGGGTCCCCGTCGGTGCCCGCGGTCTCGTCCTCCGCCGGCGCCTCCTCGGCGAGTTCCAGCAGAGGGTTGACCTGGACCTCGAGCGCGAGCGCCTGCTCGAGCTCGAGGCGCGAGAGCTGCAGCAGCTTGATCGCCTGCTGCAGCGTCGGCGTCATCACAAGTCTCTGCGCAAGCTTGAGGTTGAGTTTTTGTTCGAGCGCCATGGTCTCTAGAGCTGGAACTCTTCTCCCAGGTACACCTGCCGCACCAGCGGGTCCTTGGCGAGCGTTTCCGGGTCCCCGCTTGCAAAAACCTTGCCGTCTTTGATGATAGACGCGCGGTCGGTGATTTTCAAGGTGTCACGCACGTTGTGGTCGGTGATCAGGATGCCGTACCCCCGGTGCCGGAGGTGGCGGATGAGGCGCTGGACGTCCAGCACGGTGATCGGGTCGATGCCGGCGAACGGCTCGTCCAACAGCAGGAAGCGCGGCTCGGTGACGAGAGCCCGGGCGATCTCGAGGCGCCGGCGTTCCCCTCCGGAGAGCGTCTCCGCCCGTTGCGTGCGCAGCTTCTCGATGCCGAACTCTTCCAGGAGTTTCGTGACCCTGGCGGACGCGTCCTGCCAGTCGACGCCCAGCAGTTCGAGGACGCCGAAGAGGTTCTCCTCCACCGTGAGCCGCCGGAACACCGACGCCTCCTGCGGCAGGTACGAGATCCCGAGCCGGGCACGACGGTACATCGGCAGCGCCGTCACGTCCTCGCTGCCGACCCACACGCTCCCCGCATCCGGCTGGATGAGTCCGACCAGCATGTAGAACGTCGTCGTCTTGCCGGCGCCGTTCGGTCCCAGCAGGCCGACGATCTCGCCCGCGGACAGCGCGAGCGACACGCCATCGACCACCGGCCGCTTGCGGTAGCGCTTGACCAGGTCTCTTGCTTCGAGTCGCGGCGTCTCTATGGCTTCCTCCCCCGCGGCCCCGGTGTGGGGCTCGGTTGGTGCGGATGGTAGAGCGTCTCGCTCGGGTTGTCTTCCGCCCCGAGGACGACGACGGTGTTCGAGCCTCGGTGCCACTCGAGGTGTTCGGCCTTGACCTGGTCCCCCCCCGGTTCCTTGACCAGCACCGGCTTCCCCCAGATCTCGAAGAGCCCCTCGGGCACGAGCATCCTGGCCTTTTGACCCGACAGCACCCTGGCGCTGGCGCGGTCGCGAACCGTGACGCCGCCGTCGAGGTTCGCGAGTTCGAGGACGCCGTTGCCGTCCAGCGTGGCCACGAGGCTCTGACACATGGCCTGGGCCTGTCCGTCGTCGAGGACCACGTCGCCCTCGTAGGTGGCCACGCCGGCCGGGCGGTCGTAGCGCAGCTTGCGCGCGCGGATCTCCACCTGGCCCGGCTTGCCGCCGGCCGGGGCGGTCCGGGCCGTTGTGAGGATCCCGCCCTCGCCGGTAACCACGTCGCCGGCGCGGTCGTACTCGAGCCGGTCGGCGCGAACCAGGCGCTGCCCCTGCCAGAGCCGCGCGTCGCCCTCCAGGACAAGGCGGGCGCCGCTGTCCGAGGCGGTCGCGGAGGCGGCTGCGAACCGCATCGGGGTGGTTTCTTTCCCCGGCGCGCCTGCCCGTTCAAGCGTCCCGGTGACCTGGCCACGCGCCACCACGTCGCCGCCCTCGGCGCCCTCCAACCGGTCGCACCAGGAGCGGGAGCCGGGCGCCCCGAGCGCCACGCGCTTCCCTGCCGCGGGGCGCAGGACGAACGTCCGCGTGGCGAGGGCGAACTGCAGTTCGCCCCCTTCCGCCCACCCGTCGCCGGTTTCGATGCGGACGGCCTCAGTCGCTACGACCGCGGAGGCTTGCCCGTGGTCGAAGACGAGCCGCATCCGGTCGGCGGCGAGACGGCGGGGATCCGAGTCCTTCGCGAGGTCGCTGGCGCAGGCGAGGCCCTGGCCCTCCAGCCACTCCCACGCCGTCCGCGACCCTTCGCCGACGAGGCGCCAGGCGGTGAAGTCGCGCCACCCCGCGGCGCGGTCGGCCCACTTGACCGAGACCCAGCCGGTCTCGGCCGCCGGTTCGGCGGTCAGGCGGTAGCGTCCGGCGGGGAGGCTCTCGATGACGGTCGTTCCGGCGGTCGCCTCAACGTTGCTGCCGTCGTCGAGTACCCCGTCGAGGCGGACCGGGCCGCCGAGCGTCGCCGCGCGGAGCTCCCCCTCGGGCCCGGAGAGCTGGAGCTCGGCGCGCGCCGTGCGCGCCCGCATCCGGCCCCGCAGAACGGTGAGGCCGTCGTTGAACGCGATCGTCGCCACTTTGCGATCGTAGAGGAGGCGTGGCGCAAGCAGGACCCACGAGGGCTCGCCGGCGGCGCCCGAGCCGCGCCAGCTGACCGAGGTGCCGCCGGTGAGCTCGATGGTGTCCTTCTCGAGGGAACAGCGCGCGCCGCCCGCCAGACCCCCCCAGCCCGGGCCGGCGAACGTCGCGGGGCCCTGGCTCTGGAGCACGCGCTCCTTGCCGCCGAACTTGAAGCCGGCGGCCCGGAGAGCGATGCCGCCCTGCAGCGAGACCTCGGCACGCCCGGAGGTCTCGGCCTCGTGGCTGGTGGGATCGAACTTGAGTCGGTCGGCGACCAGGCCGTACACCACCCGCCCCTCGTGGTAGAGGGAGACCTGCACGTCGCTGAACTCGTACACGCCGGATGCGAACTCGACCGCCTCGCGCGCCGCGATCCGGAAGTTCGGCTCGATGCCCAGCGTGTCGGAGTAGACGAAACCCTTGTGGACTCGGACAGGCTGGCCCAGCCCTTCCTTCGCTGGTGTCTCGGCTTCGACCGGCTCCGTCTGCGGCGCCTGCCTGAAGCGGCGCTGGAGAAAGGCCGCGACCAGCAACGCCGTCCAGAGGACGAGAAGGATGACGGAAGCGCGGCGCAGGACGAGGAGCCGGGACTTCACCGTTCGACGAATTGTCCCATGGCGCGGAACTTCGCGAAACGCCGGCGGGGAAGCTCGTCGCGTTTGACCCGCCGGAGCTCGACCAGCGCCTTGCGGACCGCGCCGCCGACTGTTCTGATCGCCAGGTTGGGATCCATGTGGGCCCCGCCGAGCGGTTCGGGGATGATCGCGTCGATCACGCCGAGCTCCAGAAGGTTCTGGGCCGTGAGACGGAGGGCGCTGGCGGCCCGTTGCACCTGGGTCTGGTCTTTCCACAGGATCGCGGCACACCCCTCGGGCGAGATGACCGAGTAGACGGCGTGCTCGAGCATCAGGATCGTGTCTCCGATCGCGATCGCCAGGGCTCCCCCGGAGCCACCCTCGCCGGTCACGACGACGACGATCGGGACCTTGAGCGCGGCCATTTCGCGGAGGTTGTAGGCGATCGCCTGCGCTTGCCCGCGTTCCTCGGCGTCGATCCCCGGGTACGCCCCCTGCGTGTCCACCAAGCTGATGATCGGACGCCCGAACTTTTCGGCCAGGTGCATGACACGAAGCGCCTTACGATACCCTTCTGGGCGCGGCTGCCCGAAGTTGCGGTACAGCCGTTCGCGCGTGTCGCGCCCCTTCTGGTGGCCCACGACCGCCACGGTCTCGCCATCGAGCCGGGCGAAGCCGGCGATGATCGCGGGATCGTCGCCGTACGCGCGGTCGCCGCGGAGCTCCACCCAATCGGTGAAGAGACCGC
>PKYI01000098.1 GCA_003133645.1 Acidobacteriota bacterium | reverse complement strand
GCGCGCGGCCGGCCCTCGCGACGCGGGCGACCTCCCGCCCGTCGTAGGGCGAATGAATGGCGATCGCGCCGTCCCCCTGCTGCCAGGCGCCCGCGACGAACAACCCGAGTTCTCTCATGACGGCCTCCGGACGTTGCCATCCTACCGCGGGGCGTGGGGTCGGGGCACGGCGCAGAAATAAAAGAGGGGCCGCCTCCCCCCCAGTCAGCGGCCCCAATCCCGCCGGAGGCGGGATGGAGGTTGCCCTCCATCTCGGGGTAACGCGGCCGGCCCGGGCCGTGTTCCCTTCCGTGGCGATGACCGTCACGAAACGGTGAAGGGAAGGCCCCCGGTCAAAAGCCCCGGGGGCCGGATCTCTCAAGCTCGGGCCGGCGAGCCGGCCCAGGCGCTTAGAAGGACACTTGGAGCGTGAGTTGGGTGCGCTTGTCGGTTGGCTTGCCCGGCTGGTCGTACTTCACCTGCTGGTAATCGAGCAGGAGCATGTTCGAGCTGTTGAACTTGTACGCGACACCGCCGATCGTCTTCTTGCTCCTGACGTTGGAGGCGTTCGTGTTGGGGTCGAAGTTGTCGTAGCGGGCGATCAGGCTCCACTCCCGGGTGAGCTTGCCCTCGACGAACCCCGAGTAACCCGACTTCTCGAGGGCGTTGCCGAGGGAGTCGACGGACTTGCCGTCCTGCTCGCCCTTGCCGGTGAAGTACTGGCCGGTCAGCACCACGTACTCACTCTCGTAGCTGACCATGCCGGCGCTGAGGCTCCAGTCGGATGCGGCGGCCGTGTTGCCCTTGCCGTTGATACCGAAGTAGGTGAACTGCAGACCGGGGATCACGTCGGGAAGTGGCCGGATGCTGATCCGCCCTTCGAGCACCTTGTTGGTGTTGGCCTCCGAGGCGTGGTAGCCGGTGCCGTTGTAGACGCCGACCTGGAACGACCCGTAGCGACCGGGATAGGCGCTGCTGACGTTCTTCTTGTAGTCGGCGGGCATGTCGCCGCCGAAGTTGCCGCCCACCAGCAGGCCGACGTCGGCGGAGTTGAAGAGCCCGTTCGACTCCATGAACATGGGGTCCTGGAGCCGGTAGTAGTTGATGTGCTCCTCGAAGTCGAGCCAGGGCATGTGGGCGAGGCCGAACTCCGCGTAGGTGGTGGTCAGGAAGCCCGCCGAGCCGAAGTCGAGCTTCCCGTACAGGTACTTGAAGCGCGGCTTCCAGTCACCGGTCGTGTCCTGGGTGATGTCCAGCGTGCCGCGCGCCGACAGGTAGGACGTGATCTTCGCCTGAGTGTCGAGGTAGCCGCGCTTGAGCGTGAACTGCGAGTAGTCCTTGCCGCCTGTCGTGCCGTCCTGATAGGAGATGTAGGCCAGGCCACTGATCTTGACGTTCGGGAAGGCGGCGGCTGGCGCCGCGGGCGTGGCCGTCGGTCGGTCGTACCCCGGCAGGTTGTTCTTGAACAGGAACAGGTCGATGGCGGTCGCGTTCTCGCCGATCAGGGTCTCGCCGTTCGGGCCGCGCCCGGGCAGCGTGATCGCCGTCTTGCCCATCTCGCCGGTCTCCTGGAACGACTTGTAGCGCTCGTACGTGTTGAAGACGTAGATCGTGCCGTCCTTCCGGATCTCCTGGTAGTAGAGGCCGGTGACCTGGGCGGTGGCGGCCCCGGCGAGCAGCAGGGCGGCGAGGGCGCCCGCGGCTGCACGCCAGAGGGTGGTGCTGCGATTCCCGTTGACAACGTGAGCTGGTATCGTCATCTCTCCTCCTTGGGGCGGTACCCCGTCGGTGCTTTGTACGGGGCCGCTGTGAGGGCACCGCGAGGGCCGCATGAAGGCGCGGTGAACCCCGGCCGCGGTCGAGGGGTCCCGAAACGCCGCAGCGGGCCCGCTCAGGCCGCGCCGGGCGGCTGCGTCTTGGCGCACGCCCCCGGTTGCAGCGCCGTGGCCGGAGCCGCCGGGCGGAGGCGCGTAAGGGCGATGCCGCAGAGAACGGCGGCAGCCCCGGCGAACTGACCTGGCGTCCAGTGCTCGCCGAGCGTGAGCCAGGCGAATGCGGCGGCCACCACCGGGGTGAAGTTCTGGTAGACGGCGGTGCGGGCGCCGCCGAGGGAGGCGAGGCCAGCGTTCCAGAGCACGTAGCTGATCCCGATCGCGAACACCCCGGAGAAGGCGGCGCCGAACCAGCCGCGCACGCCGACCGCCCCCCAGTCCTGGGCCAGGAGCGAGGGGACTGCCACCGCCACCAGCACCGGCGTGCCCGCCAGGAACGTCACGAGCGTCGCGGCGAGGGAGGGGACGCGCGCCATCACCCCGCTCGCCAACACGGTGTAGACGGACCACGTGACGCCGGCCGCGAGGATGAGGAGGTCACCGGTCAGCTTGCCCCACGCCAACCCGCTCCCTCGCCCGGAGGCGAGCAGGAGCGCCAAACCGCCGACGGCGAGCCCGACGCCGGCCCAGGCGGCGGCCGGCAGGCGATCGCGGCCCAGCGCCGTGCCGAGAACGGCGACCATGATCGGACACGACGCCATGATGAGTGACGCGTTGGCGACCGTGGTGCGGGCGATCCCGAAGATGAAGATCATCTGATAGATGGTGTTGCCGAGCACGCCGAGCAGCGCCAGGCGGGCGAGGTCCGGGCGGGAGATGCGGGGCGCGGGACCGCGGCTGCGCATGAGTAGGACGAGCGTGAGCGTCGCCAGAGCGAAGCGGATCGCGTTAAACGCCAGTGGCTGCAGCTCGGCGAGCGCTGCCTTGATCACCGCGTAGTTGACGCCCCAGACGAGGATCGTGAGGGCCAGCCCGATGTCCACGCGGGTGAGGCCGTTGCGCCGGGCCGGCACGGTTCCTGGCGTCGGCACCGCGTCAGGCCCCTGCGTCCGGGGCCGCCGAGCGGGATGCCCGGGCCAGGAACGCACGCACCGCCCGGGTGATCGCCTCGGGGTCGGAGTACGCGGCGGATTCGACGCCGGCCAGTCCGAGCATGAGCCGGGAGACGACGGCGTCGCGGCGGTGGAGGAGAAGCACGGGGACGCCGTGCTGGAGGGCGGTCGACACTTCGACGCCGACGCCGTGCGAGGGGGTGGAGACCTCGGCGACCAGAGCGTCGCAACTCATCACCCACGCCAGGTCACGTTGTGCGACCTCGGCGTCGGTGGCCTCGCCCTCGACCTCGCGGCCGCGGGGGTCGGCGACGTGGCGGGTCGGGACCTCGTGGCCCTCCCCCTCGATGGACGCGAGCAGGGTCCGAATCGTTCCGAGGTCGCGGTCGGCGTTGGTCATCGCTGCGGCCAGGTACACGCGCATGCGGCGGAGTGTACAACGCGCTGCTAGACTCTCGGCATGGTGCAACGCCCCATTCTCATCGCGATCGACGGCCCGGCGGGCGCCGGCAAGTCCGCGACGGCACGCGAGGTGGCGGTGCGGCTCGGTTTGCCGTACCTGGACACCGGCGCCATGTACCGCGCCGTCGCGCTGCTGGCGACCCGCGCGGGGCTCGGTCCGGAGCTGGACGCCGCCGGCCGGGAGGCGGTGGTCGAGCTGGCCCGCCGCCTCGACGTGCGGTTCCTGGGTGATCCCCGCAACCAGCGGGTCGCGGTGCGAGGGGAGGACGTGACCGGGGCGTTGCGCGCCCCGGAGGTCTCCCGCATGGCCTCCGTCGTCTCCGCGATCCCCGAGGTCCGGCGCGAAATGGTGCGGCGCCAGCGCGATCTGGCGGCGCTCTCAGGCGGGGTCGTCGAGGGCCGCGACATCGGCACCGTGGTGTTCCCCGACGCCACCCTCAAGGTCTTCCTGACCGCCGCCCCCGAAGTGCGAGCACAGCGACGGTTCGACGAGCTGACCAGGCGCGGGGTCGCGGCGCGATGGGAGAGCGTGGCCGCCGAGCAGCGGGAGCGCGACCTGCGCGACTCGACGCGCCCGGACTCGCCCTTGAAGCCGGCGGACGGGGCGGTGATCGTGGACAGCAGCCGGCTTTCGTTGGCGGAGGTGGTGGACGCCGTCGTCGCCCTGCTGCCCCCAACCCCTTGACACCCCAAGCGTGCGGCTCGTATAGTTTGCCGTTTGTAAAACAAGCAGTTAGATGTCCCGCCCGGGGCATCTCGAGGAGGCCAAGTGGTTGACAGCCCGGACAACAATCAGCACAACACCCCTGCCGGAAAGGAGGAGAGCAAGAGCCCCGTCACCCGCAACCAGATGCGCGAGCTCGTCGAGGAATCCTTCCAGCATCTGCGCGAGGGCGATGTCGTGCGCGGCACCATCGTCGCGTTCAACGACAACGACGTCGTTGTGGACATCGGGTTCAAGTCCGAGGGGATCATCCCCCGCTCCGAGTTCACCGACCGAGAGGGCAAACTGACGGTCAAAGCCGGGGATGAAGTGGACGTCCTGGTCGAGCGCTTCGACGAGATGCTCGGTGAGATCAGGCTCTCCCGCGAGCGCGCGGCGAAGATGCGGGTGTGGGAAGTGCTGGAAACGGCGTACCGCGACAGCTCTCCGGTGCGCGGCAAGGTGGTCGAGCGGGTCAAGGGCGGCCTTGCGGTCGACATCGGCGTGCGCGCGTTCCTTCCCGGCTCCCTCGTGGACCTGCGGCCGACGCGCCGCCTCGAGGACTACGTCGGCGAGGAGGTCGAGGCCAAGATCATCAACTTCGACCGCCGCCGCGCCAACGTCGTGCTCTCGCGCAAGGTCATGCTCGAGGCGCAGATCTCGACCCTCAAGGACGAGACGCTGACGCATCTCGAGGAGGGCACGATCGTCACCGGGACGGTCAAGAACATCACCGACTACGGCGTGTTCATCGACCTGGGCGGCATCGACGGCCTCCTCCACGTGACCGACATCTCCTGGGGGCGCGTGGGCCATCCCAGCGAGTACTTCAAGGTCGGCGACGAGGTCAAGGTCGTGGTGCTGCGCATCGACAAGGACAAGGAGCGCGTTTCCCTCGGCTACCGGCAGCGGTTCGAGGATCCCTGGACGCACGTCGAGGGCCGCTATCCGGTCGGCAAGAAGGTCATGGGCAAGGTCACGAACGTGGTGGACTACGGCGCCTTCGTCGAGCTGGAGGAGGGGGTCGAGGGCCTCATCCACGTTTCCGAGATGTCGTGGACCAAGAAGGTCAAGAACCCCAAGAGCCTTCTCCACTCGGCCCAGGAGGTCGAGGTCGTCATCACCGAGGTGGACATCGACAAGCGCAGGCTGTCGCTGTCACTGCGCCAGGCTGAGCCCAACCCGTGGGAGGAGTTCGCCACGCGGGTCCGCGTCGGGAGCAAGGTCAAGGGCGTGGTGCGGAACCTCACGGAGTTCGGCGCGTTTGTCGAGCTCGAGCCCGGCGTGGACGGCCTCGTCCACGTATCGGACATGGCCTGGACCCGCCGCCTGACGCACCCCTCCGAGGTGGTGCAGAAGGGCCAGGAGATCGAGGCGATGATCATCGCCATGGACATCCCCAACCAGCGCATCTCGCTCTCCATCAAGGAGCTGATGCCGAACGAGTGGGACGAGTTCGCGACCGCCCACCAGGTAGGGGACGAGGTCGAAGGTTTCGTCACCAACGTGACGGATTTCGGCCTGTTCGTCGAGCTTGCCCCCGGGGTCGAAGGCCTGTGCCACATCTCCGAGGTGGAGCGCCGCGGCACCCAGCCGCTCGTCGGGACGTTCGAACGCGGGCAACGCGTCCGCACGCGCCTGATCCGGATCGACTGGAACGAGAAACGGATCGGCCTCTCGCTGCGCGGCATCCCGCAGCCCGAGCCGGGCGAGAAGGCTCCGGTGGTCGAGCAGGAAGCGGAGGAGATCGCCCTCGAACAAGTGCCTGAGCAGGTGGACCAGGCGGAAGCTCAAACGGCCGAATCCGCCGCACCGGCCGAGGAGGCACCCGCCGCGGGCGAGGCCGCACCCGAGGTACCCGACACAGAGGAGCCGCACGAGAGCTGAGCGCCGTCGCCCCGCAAACGGAGGAGGGTTCGAGAATGACAAAGGCCGACATCATCAAGGTACTCGCGGATCAAGTGGGGTTGACGCGCCGGGAGGCGGCGGAAGTGCTCGGCGTGGTGCTCAACGGCGTCGTCGAGGCGATCCGCGGCGGCGAGAAGGTCGAGCTCCGGGGCTTCGGCTCGTTCCGGACCCGCAAGCGCCAGGCGCGCGCCGGGCGCAACCCGCGCACCGGCGCCCAGGTCCATGTCCCGCCCAAGGTCGTGCCGTACTTCAAGCCCGGCAAGCAGCTGCGCGAGATCCTCGGCGGCAAGTGAGGGGCGGTTGCAGCACATCTTCGCCCCGTGGCGGTTTGCCTACGTGTCCCACACCGATTCGACCGGAGCCTGCGTGTTGTGCGAGGCCGCCCGCGGCGGCGCCGAGACGCTGACGCTCGCCACGGATGGGCGGGCGTTCGCGCTGCTGAACCGGTACCCGTACACCTCCGGGCACACCATGGTGGCGCCGCTCGCGCACGTCGGAGAGTTCTCCGAGCTCGACGCGGCCACGCTTGCGGACCTCATGCGGCTCGCCCAGCGCGTCGTGCGGGCGATCGAGGCGACGTACCACCCGCACGGCTTCAACGTCGGGTTCAACCTGGGAGAGGCCGCGGGCGCCGGGATCGCCGACCACCTGCACCTGCACGTCGTGCCGCGCTGGCGCGGCGACACGAGCTTCATCACCGTCAACGCCGACCTCCGGGTCGTTCCCGAGGACCTCGGCGAGACCTGCGCCAAGCTGCGGCGGGCGCTCGGGATCCCCGATGCCTGAGCGGCGCGACGGCGGCGCGGCGGCTTTCCCGCTCCCGGTGCTCATGGTCCTCGCCTGGCTCGTGCCCGGCCTCGGGCACATGCTGGTAGGGCGCCGGTCGCGCGCCGTCGTGTTCTTCGTCGTGGTCGTGATCGCCTTCCTCCTCGGGATCACGCTCGACGGCGAGCTGATCCTGCCGCACGCCGGCGATCCGCTCTCCTACCTCGCGGCGATCGCGAGCGTCGGCAACGGCGTGCTCTTCTTCGTGGCGCACGCCGTCGGGCTGGGGCAGGGTGTCGTGACGTCGCCCGCGTACGAGTTCGGCAACACCTTCCTGCTCACCGCCGGGATGATGAACATGCTGCTCGTCCTCGACGTCCATGACATCGGCACCGGTAAGAAGGACTGGTGATGGTCGACCACCTCACCTTGATGGTGCTGGACGCGCTCCTGATCGCGGTGTTCTTCTCCTTCCTTTGGAAGCGCGAGAAGCGGGAGCGCATGATGTACTTTTGGAAGGTGTTCGGGGCGCTGGTGCTCGGGGCGATCGTGCTCGGGTGGCTGATGTACCCGTTCCCGCGCAGCTGAGTGACTCCGGACGGGTGCGCGATGCACGCCCCGCGAATCCTCTCCCTGGTCACGACCGCGGTCCTCTTCGCCGCCGGGGCGGCGCTCGGCGCCACGCTCCTGCTGGCGTGGAGACAGCGCCGGTGAGGGCCCTCATCGTGGCCGGCGAGGCCAGCGGCGACCTCCACGCCGCCAACCTGCTCCGCGCGCTGCAGCGGGAGGAGGCCGGGATCGAGGCGTTCGGCGTCGGCGGCGAGCGGTTGCGCGAGGCGGGCCTCGAGTGCGTCGCCCGCAGCGAGGAGCTCTCGGTGATGGGGCTGGCCGAGGTCGTGCGGGAGCTGCCGCGCCTGCTGGCCCTCGCCCGCCGCGTGCGCGGTGCGGCGCTGGCGCGGCACCCGGATGTGGCGGTCCTGGTGGACTCGCCCGACTTCAACCTGCCGCTCGCCCGCCGCCTGAGGCGCGCCGGCATCCCGGTGGTGGTCTACGTCTCGCCGCAGCTCTGGGCGTGGCGGGCCGGCCGGGTGCGGCGGATCCGCCGCGACGTGCGGCGGGTGCTGTGCATCCTCCCGTTCGAGGTGGGGTTCTACGCTTCCCATGGGGTCGCGGCCGAGTACGTCGGCCATCCCCTGGTGGACGAGCTGGCGCCGGTGATGGCGGCGATGCCGCAGCGAGTGCCGGGTACGCTGGCCCTGATGCCCGGGTCGCGGTGGCATGAGGTCGAGGCGCTGCTTCCGACGATGCTTGCGGCCGCCGCCCGCCTCCTCTCCGAGGTCAAAAACCTGCGCGTCCGCCTGATCGCGGCGCCGGGCCTCGATCGCGGGAGGCTCGCCGGGCGCCTGGCCGGCGCCCCGTTGGCGGTTGAAGTCGTCACCGAGGACCGCCACCGCGCCATCGCCTCCTGCGCGGCGGCGATGGTCGCCTCGGGCACGGCTACCCTGGAGTGCGCGCTCCTCGACGTTCCGATGGTCGTCGGCTACCGCCTGCACGCGCTCTCCTACGCCCTTGCAAAGCGTCTCGTGCGGGTTCCGCACGTGGGGCTCGTCAACCTGGTGGCGGGGAAGCGTATCGTGGCGGAAGCCGTACAGCGCGACTTCAACGAGGGGAAGCTGCTGGCGGAGACGAGGCGCCTGTTCGGCGAGGCTGGCGACGTGCAACGCCGAGCGCTCGCCGAGGTTCGCTCGGCGCTTGGGGACCCGGGTGCGAGCGAGCGTGCGGCGAGGGCCGTTCTCGCGGTGGCAAAGGGGGCGGCATGAGCGCGTTGCGCCGGATCCTGAAGATGCTGCGGCCCCACTCCGCCTGGGTGGTCGCGGCGGCGGTCGCCATGGCCGGCGTCGCGCTCGCGACGGTGTTCATGGTGTTCCTGATCGGACCGATCTTCGACACGGTCCTCGGCGCTCAAGTGCCGATCCCGGGACTGACCGCCGCGTCCGGGGCGGTTTCCGGGGTGCACGGGCACGCCGCGGTCGAGCAGCTCGGTTTCGCCAAGGATCTCAAGGCGTGGTTCGAGGGCGCGAAGGAATCGTTGCGGCGGTTCCTGCCCAGCGACGCCATCGCGATTCTCCTGCTCGGGTTCCTCTCCGTGCTGGCCAAGAACGTCTTCACCTATTTCGGCCACTACGCGATCTACCACGCCGGACTCGCAACGGTCAAAGACCTGCGCGACCGCCTGATGGACCGGCTGCTCGCCCAGTCCGCCGTCTACCACCAGAAGCAGCCGAGCGCGGTCCTGATGTCGCGGATCACGAACGACGTCGAGCGCATCACCGAGGTGATCTCCGACCGTCTCTCCGACCTCGTCCAGGATTCGTTCACGGTGGTCGGCATGGTGGCGCTGGTGCTCTCGCTCAACTTCCGGCTCGCGGCGGCGGTCCTCATCGGCGCCCCGGTGTTCCTCTGGCCGATCGCGACCTTCGCGCGCAAGCTCCGGCACCGTTCGCACCAGAGCCAGGAGCGCCTCGGCGAGATGAACTCGGTCGTGGACGAGGTGCTCAAGGGCTACCGGGTCGTGCAGGCGTTCGGCATGGAGACGTTCGAGGCCGCCCGCTTCCGCGAGACGACGCGCCGCCACTTCAGGGCCAGCCTCAAGGCGCGCCAGGTGCTGGCGCTCAACGCCCCGGTGATCGAGGTGATCGGCGCGGCGGGGATTTTGGGGCTGCTCCTGTACGCGCACCGGCTCATCAGCTCCGGGACGATGAGCACCGGGGCGTTCGCCTCGTTCCTCCTCGGGCTGTACTCGCTGTACACGCCGATCAAGCGCCTCACCAAGGTCAACATGGCCCTCCAGGGAGCGGTGGCGGCCGGGGAGCGGGTGTTCTCGGTCATCGACGAGCCGGTCGAGATCACCGACCGGCCCGGCGCGCGCGCGCTCGCCGGCGTGCGCGAGGCGATCACCTTCGATCGCGTCTCCTTCGCTTACGAGCCGGACAAGCCCGTCCTGCGGGGTCTCGACCTCGTGATCCCGGCGGGGCGGGCGCTCGCCCTCGTCGGCGCCTCAGGCGCCGGGAAGTCGACGGTGGCGCAGCTGCTGCCGCGGTTCTGGGACGTGCAGGACGGGCGCATCGCGATCGACGGGACCGACATCCGCGACCTGACGCTCGCGTCGCTGCGCGGCAGCATCGGCCTCGTCACTCAGGAAACCGTGCTGTTCAACACCACGGTGGCCGCCAACATCGCATACGGGCAGAGCACGGTCGATCACGACCGGCTGCGGGCGTGCGCGCGGGCGGCGTTCGCCGAGGAGTTCATCCTCGAGTTCCCCGACGGCTTCGACACGGTGATCGGCGAGGCCGGCATGCGGCTCTCGGGCGGCCAGCGCCAGCGCATCGCAGTGGCGCGGGCGCTCTACAAGGACCCGCCGATCCTCGTGCTCGACGAGGCCACCTCGGCGCTCGACGCCCAGGCCGAGGGGATCGTGCAACGCGCGATCGAGAACCTGATGAAGGGCCGCACCGCGTTCATCATCGCCCACCGCCTCGCCACGGTGCGCAACGCCGACACGATCGCGGTGATGGAGGAGGGGCGCGTCGTCGAGCAGGGAACGCATGCCGAGTTGTTGGCTAGGGGCGGGGGGTATGCGCGCCTGGCGAACATGCAGGGCATCACCGAATAGGCGCCGCCGATAGCGGACCATCTGCTGCGTTTCCCTTCGGCGGTTCGCATGCTCACGTAGCCTACGGCTACGCTCCGCTGCGGCCGCCTCGGGCGCCTTGCATCTGGCCCACTCTCGGCGGCGCGGCTACACGCCCCAAGTGGCGAGGCCCTGCCTGCCGAAGGCGGCCTCGTCTTCGAGGGAGGCGCTCGGGGCTGCGCGGCCTGCGGCCGGCGCGGCCGGTCGGACCACTGACCACTGACCACGTATTTGCGGCGGATCTGGCAGAATCGCTGCGGCGCGGGCGTTTCGCCGTGGCGATGGGTGGGGTTCGTGCCGAGGGGGCTCAAATGTCGGAGTGCAGGTACTTTCACGTCGAGGTGGGCAAGGGGATGCGGCAGGTCGGCTCACTCGAGGAGGCGCTCGCAGCGCGCGGCAGCGGTGGCTACATCTGGGTCGACATGTTCGACCCGGCCCGGCCTGAACTCGACGTGGTGGCCGCCCGGCTTGGGATCCACCCCTTGGCGGTGGAGGACTGCTTCGACTCGAACCAGGTGCCCAAGGTGGAGGACTACCCCGGCTACACCTTCATCCTGTGCAACCGGTACTCGTACGGCGAGCGCCGGCTGACGGTCGAGGAGGTCGATCTCTTCCTCGGGAAGGATTTCCTCGTGAGCGTCGGTGGCCGCGGGGGAGGCGGGCGCCCGATGTTCGAGAAGATCGAGGCGATCGCCGCCCGCGCCATTGGGACGGTGGAGCGGGGGCCGGATTTCCTGCTCCACGTCATCCTCGATGTCACGGTGGACGGCAAGGTGGAGGCGATCGAGCCGCTCGAGGACGACATCGAGGCGGCCGAGGAGGGGATCCTCCGGGATGTCACGGGCTTCAGGCTCGACAGCCTGGTCCAGCTGCGCCGCGCCCTGCTCTCACTGCGCAAGAGCCTGTTTCACGAGCGCGAGATCCTGGTCAAGATCTGCCGCAGGGACTCGCCGTTCGTCTCGGAGGAAGCGATCTACCATTTCCGCGACATCTACGACCACCTGGCCAAGTTCTTCGAGTTCACGGAGATGAACCGTGACCTCCTGGCCAACCTCACGGAGATGTACCTCTCGCTCATCAACAACCGGATGGCCCGGGTCGCCAACCGGACGAACAAGAGCGTCCGCCGGCTCACCCTGATCACCACGATCTTCATGCCGCTGTCGCTCTTGGCCGGGATCGGCGGGATGTCGGAGTGGAGCATGATGACCGGGCCGGGCAACTGGCGGTTCGCATACCCCGCGTTTGGGGTGGCGATGGTCCTCATCGGGGTCGCCAGCTACCTTCTCCTCAAACGGGTAGAGCGGCGCGAGGGCAACCACAGGGACCGCTCGTAGCGCGCCGCCGCGAAGATCGTGGATCGTGGGTCGTGGATCGAAGAGGCGTGGCCGGTGGCCGGCAAAGACCGGGGTTCGGGGCTCGGGGTTCGGCAAAGACAGAACGTGGGTGGCAGGGCCAAGGTGAACGGCGTGTAGCCGCGCCGCCGAGAGTGGGCCAGATGCTAGGAGACCGAGGCGGTCGGACCGGAGCGTAGCCGGAGGCTACGTGAGGATCCGAACCGCCGAAGGCCGACAACGCAGATGGTCCGCTATCGGCGGCGCAAGGAAGCGAGGAACGTGCTTACACCTGGACGCTACCCGGCTTCGAGGCGGAACTCCATCACGTCGAACCAGCTGCCATGCCCCGCGATCGCGTCGATCTCGGCCTGGACGATCAGGAGGTGCGCCTGCTCGATCTCGAGAAAGCGCGCGAACAGCCCGCGGTACTCCGCGGGGAGGGTGTCCACGAGTTGGGCGTAGAAGCCGCTCGTTTGCCGTTCGAGGTCGAGCGCGATCTTGAGCAGCTCGAGCTCCCCCTTCACCGCGATCGTGCGCTCCGGCTCGCGCGCCACCTTGGCTCTGGCGGCCTGCACCCAGTCGACGTTGGGGAGCACGGTGGGAAGCTCGGGGGTGGATACCTTGCCGGTCGAGAGCCACTCCGCGAGGCGGCTCTCCAGGTAGGCGACGTGGCCCAGCTCCTCCTTGCCGAGGGTTGCGAAGACCTTCTTCCCCCGCGGGTCGAGGATCTCCCCGGCGCCCTTGGCATAGTGGTCGTGCACCTTGTGCTCGTAGTCGATCGCAGTGGTGAGGGCTTCCTTGAGTTCCATGCCATGTCTCCCCGCCGGGACGCACCGCCGTCCCCAGACCGCGCGCAAGGATACCCGATCCTCCGCCCGCCAGGACGGTTCGGGCGCCCGGACGCACCGCGGCGCCGTGGAGTTCACGGCGCCGGGTGTGAAGGAGGAGAAAGGAGGAAGCAGACTCACCCAGTAGTACGCGCTTGGTCGGCGGTTTGTTTAGGCCGCGATCCTGGTTCCGAGCACGGCACCCAAGTCATTACCGGTCAGATGGTAGCCTTGACGCCACCGGCCTTCGCGGCTCGCCGCCGGCGGGGTCCGGGGTGGTTGATTTGCGCCGACACCAGGAATGCCTTCCGGGGACCGTTTGCACGACCGGCGGCGCCCCCTGGGGGCGCGCGTGCTATGGTCTGCGGCCATGCCGGAGCTGCCCGAGGTCGAGACCGTGCGCCGCTCGCTCGAGCCCCACCTTGTGGGCCGGCGAGTGGTGGCGGTCGAGGCGCGGCCGGTACGGCTGCGGGAGGGGATCGAGCCAGCCGACTGGCGGGCGGGCATCGAGGGGACACGGTTTACGACCCTGGAGCGCCGCGGCAAGTATCTGATCGCGCATGGGGAACGGGCCGTGGCGCTGTTCCACCTCGGGATGTCGGGCCGGCTCGTCCTGGCCAGGCCCCAGGAGGCGTTCGCCCCCCACACGCACCTCGTCCTGCGGCTGGAAGGGGGGCTGGAGGTCCGTTTCGTCGACCCGCGACGCTTCGGCGTGGCGGTGGTGCTGGAACCCGCGGCGCTCGCCGCGCACCCGTCCCTCGCGCGGCTCGGTCCGGACCCGTTGCGCGGCGATGCCGAAGTGGCGCTCGTCGCGGCCGCCCGCTCGCGCTCGCCGATCCGTTCGGTGCTGCTCGACCAGCGCGTGCTCGCCGGGCTCGGCAACATCTACGCCAACGAGGCGCTGGCGCTCGCGCGGATCTCGCCGCTGCGTCGCGCCGACAAGGTGGCGCCGCGACGGCTGGCGGCACTCGCAGCAGCCATCCGGCAGGTCCTGACCGCGGCGCTGGAGGCCGGCGGCACGACGCTGCGGGACGGCGGTTTCGTCAACGCGGCGGGGGACGGCGGCTACTTCGCGGTCAAGCTCGCCGTGTACGGGCGGGAAGGCCAGCCGTGCGCGGGGTGCGGGGGCGCGATCGTGCGCCGCGTCCTCGCCGGCCGGTCCGCGTTCTACTGCCCGCGCTGCCAGCGTTGACGGCCGGCCGGTCGGGACCGGATCGAAACGAAGGAGGCCGCCTCGCGGCGGCCTCCGGGTTTGGAATCGGTCGAGACGGACAGGCTAGCGATGGCCCTCACGGCGCGGCCCACGGTCGCGGCCGCCGGGACGGTCGCTGTGGGGGCGGCGACGCTCGCCCTCGCCCTCGCCGGACTCTGGGGTGTACCCCTCGGGTGGCGGCATCAGGGCACGGTGGGAGAGCTTGATGCGGTCGCTGCCGTCGATGCCGATGATCTTGACCTTGATCTTGTCGCCCAGCTTGATCACGTCGGTGACCTCGCGGGTGCGCTCCCAGGCCAGCTCGGAGACGTGCAGCAGGCCGTCGCGGTTGGGCAGGATCTCGACGAACGCGCCGTAGGGCTCGATGCGCTTGACGGTGCCCTCGAAGATCTCGCCGATCTGCGGCAGCCGGGTGAGGCCCTCGATGATCTGCACCGCGCGGTTCGCGGCCGCCTCGTCGGCGGTGGCGATCTCGACCCGACCGTCGTCCTCGATGTTGATCCGCGCCCCGGTCTCGTCCTGGATCGCCCGGATCGTCTTGCCGCCGGGTCCGATGACGTCGCGGATGTTGTCGGGGTTGATCGTGATCGTGATGATGCGCGGCGCGTAGCTGGAGATGTCCGGCCGCGGCTGGGCGATCGTGGCCTCCATGATGTCGAGGAGGTGGAGGCGGCCGCGGTGGGCCTGCTCGAGCGCGCGCTCCATGACCTCGCGCGGCAGCCCGCCGATCTTGATGTCCATCTGGAGCGCGTTGATCCCCTCGCGCGTCCCGGCGACCTTGAAGTCCATGTCGCCGTAGTGGTCTTCCTGCCCCGCGATGTCGGTGAGGACGGCATGGTGGACGCCGTCGGACACCAGGCCCATCGCCACGCCGGCCACGGGCGCCGCGATCGGCACGCCGGCGTCCATGAGCGAAAGGGTGCCGCCGCACACGGTGGCCATCGAAGAGGAGCCATTGCTCTCCAGGATGTCCGAGACGACGCGCAGGGTGTATGGGAACGCGTTCTTGTCCGGCATGACGGGGCCGAGCGCGCGTCGGGCCAGGTTGCCGTGTCCGATCTCGCGCCGCCCGGGGCCGCGCATGAACTTGACCTCGCCGACCGAGAACGGCGGGAAGTTGTAGTGCAAGAGGAAGCGCTGCTGACTCTCGCCCTCGAGCGCCTCGATCACCTGCACGTCGTCGGATGTGCCGAGCGTGCAGGTCACGAGCGCCTGGGTCTCACCCCTGGTGAATAGGGCGGAGCCGTGCGTCCGGGGCAGTATGCCGACCTCGCACGTGACCTTGCGGACCTCGTCGAACGCCCTGCCGTCGAGGCGCTCGCCCTTGGCGAGGATCGCGCTGCGGAACTGCTCCTTGACCATGTCGTGGAAGATGGCCTTGACCCACGGCCCCTTTTCGGCCCTCTCGGCCTCGGGGGCGGAAGCGACGGCGTCGGCCTCGACCTTGTCGACCGCGTCAACCTGCTCGAACTTGCCGCGCACGCGCAGCGCAACGTCGAGCGGGCCGGCGAACCGCTGCCGGATCCCGGCTGCGAACTCCTCCGGCCAGGGAGCGACCGGGGGCGCCAATGTGGGTTTGGGCTTACCAACCTTGTCCCTGAGGCGGCGCTGGGCGGCGATGATGTTCTTGATCTCGCGGTGGGCCAGATCGATGGCGTCGAGGATCTGCGCCTCCGACACGCCGCGCGCTCCGGCCTCCACCATCACGACCGCGTTCTCGGTGCCGGCGACGACGATTTCGAGCGCCGCGTCCGCGCGCTGCTGGTGCGTCGGGTTGACGACGAGCCGGCCCTCGACCAGCCCCACGCGGACCGCGCCTACCGGCGTGTCGAACGGGCAGCCGGAGACCATGAGCGCCGCCGACGCGCCGTTGATCGCCAATACGTCGGGGTCGTTGACGCCGTCCGCCGAAAGCACGAACCCGATGATCTGGGTCTCGTGGGTGTAGCCCTTCGGGAAGAGGGGCCTGAACGGCCGGTCGATCAACCGCGAGGTCAGGATCTCCTTCTCGGTCGGGCGACCCTCGCGCTTGAAGAAGCCGCCGGGGATGCGGCCGCCGGCGTAGGTACTCTCGCGATAGTCCACGGTGAGCGGGAGGAAGTCCACGCCCTCCCTGATGTCCTTGCGGAAGCACGCCGTGACCAGCACGAACGTCTCGCCGAAACGCACCAAGCAGGCCCCATCGGCCTGCTTGGCGACCTTCCCGACTTCGAGTTCCAGTGCTCTGCCTTCGATTTCAACTCTCTCAGTAACGACCATGGTGCTCCTTTGGCTGTGCGGCGAACCGGCGCTAGCGGCGCAGACCCAACCGCTCGATCAGCGCCCGGTACCTGGCGACATCCTTCCGCCGGAGGTACTCCAGCAGGCGCCGCCTCTGTCCCACCAGCATCAGAAGGCCGCGGCGGGAGTGGTGATCCTTGGCGTGAACCTTGAAATGCTCGGTGAGGTACTCGATGCGCTTTGTGATGAGAGCAACCTGCACCTCGGGCGACCCGCTGTCGAGGTCGTGACGGCGGAAGTCCGAGATGATCTGCTCCTTGCTCGATACGTATTCGCGTTCGCTCATCGTCCGCTCCACATCTCCACGTCAAGCCCCCGGTGGCGAGGAGGCTTGTCACTATATCACGTTTTTGCCGGGGCCTCAACGTCCGCAAGCACCATGCGCGGGGCCACGTTGACGGTGCGGGCGCGGGCGAGGAACGCAAGGGCGACGCCCACCCCCACGAGGTCCCCGGAACGGTCGCGCACCGCCACCGGCGAGCCGGGAACGTAGTTGCCATCCGCTTCGCGCACCGCAACTTCCTGGCCGTGCATGAAGTGGTCCATTGCGGTCGGGTTGAGGGTCACCTCCGGAAACGGCAGGATGGCGGACGCGAGGGAGACGAACGCCCCGGCCTGGACCTCCTGCGGACGGTTGGCGAGCGTCTCAGCGCTCACCGCATCCTCGACGAGCCACGGGCCGATGCGAACGCGCCGCAGGGAGGCGAGATGGCCGCCGCAACCGAGCGTCTCGCCGATGTCGTGCGCGAGGGAGCGCAGGTAGGTGCCGGAGGAGCACGTCACCGCAAAGCCGACGCGGTCCGGCCCCACGACCGTCAGCGCCATGCTCTGCACCGTCACCCGCTTGGGCTGCAGCGGAACCTCTTCCCCAGCGCGCGCCAGCTCGTAGAACTTCCGCCCGCCGGTCTTCTTGGCGGAGTAGGGAGGCGGGAGCTGCTCGAACTCGCCCGAAAAGCGCGCGGCAAGGCCGGCGATCACGCTCTCAGAGAGCTCGGGCACGGGCCTCGCCTCGGCGAGCGGCTCACCCTCGCCGTCGTAGGTTGTCGTGCCCCACCCGAGGCGGATCTCCCCGTGATAGGTCTTCTCCCAGGCGAGGAGGTACTGCTGCAGCCGCGTGGCCTTGCCGATGCACAGGAGCAACAGGCCGGTGGCAGCCGGGTCGAGAGTGCCCGTGTGACCAATGCGGCGCTCCTTGAGCGCCCGGCGTGCCGCCTGCACGACGTCGTGGGAGGTCGGCCCGACCGGCTTGTCCACGAGGAGGAACCCGCTGCGCGGAAAGCTCATGAGGACTCCACGACGGGGAGGGCGGCGGCGAGCAGCGCGCGCTTTGCCTCGGCGAAGCTGCCCTCGATGGTGCAGCCGGCGGCGTTGCGGTGGCCGCCGCCGCCGAACGTCCGGGCCACCGATTGGACATCGACGTCGCCACGCGAGCGGAGCGAGACGCGTACGGCGCCGTCGGACAGGGCCTTGAGGAAGACGGCGACGCGCACGCCGTCGATGGCGCGCGGGATGTTGACGAGGTTCTCCGTGTCTTCCGGCCGGGCGCCCGCCCGCGCCAGCATTGCGCGGTCGCAGGCGATGACCGCCAGCCGCCCGCCGGCCAGCAGCTCGAGCGTGGCAAGCACCTCGGCGGTCAGGCGCACGACCCGAGCGGGATTGTGTTCCCAGAGCGCCTCGGCGATCTCGTCCGGCTTCGCACCGGCAGCGACCAGCCTGGCGGCAGCCTCGAACGCCCTGGGCGTGGCGTTCGAGTAGCGGAAGTCGCCGGTGTCGGTGACGAGCGCCGCATACAAGTTGGTCGCCATGCTCCCCGTCACCGCGATACCGGCCTTCTCGGCCATCGCCAGCACCATCTCGCCCACCGCGGGGGCGTCCTCGTCCACGACGTTGACCTCGCCGTAGAGGGCGTTCTCGAGGTGGTGGTCGATGTTGAGCAGCGGCATCCGGTCGAGTCCCGCCAGGGCGGGACGGTCGAGATCGGGGCACTCGAGGAGGACCCCGAGGTCGAAATCGCGCTCGAACCCGGCGGGCAGTTCGTTTTGGACCCGGATCGTTTCGAGGCCGGGGAGGAACGCGAGCGACGCGGGGTGCGGGTCGCGGTTCACGATCGTGGCCGCGACGCCCAGCGCACGGGCGACCTCGGCGAACCCGAGTTCGGAGCCCAGCGCGTCGCCGTCGGGCGCGCTGTGCGAGGTGATCAGCACCCGCTTGGCACGCTTCAGCCGCGCGAATGCGGCGCCCGTGTCGCGGGTGGGGTCAGGCATCGCCGTCTTCCCTGGCCTCGGCCCTCGGCTCCTGGTCGCCGGCCTCGTCATCGTCCGTCCTCGGCCTGGTGGCGGCGATCTCGTCGAGCACGCGGGCGATGCGGTCGGCGCGCTCGAAACCCAGGTCGCGCTTGAACTCGAGGTCCGGCGGGTTGTGCATCCGCAGCCGCTTTGCGCTCTCGTGGCGAAGGAAGCCGCGCGCCTGGACCAGGCCGTCCGCGGCCTGGCGCACCCGCTCGTCGTCGCCGAAGACCGAGAAGAAGGCGCGGGCCAGCTTCAGGTCGCCGGAGAGCTCAACCGCGGAGATTACGACGCCGGACAGGCGCGGGTCCTTGATCTGGGTGAGCAAGAGCTCCGAGAGCACCTCCCGCATGGCATTCTTCAGCCGTTCGCGGCGCACGAGGGCGTCACGCACGATTCACCTCCTACCGCACCTGGACGACGTCGACTCGCTCGTCGAGCACGACACCCGGAAAATTCTCGTTTACCAGGTCGAGGGCGCGCACGACGGTGCCGCGCGCCGCCTCGGCGTCGGTCGCGAACGCGCTGATCGCCAGCCCCGCGCGCTGGTGCAGCTCCTGGTGGTCGCTCTCGACGACCAGCACCGCCAGGCGGTGCCGCATCCGCTCGACGAGCGACCGCACATCCTGGCGCTTGTCCTTGAGCGACCGCGCCCCGGGCAGGTGCAGCTCCACCTGGGCGACGGCGACGAACAGCGGCGAGCGAGACTCCATCGGACCGGACCCTCGTCAGTCAAGAGTTGACTGTGTTCACGATCACGCCTCGCGCGCCACTTCCACGGTGCGGTAGGCCTCGATGACGTCGCCCTGCTTGATGTCGTGGTACTTCTCGAGACCGATACCGCACTCGAAGCCATTCTTGACCTCGGAGGCGTCGTCCTTGAACCGCTTGAGCGAGGTGAGGTTGCCCTCCCAGATCAGGACGTTGTCGCGCAACAGGCGGGCCTTGGCGGTCCGCAGGATCGTTCCCTCGAGCACCATGCAGCCGGCGATGGTTCCCACCTTGGAGACCTTGAACACCTCGCGGACCTCGGCCCGGCCGAGCTCCTCCTCCTTGAACGTCGGCTTGAGCATCCCCAGCATCGCCTTCTGCAGCTCGTCGGTGAGGTGGTAGATGACCGAGTAGAGGCGGACGTCCACCTTCTCGCGCTCCGCCAGTTCCTTGGCCGAGCGCTCGGGGCGCACGTTGAAGCCGATGACGATCGCCTGGGACGCGGACGCGAGCAGGATGTCGTTGGCGGTGATCGCGCCGGCCGACGCGTGGATGACGTTGATCGCCACCTCGTCGGTGGAGAGCTTGGCGAGCGTGTCGCGCAGCACTTCGACCGACCCCTGCACGTCGGCCTTGAGCACGAGGTTGAGCGCCTTGACCTCGTCGGCCTTGATCTTGTCCATCAGGCCTTCGAGGGTGACCTTGCGGTTGCTGGCCATCTGCTCCTCGCGCTGCTTGGCCTGACGGTGGCCGGCGACGTCGCGCGCCCGCGACTCGTCCTCGACGACCTGGAAGGTATCGCCGGCCTCGGGAATGGCGTCGAGGCCCATGATCTCGACCGCCTCGGACGGCCTGGCCATGCGAACAGGCTTGCGGCCGGTGTCGAGCATCGCGCGCACGCGGCCGTAGGTCGAGCCGGCGAAGAAGCAATCGCCCTGCGACAGCGTGCCCTGCTGGACCAGGACGGTGGCCACCACGCCGCGGCCGCGCTCCTTGCGGGCCTCGAGCACGGTGCCGCGGGCCGGCCCCTCGCGTACGGCCTTGATGTCGGCCATCTCGGCAACCAGGAGGATCACCTCGAGGAGTTCGTCGATGCCCTGGGCCTTGGTGGCCGACACCTGCACCACCGGGGTCTCGCCGCCCCATCCCTCGAGGAGAACCTCGTGCTGGGCGAGTTCCTGTTTGACGCGCTCCGGGTTGGCGTTGGCCTTGTCGATCTTGTTGATCGCCACGATCAGAGGCACGTGGGCGGCGCGGGCGTGGTTGATCGCCTCGACCGTCTGCGGCATGACACCGTCGTCGGCCGCCACCACCAGCACGACGATGTCGGTGACCTTGGCGCCGCGGGCGCGCATCTGCGTGAACGCCGCGTGGCCCGGGGTGTCGATGAACACGACCGGCTTATCCTTGTGGACGATTCGCGACGCGCCGATGTGCTGCGTAATGCCACCGGCCTCGCCGGCCGCCACGCGCGTCGAGCGGATGGCGTCGAGCAGCGAGGTCTTGCCGTGGTCCACGTGGCCCATCACCGTCACGACGGGGGGGCGGGGCTCCGGTTTGACATTCGAGTCGGCGGCTTCCTCCTGCTGGAGGTCGATCTCCTCCTCGAAGCTCACGACCATGGCCTCGATGCCCAGCTCCTCGCAGATCTGCTCCGCAAGTTCCTGAGGAAGGGCCTGATTGGCGGTGACCAGGATCTTCTTGAAGATCAGGTACGCCATGAGGTCCTTGACCAGGACATTGAGCTTCTCGGCCAGTTCCCGGACCGTGACCGCCTCCGAGAGGTAGACCGGTCCCTCGGGCTTGAGGCCGTCGCGGAACGACACCGTGACGATCCGCGCCTCCGCCGGGGCTTCCCCGCGCTCGCGCCGGGGCCGGTGCATCGGCCTCCCGCGTCCGCCCGCCGAAACCGGGGGCCGCGGCGCGGCCGTGCCTTCGGCTGCGGCCCGGACCTTGGACTCCTCGAACTTGGCGAGCAGGTCGCGGATCTCGTCGGCGTCCGCGGCCGCCTTGGCCTTGCGGGAGGACTTCCCGCGGGCCGGGACGGCGGCCTTCTCGGCCGGCTTGGCAGCCGCGGCCTGCTTGGCCGCCATGATGCGCTGCCGCACCTCGTCGTCCGAGAGCTCGCGGAGTTGGGACTCCAGGGGCGCCTTGGCGCCCTTCTTGGCCGGCCTGGCGGTTTCGCGTACCGTCGTGGCCTTGGGTTTGGCGGCATGAGCGGCCGGCGCCGGTGTGGCCTCGATGGGCGTCTCGGCGGGGACCGACTCGGCTGGTTCGGTCTTGGCCGCCTTGGCGGCCTTCGCCGTCCGCGCCGGCTTCACCGGCGTGGCGGGCGTCTCCTCGGGCGGCGGCGCGACCGGCTCAGGGGACGGTTCGGCGGTCGCCTTGGCCTCGACCGGAGCCGCCGCGGCCGCAGTGTCGACGGCCGGCTCGGTCTCCTCGGCGGCGGCGGCGTCAGGCTCGTCCGCCGCCCTGACGGCGTGTTTGGCCGATGCCGGCACCGCCAGCGCGGCGAGGTTCGGGACCGCGTCGGGGAGCTCCTCGTCGAGGCCGACCCCTCGGCGTCCCGGCCGTCTGCGCTTCAAGCGTTCGACCGCCGGCGCCGGCGCCTTACGCTGCTCCTCCGTACTCACGACCGCCTGACGCACGATTACCTCGCGCGGGCGCCGGACGAGCGTCTGTCCGGTGATGATGTCGCGCACCGTCGACAGGTCGAGGGTGTTCTCCGCAGTGGTGACGTCCACGCCGATGGAGCGCAGCTTGAAGATCAGCTCCTCGACCGAAACGCCCATCTGCTGGGCCAAATCGCCGACACGGAACACCTGCGGCATGCTCTACTCCTCGGGGCCCGCGGGGGCTTGCGCCGCGAGCGCCGTCTTCGCCGCTGCGATCAGTTTGGCAGCGGAATGAGGCCCGATTCCTGGGATTTCCATCAGCTTCTCGGGGTCGGCGGCGGCGAGCGCGCCGGCATGGGACAAGCCGTGCTCCAGCAACCGCTCACGCATCTTGTCGCTGATCCCGGACAGCTCCTCGAGCGGCAGGTGGGTGTCGTAGTCGATCGCGGAGGACGGCTCGGCTTCCGCTGCGACCTCGTCCGTAACCCCCTCGACCTGGCGAAGCATGGCGGCCAGCGCCGCCGCGACCTCGTCCTTGACGGCTTCCTCGCTCTTGATTTCGATGCGGCACCCGAGCAGGCGGGAGGCCAGGCGCACGTTCTGGCCGCGCTTGCCGATCGCGAGGGAGAGCTGCTCGTCGGACACGATCACGTCGAGCACCGTCTCGTGCCGTTCGTGCACCAGGGGCTCGCCGTGCTCGTCCTGGGCGGGTTTCCCGTCGGTGTCGGTGATCGGGATCCTCGTCGACTGTTCGCGCAGCGCCACGCGGTTGATCTTCGCGGGGGCCAGCGCGCTCTGGGCAAACGTCACGATGTCCTGGTTGTACGGGATGATGTCGACCTTCTCTCCCTTGAGCTCGCGCATGATTGCCTGCACGCGCGACCCCTTCATGCCGACGCAGGCGCCGACCGGGTCCACGTCGCGGTCGCGGGACGCGACGGCGACCTTGGCGCGCTCGCCGGGCTCGCGGACGCACCCCTTGACGATGACGGTGCCGTCGTAGATCTCCGGCACCTCCATCTCGAGCAGCTTGATCAGCAGCTGGGGCGCGGTACGGGAGAGGACGACCTGCGGCTTGTTGGCGTCCTTGGTGACGTCCACGATCACGGCCCGGATCCGGTCGCCCTGGCTGTAGCGCTCGTGCCGCACTTGGTGTTGGCGGGTGACCACACCCTCGGTGCGCCCGAGCTCGATCACGATGTCGCCGCGCTCGAAGCGCTTGACGATCCCGTTGACGAGTTCGCCCTGCTTCCCGATGTACTCGTTGTAAATGTTGTCGCGCTCGGCCTCGCGCACGCGCTGGAAGAGCATCTGGCGGGCGGCCTGCGCGGCAATGCGGCCGAGTGAGGCCGTGTCCAGCTCGCCGAGGACGATCTCACCGCCGACCTCGACGCCGGGTTCGATGTCGCGCGCTTCTTCGAGAAGCATCTCCGAGGTCGGGTCGGTGACCTCCTCCGCGGTGGCCACCACGGTCCGCACCCGGAACGACGACATCTCGCCCGCCTCCAGGTCGATGTGGGTGCGGACGCCGCGCTCGCGGTAGTGCTTTCTCGCCGCCTGCGAGATTGCATCCTCGAGCGCCGCGACCAGCCGCTCCGGTTCGATCTCTCGCTCGTGGGAGACCTGGCGGATCAGGTTGCCGAGTTCCATCTTCATCGCCTACATCCTTCCCCGGGACTTCGCTCGCTTGAGGCTCTCATCGAGGTTCGGGGCGAGGCGGGTCTCGAAGACCTTGCCCTCGGGCAGCTCGCAGATGGCCCCGGAGCGGTTGCGCACGCGGATCACACCGTCGGTGCGCCCCTCCAGGAACCCGTCGACGACCCGGGGCGCGGGCCACGTCGGGCACATCCGCACCCGCACCGCGCATCCCTCGAATCGAGCGAAATCCTTTTCGTTGTAGAGTTTGCGGTCAATTCCAGGCGACGATACCTCGAGGGTGAACGCAGTCGGAAACGGGTCGTGCGCATCGAGGAGCACGCTCGCCTGGCGGGAGACCGACTCGCAGTCCGCGAGCGTCACGCCGCCCTCCGCGCGGTCGAGGAGCAGGCGGACGACCGGCTTGCGGGCCGTGCCGGCCACCTCGGCGGCCAATAGCTCGACCCCCTCGCTCGCGGCGAGGCGGCCCAGCCGTGCCAGGAGATCATCGGAAAGACGCGTCATCATCCCCTTCGCTTCCGAAAAAAAAGTGGGACCGGAGTCCCACTTTCTCTTCGAAAGCAGCAACCGCCCTCTTATACACCCCTTTTTTGTGCATTTCAAGCGCACGGACGCCGTGGCGCGGGCCCGGCGGGGGTGACCTCGACCGCGACGGCGGGGCCGCGCGCCAAGGGCGCCGACCATGGGGAGGGTTCGCCGTCCGCCGGCGTTTGTGATTGCCCGGGAGGGGGTGGTACTGTAATCGCCGTGTCAGGAACGTTGGTGGCAACCGGGAACCCTGACGAAGGGGAATCGCGATGAGGAAGCCCAAGATCACGGTGATCGGTGCCGGCAACGTCGGCGCCACCACGGCCCAACGGCTTGCCGAAGGGCATCTGGGCGACATCGTCCTCGTCGACGTCGTTGACGGGGTGCCGCAGGGAAAGGCGCTCGACCTCTACCAGGCGGCGCCGGTCGTGCATCACGACGGCCTGCTCGTCGGCACCAACGACTACGACGCCACCGAGGGTTCCGACATCATCGTCATGACCGCCGGTCTGGCGCGCAAGCCCGGGATGAGCCGCGACGACCTGCAGGACGCGAACGCCAAGGTCGTCGCCGAGTGCGTCTCGCGCGCGGTGCGCAAGTCGCGCGACTCGATCATTATCATGGTGACGAACCCGCTCGACGTGATGTGCGAGGTCGCGCGCCGGGTGTCGGGGTTCCCGCGCGAGCGCGTGATCGGGATGGCCGGCATCCTCGACACCGCGCGGATGCGGGCGTTCATCGCGATGGAACTCGGCGTCTCGACCGAGAGCGTATTCGCGCTCGTGCTCGGCGGCCACGGCGACAGCATGGTGCCGATGCCGCGCTACACCACGGTGAGCGGTGTGCCGCTGCCGGAGCTTTTGCCGAAGGAACGCATCGACGCGATCGTGCAGCGCACCGCCCAGGGCGGCGGCGAGATCGTCAAGCTCCTGAAGACCGGGTCGGCGTACTACGCGCCGGCCGCCGGCGTGTACGAGATGGTGGACTCCATCGTCAGGGACCGCAAGAAGATCCTGCCCTGCGCCGTGTACCTGCAGGGGGAGCTTGGTCTGAAGGACGTGTTCGTCGGCGTCCCGGCCAAGCTCGGCGCCAAGGGCATGGAGGGCGTGTTCGAGCTGAAGCTTACCGCCGAGGAAAAGGCGCTGTTGCACAAGAGCGCCAGCGATGTGGCAGCGCAGTCGGCCAAGTTGCCGGTCGACCTCGGCACGGTGTCTTGATCCCTGGACCGGGCCTCGCGCGGCCGCGGGCCGCGGTGGGGATCTCGCGTCGCCGCGAGCGGTCCAGGATGGAAAGCGAAGAGGGGGGCGTGAGCCTCAGCGATGCGTGGGATGGGACGGATCTGGTGTCCGCTCCCCGCCTCGCACCCGTGGCAGGCAAGGGCGGACAGCCCAGGAAGGGAGGAACATCATGCTGAAGAAGATCGGTCTGATCGGCGGTGGTTTCATCGGCGGAGTGCTCGCCCAGGAGATCGCGCAGCGTGGACTGGCGCGCGAGGTGGGGTTGACGGACCCGGCCCCGATGCCCAACCCGGCTGATCCCCCGGAGCGGCAGGAGGTGGTCAAGAAGCAGTCGGTCTCGATCGGCAAGACGCTCGACATCGCCGAGGGGCTGCCGACCATCCGCCACGACATCAAGCTCGTCGCGTCCAAGGACTACTCGGCGCTGACCGGGGCGGAGCTGGTCATCAACACCGCCGGCGTGCCGCGCAAGGCGCGTCCCGATGGCACCTTCCCCAGCCGGGAAGAGCTGCTCGCCGTCAACCTCAAGGTGACCCTCGAGGTGGCCAAGGGGATCAAGCAGTACTGCCCCGACGCGATGATCATCTCGATCGCCAACCCGCTCGACGCCATCGTCTTCACCCTCGACAAGCGCCTGGCTCCCCCGAAGAACAAACTGTTCGGCATGGCCGGCGTGCTCGACTCCGGGCGCTACTGTTACTTCGTGGCCGAGGCAGCAAAAGTGTCGGTGGAGAACGTCAACGCGTTGGTGCTCGGCGGCCACGGCGACGACATGGTGCCGGTGCGCAGCTCCTGCCAGATCGCCGGCATCCCGGTCGGCAAGTTCCTCGACGCGGACACCCTGGCCAAGATCGAGGCGCGCACCCGCAAGGCCGGCGGCGAGGTCGTCGGGCTGCTCGGCTTCGGCTCGGCGTTCGTGTCGCCCGCCTGGGCGGCGCTCGAGATGGCCGAGGCGGTGATCTTCGACAAGCGCAAGATCATCCCCGTGTGCGCCAAGCTCGACGGCGAGTACGGCGTCAAGGGGCTGTTCGTCGGCGTGCCCTGCATCGTCGGCCGGAACGGCATCGAGAAGATCATCGAGCTCGACCTCACCGACGAGGAGAAGGCGGCGTTCACCAAGTCGGTCGCCGGCGTCGGCAAGACCTGCAAGGAGGCCGAGGAGATGTTGAAGACGATGTAGAGACGGGGGACCGGGGTCCGGGATCCGGGGTCCGGAGAAGCAAGAAAATACGAAAGGGCGGAGCGTGACTCCGCCCTTTTCCTTGCCCGGGCCTGACCGTCTGACGGTGGTGGCGTACAATTCCCAGCCGTCAGGAGGTGGTCATGAACCGTTCCCTCACCCTCACCCTCGCCGCCGCCGTCGCGGCCGTCGCCCTGCCGCTGGCGGCGCAGGAGAGCCACGGCATCAACCCGGCGGACATGGAAACCAGCGCCAAGGCGTGCGTCGACTTCTTCCACTACGCCGACGGCGGCTGGATCAAGGCGCACCCGATCCCGCCGGAGTACCCGCGCTGGGGCACGTTCAACGTGCTCGCCGAGGAGAACCGCGACAAGCTGCACGGCATCCTCGAGGCCCTGGCCGCGCGCAAGGACCTCGTCCCCGGCTCCGACGACCGCAAGCTCGCCGATTTCTGGGGCGCGTGCATGGACGAAAAGGCGGTCGAAGCGGCGGGCGCGAAGCCGATCGAGCCGGAGCTCGCGCGGATCGACGCGATCAAATCGGTGGCCGACCTCCAGGCCGAGATGGCGCGGCTGCAGAGCCAGGGCGTCCGGGTGCTGTTCGGCTTCGGCTCGGAGCAGGACCGCAAGAACAGCGACGAGGTGATCGCCTCGCTGCGGCAGGGCGGGCTGGGGCTACCCGACCGCGACTACTACCTCAAGGACGACCCCCGCTCCACGCAGCTCCGCGAGAAGTACGCCGCCCACGTGGCCGCGATGTTGGGCCTGCTCGGCGATGACGCGGCCCATGCCAAGGCCGAAGCCGCGACCGTCATGGCGCTCGAGACGGAGCTGGCCAAGATCTCGATGTCGCGGGTCGAGCAGCGCAACCCCGACAACACATACCACCGCATCGCCACGGCCGAGCTCGCCAAGCTGGCGCCCGACTTCGACTGGCCGGCCTACTTCCGCCTCCAGCAGGCGCCGGCGATCGCCAGCCTCAACGTCGCACAGCCGGAGTTCATCCGCGGCCTCGGCGCCCTGCTGGCGCGGGTCCCGCTCGAGCAGTGGAAGACGTACCTGCGCTGGCACCTCGTGAGCGCCGCGGCGCCGCACCTCTCCTCGGCGTTCGTCAACGAGGAGTTCCAGTTCCAGGGGAAGGCGCTGCAGGGCACCGAGAAGCTCGAGGCGCGGTGGAAGCGCTGCGTCGGGGCCACGGACAGGCAGCTCGGGTTCGCACTCGGCCGCCTGTACGTCGAGAAGTACTTCCCGTCCGAGGCCAAGAAGCAGGCCGACCAGCTGGTGCACAACCTCATCGCGGCGCTGCGCGCCGACATCGCCACCCTCGACTGGATGGGGCCCGAGACGAAGAAGGCGGCCATCGCCAAACTGGACGCCTTCACCCCGAAGATCGGCTACCCCGACACCTGGCGCGACTACGCGAAGTACGATGTGAAGGCCGGTTCGTTCGCCGACAACGTGGTGCGCGGCAACGAGTTCGAGTTCCACCGCGTAATCGACAAGGTGGGCAAGCCGGTGGACCTCGCCGAGTGGGGCATGACGCCGCCCACCGTCAACGCCTACTACAGCCCGTCGCGCAACGAGATCGTCTTCCCCGCCGGGATCCTGCAGCCGCCGTTCTTCGACCCGAAGGCCGACGCCGCGGTGAACTACGGCGCGATCGGCGCCGTGATCGGCCACGAAATGACGCACGGCTTCGACGACCAGGGGCGCAAGTTCGACGCCAAGGGGAACCTCAAGGAGTGGTGGACCGCCGAGGACGCGAAGAACTACGAGGCGCGCGCCGCGTGCGTGCAGAAGCAGTTCGAGGCGTACGAGGTGCAGCCCGGCCTGCACGAGAACGGCAAGCTCGTCCTCGGCGAGAGCATCGCGGACCTCGGCGGGCTGACCATCGCCCACATGGCCTACGAGGCGAGCCTGGCCGGGGCGAAGCCTCCGGTGATCGGCGGACTCACGGCGGACCAGCGCTTCTTCCTGGCGTTCGCCCGCGTCTGGGCGGGAGCGGCGCGTCCCGAGTATGAGCAGATGCAAGTCCGGGTGGACCCCCACCCGGCAGCACAGTTCCGGGCGATCGGGGCGCCGTCGAACATGCCGGCGTTCGCGGCCGCGCTCGGCTGCAAGCCGGGCGACCAGATGGTCCGTGCCGAGCAGTGCCGGATCTGGTGATGCTTCGGTCGTGTTGTTGATGCAACGCCACTCCGGCCCACCGTTGGCGGGCCGGAGTGGCGTACGACCAACAAACGGCAGGCGGCCTACCGGCTGCGATCCACGCCGGTCCGCGGGCAGCGGGCGGCGAGCGGGCAGCGCGAGCACCACGGCGAGACCGGCTGGCAGATCTGCTGCCCGAACGTCACCAGCAGGTCGTTGATCTCGATCCAGTAGCACTGCGGCAGCACGTCTTCCAGGGCGTGTTCGGTCTGCTCCGGCGTCCGTGTCCGCACCAACCCGAGGCGGTTCGAGATCCGGTGCACGTGCGTGTCGACGCAGATCGCCGGCACGCCGAAGCCGAGGCCGAGAACGAGGTTCGCGGTCTTGCGCCCGACGCCCGGGAAAGCGAGCAGCGCGTCGCGGTCGCCCGGAACGCGCCCGCCGTGTTCGGCCACGATCCGCCGCGCGATCTCCCGGATCTGCCTTGCCTTGATGTTGTAGAAGCCGGCCGGAAAGATCAACTCAACGATCCGCACCTCGTCGAGCGCCGCCACCGCATGCGGCGTCGCAGCGACCGCGAACAGGCGGGCGCTCGCCGCGGCGGTCACGGCATCCTTAGTGCGCAGCGAGATCACGCACGCCACGAGCAGGCGGAACGGGTCCCGCTTCCTCTCGACCTCTGCGAGCGTCGTCGGCCGCACCCCGGCGCGCACCCGCTCGAGCCGGGGGACAAGCCATCGGCCGCTGATGGCTTTGTGGATCGTCATGGGTTCTCAACTCCTTCCTTCCCCCACCATGCCACAGCCCCGCCTGCGCCTCCCGCTGCCTCCGGAGGGCGGAGACCATGACGAGGACGAGCATCCCCACCGCGGCGCCGGCAAGTCCGGGCTCAAGGCCGGCCGGCAGGTGGGAGCGGACGCACTCGAGCGCGACGTCGGTCGCGGCGCCGGCGAGCATGCCGAACGCTGCGCCGCGCGGCCCGGCCCCCTTCCAGGCGAGGCCGACGGTGAACACGGGCAGGAACGCTGCGGTGAAGAACCCCCACCCCGTGATCCCGAGCAGCGCCACGGTGCGCCCGCTGGCCGTGCCCAGGCCGGCGGCCACGAGCGCGAGGACGACGGTCGTCACGCGGGCGGCCGTCAGGCCGCGCACCGGCTTGCCCAGCGCGGCGGGGAGGTCGCGGGTGACGGCGGCTGCCGCCAGGTTGAGGAACGAGGCGGCGGTGGACATCAGCGCCGCCAGCACGGCGACGCCGGCGACCAGTTCCGCCCACGGTCCCAGCAGCGCCATCGTGCGCGGGGCGAGGTCGTCGGGCCGTGCGAGCGCGATCGTGCCGCGCGCCGTGAGCGCCGAGCCGGCGAGACCGACGGCCAGCCAGACCGAGAGCGTGACCGCGAGCGCGAGCGTGAGCACGCCGGGCAGCTTGCGCAGCTGCTCGTGCGAGCGCAAGAAGAAGAACTTCTGGATGTAGTGCGGTTGGGCGCACGTCCCGAGGCAGAACAGGAGGTACCACGCCAAAGCGCGGGCGGGGGGGACGGTCCCGAAGCTGCCGAGCAGCGCCGGGCCGGCATGCCGCACGGTCGCGAGCGCCGCGGCCGGCCCGCCCGCCGCAACGAGCGCCGCGCCGGCGAGTGCGAGCGCGAGGACGGCCATCGTCGCGCCCTGCACGGCGTCGGCGAGGAGACCTGCGCGCATGCCGCCGAGCGCGGTATACGCGGTGGTTGCGAGCAGCGCGACGCCCGCGGCCAGCGCCCCCGGCACCTTGAGGAAGTTCTCGCCGAGCACCGCCGCGGCCCGCGCCTGCACCGCCAGGTTGGCGACGCAACCGAGCACGATGAGCGCGGCGCCGATCCCCCGCGCCGCGCGCCCGAACCTCGCGCCGATCAGCTCCTGCGGCGTGAGGATCCCGTGGCGCCGGGCCAGCGCCACTGTGGGCTCGCCGACGGCCCAGCACTGCAGCGCACCGGTGAGGGGGGCGGAGAAGGTGATCCACAGCGAACCGACCCCCACCACCGCAAACAAACCCGGTCCGCCGACGAACGTGAACGCGGAGACGGCCGCCGCCGTGCCCGCCACCCCGACCAGCCAGGCGCCGGCCTGACCCCCGGCGGCGAAATAGTCGGTGGCGTTGCGGACGCGGCGGGCACCCCACCACGCAACGGCGCCCGCGAGGACGGCGATCAGGGCGAGAACGGTCACGAGCCGCCCTCTTGGTCGAATGTCCGTGCGTAGAGAAGGGGGATGAGCGGGAGCGGGAGCAGATACACCACGAGCAGCACCCAGGCGAAGCCCCACATGGCGTAAGCCCGCAGGAGGAACGCGCCGCCGAGGCCGACGGCGAGCCACACCGCGATCGCCGCGAAGGCGGCGCGCAGACGGGCCGAGGGTCGCCGGGCCAGCGCGAGCGCGCACCCGCAAACGGCGGCGGCGACCGTCACGCCCGCGAGCGCCCACGGACCCGCCGCGACCGCCACCGGATACGCGAGAGCGAGCGCCGCCGCGACGATTGGAGTCAGCGCTCGGTGGCGTGACGGGTCGTGCATTCTGCGCAGTCTACCGTGCGACGCCGTCGTCGCGACCTCTGAGGTCATCCGCCGCGGCGGGTCTGGAATGCGGTCTGGTACCGGAGACTTTCCTCCCCGGACCCCGGACCCCGGACCCCGGACCCCGGACCCCGTTTACAATGATCCCCGCATGCCGGCGAACCTCACGCCCCAGTACCGGGTCGCAGAGTCGAAGTTCAAGGCCGCCCACTCCCCGGATGAGCGGCGGGCGGCGCTCGAGGAGATGCTGGCGATCATCCCCAAGCACAAGGGGACCGAAAAGATGCAGGCCGACCTCAAACGCCGCCTGGCGCGCCTGCGCCAGGAGGATGAGGTCCGCACCGCCAAGCACGGGCACTCGTTCAAGGTCGAGGCCGAAGGGGCGGCCCAGATCGTGCTGCTCGGCCCCCCCAACTGCGGCAAGTCGTCGCTCCTCGCCGCGCTCACCCACGCCGAGCCCGCGGTCGCCGACTACCCGTTCACGACCACGCGGCCGCAGCCGGGGATGCTGGGGTTCGAGGACGTTCACATCCAGCTCGTGGACCTCCCGCCGATCGCCGCCGAGCACATGGACCCGTGGCTGCCCGGCGTCGTGCGCGGCGCCGACGCGGCGCTGCTCCTCGTCGACCCGACGTCGGCCGACCTGCCCGAGGACGTGGAGGTCGTGCGCGAGAGGCTGGCCGCGGCCCGGGTGCCGCTGGTGGGCGAGCTTCCCGAGGACTCCGACCCGCGCGACACGCCTTTGGCTACCGTCATGGTCGTCACCAAGACCGACCGCGCCCGCGAGGGGGACCTTGCGGTGCTCGGGGAGCTATACGGGTCCGAGTACCCGATGGCGCAGATCTCGATCGCGACTCGGGCCGGCCTCGACGCGCTCAAGGTCATGATCTGGCGGCGGCTGCAGCTGGTGCGCGTGTACTCCAAGCCGCCCGGAAAACCGGCGGACAAGTCGGAGCCGTTCGTGCTGCCCCAGGGGTGCACCGTGGCGGACTTCGCGGAGCGTGTCCACCGCGAGGTCGCGGAGAAGCTGCAGTTCGCCCGCGTCTGGGGCGGCAAGCTCGAGGGCCACCGCGTTGCCCGCGACTTCGAGCTGCGCGACCGCGACGTGGTCGAGCTCCACGTGTGAGAGCATGGCAGTGCGGAGGTGTGCATGAGCGAAGGTCCAATGGTCGCTGCAAAGCACCCGTTTGTTCTCGAGGTCGAGCCGGGCACCTACTACTGGTGCCGCTGCGGGCGCTCGGCCGGACAGCCGTTCTGTGACGGCTCACACAAGGGCACGAGTTTCACCCCGATGAAGGTAGAGATCGCCGAGAAGCAGACGGTCGCGTTCTGCGGCTGCAAGCACACCGGCACCCCGCCGCGCTGCGACGGCACCCACAAGACCCTGCCGTGATCGGCGGTCAGCGGACGGGCGGCGCGGGCGCATGCTGATCGCGCCGGATGACCCCAGGTTGGTCTGGCTGCTCGTGCGGACCAAGCCGAAGCAGGAGGGCGCCGTGACGCAGGCGCTCATGGCCAGGGGTGTTCCCGTCTATTGCCCGAGGGTGTTGGAGCCGCGGCCGCACGTGCGGGCGCCGCATGGCCCGGTCCCGCTCTTCCCCGCCTACGTCTTCGCCCAGTGCGTCGTTGCCGAGCGGTATGCGCTGGTCCACTATTGCCCGGGAGCTGCCGGAGTGGTTCGCTTCGGCGACAGCCTGGCTGCGGTCGAGGACGATTTCCTCGCCGCGCTGCGCGAGCGAGAGGGGGAGCGCGGCTATGTCGTGATCGGCGATGCGCGGAAGCCTCCCGCCGCGGGCGCGAGGGTTCGCGTCGTCAACGGCCCGCTCCGTGGTGTCGAGGGCATCGTCACCCGCTACCTGCCGGCGAAGGACCGTGTGCGCCTGCTGCTCGCCATGGTGGGCGGCCCTCGCCACGTTGAGGTCGATGCGCGGCACATCCGCTCCGGCTGAGCGCCGTGCACTCGCCGCGTCGGCGGGCAACCTCCCGGGCCGGCGTGATACGCTCTCAAAACACCCGCCGGACAGCCGGCCGGCAATCGGAGATCGTTGATGGAGCAGATCGCCAGGGACGCACGGGTCTACGTCGCGGGCCATGCCGGTCTCGTCGGCTCGGCGATCGTCCGGCGCCTGCACGCGGGCGGGTTCACGAACGTGCTCACTGCGCCGCGGGCCGAGCTCGACCTCCGCGACCAGACCGCGGTGGACCGGTGGTTCGGCGCCAACCGGCCCGAGATCGTCTACCTCGTTGCCGGCACCGTCGGCGGCATCCTCGCCAACTCGACGCGCCCCGCCGAGTTCATCTACGACAACCTGATGATCCACGCGACCGTGGTGCACGCGGCGTACCGCGAGGGGGTCACAAAGCTCCTGTACCTCGGCAGCTCCTGCATCTACCCGCGCGAGTGCCCACAACCGATGAAGGAGGAGTACCTCCTGACCGGACCGCTCGAGCCGACCAACGAGCCGTATGCCGTGGCCAAGATCGCCGGCATCAAGCTGTGCCAGGCATATCGCCGGCAGTACGGGTGCGATTTCATCTCCGCCATGCCGACCAACCTGTACGGCCCCGGCGACAACTTCGACCTGTCGAGCTCGCACGTCCTGCCGGCGCTGATCCGCAAGTTCCACGACGCCAAGGCCGAGGCGCGCGAGGACGTGCTGATCTGGGGCACCGGGGCACCGCGGCGGGAGTTCCTGCACGTGGACGACCTCGCCGACGCCTGCCTGTTCATCATGGAGCGCTACGACGGGGACATCCACCTCAACGTCGGGACCGGGGAAGACCTCTCGGTCCGCGAGCTGGCCGAGCTGGTGCGCGACATCGTCTACCCCGAGGCGCGTCTCACGTTCGACGCGTCCAAGCCCGACGGCACGCCGCGCAAGCTCCTCGACGTGTCGCGCCTCCACGCCCTCGGTTGGCGGCACCGCATCGAGCTGCGCGAGGGGATCGAGGCAACGTACCGGTGGTTCGTCCACCACCACGCCAACCTCAGAGCAGTTTGACGCAGTCCGTGACCTTTTTCGCCTTTGACTTTTCACTCTTAACTCTTCACTCTTAACTTCTGTAACCAAGGAGTTCCGATGAACTGGCCCCCCAAGAACGGGAAGCGCGCACTCGTCACCGGCATTACCGGGCAGGACGGTTCGTACCTGGCCGAGCTGCTGCTCGGCAAGGGGTACGAGGTGTGGGGGATGGTGCGGCGCAGCTCGTCGTTCAACACCGCCCGCATCGACCACATCTACCAGGACCCGCACGAGCCCGACGTGCGCCTGCACCTCGTGTACGGCGACCTCAACGACGCGTCGTCGCTCAACAAGCTGTTGAAGGTCGTGCGCCCGGACGAGATCTACAACCTCGGCGC
>PKYI01000059.1 GCA_003133645.1 Acidobacteriota bacterium | reverse complement strand
CTGGCCCACTCTCGGCGGCGCGGCTACACGCCGCAAGGAGTGGGGGCCTGCCTATCATTGGGCTGTTCGTCTTCGAGGGGGGCGCTCGGGGCTGCGCGGGCTGCGGCCGGCGCGGCTGGCTCTGACCACCGACCACCGACCACGCCTTTCGGTGCCCGGACCCCTGTCTCTCCGCTTGTGAATGTCGGGTACAATGCTCGCGATCGCACCTGGCGGCCTGCCGGGTGTTCGCGCCGCGGGGGCGGGTAGGCAGGGGATGGCGGCGCCCGGAGGGCAGCGACATGTTCCAGGATTTCGAATCGGCGCAGGCGTTCGTCCGCGAGCGCGCGATCGCGATGGTGGACCTGAAGTTCTGCGACCTGTGGGGGCGCTGGCACCACGTCACGATCCCGGCGGCGCGCTTCAACCCGGGCACGATGGAGAAGGGGGTCGGCTTCGACGGCTCCAGCGTCGGCTTCAAGACCGTGAGCGCGGGCGACATGGTGATGGTCCCGGACCTCGCGACCGGTTTCGTCGATCCGTTCTGGGAGGTTCCGACGCTCTCGTTCGTCTGCACGACGCTCGAAGCGGACACCCGCCAACTCTTCCCGTACGACCCCCGCAACATCGCCCGGAACGCCGAGCAGCACCTGCAGGCGACCGGCATCGCCGACTGGAGCCGGTGGGGACCCGAGTTCGAGTTCTACCTGTTTGACGGCGTCGCGTACGAGAACGGCATGAACGTGGCCTCCTACCGCGTCGAGTCGGCGGAAGCGGACTGGTGTTCCCCGAAGCTCGGCAGCGGCTACAACATCCCGCGCCACGGCGGCTACCACGCCATCCCGCCGCAGGATCACCTGCACAACGCTCGCACCCGCATTACCATGAACCTCCAGGGCATGGGGGTGGAGGTCAAGTACCACCACCACGAGGTCGGCGGCCCGGGCCAGTGCGAGATCGAGACCCGCTTCATGCCGGCGCTGGTCGCCGCGGACACGACGATGCTGGTGAAGTACGTCACGCGCATGACGGCGGCGGCGATGGGGATGACCGCGACGTTCATGCCGAAACCGCTGTACGGCGAGGCCGGATCCGGACTGCACTTCCACCAGCAACTGTGGAAGGGCGGGGTCAACCTGTTCTACGACGCCGAGGGCTACGGCACGCTCTCCGCCGCCGGGCGCTCGTTCGTCGCGGGCGTGCTGCTCCACGGCGGGGCGGTGATGGCGTTCACGAACCCCTCGACCAACTCGTACCGCCGCCTTATCCCGGGCTACGAGGCGCCGGTCTCGGCGGTGTTCTCGCTCGGCAACCGCTCGGCCGCGATCCGCATCCCCAAGTACGCGAACCGCCCGGAGAGCGCGCGCTTCGAGTTCCGGCCCCCCGATGCCACTTGCAACCCGTACCTCGCGATCGCCGCCCAACTCATGGCCGGGATCGACGGGATCAGGCGGGACCTCGACCCAACGGCGCTCGGCTTCGGCCCGGTGGACGAGGACATCTTCGCGCTGCCGGCCGAGCGGCGCGCCGGCATCAAGGCGCTGCCCACGTCGCTCGACGAAGCGATGAACGCCCTCGAGAGCGACCACGCGTTCCTGTTGGAGGGTGGCGTCTTCTCCGCCGACCTGATCGAGCGCTGGATCGCGCGCAAGCGGTGGGAGGACCGCGAGGTCCGCAACCGCCCGCACCCGTACGAGATCGAGCTGTACTACGGCATGTAGCGGCCGGCTGCGGCTTTGAAAACCGGCAACGATCGCTTACCCTTCACGGCGAGACTCAGGTGGTTGAGACGACACCTTGAGGGGGGTTCATGCGTTTGACTCGCTCGATCAATCGAAACGGGTTGGGCTTGGCGGTCGCGGTCGTCGTGCTGGTGGCGGTCGCAGCGCTGGCGGCACCGCTGCGAAACGTGCCGCAGACGCTGACCCAGCCGGATGGCACCGTGGTGCACCTGTTCGCGACCGGCGACGAATATTACAACCGCCTGCACGACGCGAACGGCTTTACCGTGGTGCGCGACCCCGACACCGGGTATCTCGTCTACGCGATGAAGATCGACGGACGGCTGCAGCCGACCGGGTTCGTCGCCGGAAAGGACGACCCCGCGGCTGCCGGCCTCGCGCCGGGCCTGATGCCCGACCCGCGCACGCTGCCCTCGCCGGACGAGCTGTTCCCGATCGCGCAGCACCACGCGCGGGTGCGCACCATGGGCGTGTCAAACGCGCCGGCGTTCTCCACGATCAACAACCTCGTCGTGTTCATCAGCTTCGCCGACGAGACGGCGCCGTCGTTTTGGCCGTCCGACACCTACCAGGCGTGGTTCGACTCGGGCCCCTCGTCGATGGAGAACTACTTCCTCGAGGCCTCCTACGGCCAACTCACGGTATCGAGCACGTTCTACCCGGCGCCTTCCGGGACCACGGTGGCGGCGTTCCGGGATTCGCATAACCGCTCGTACTACAAGCCCTACAACGCGACGACCAACCCGGACGGTTACCAGGACAACGAGCGCAATGGCCGCGAGTGGACGCTGTTGCAGGCGGCGGTCAACTCGATTGCCTCGCAGGTGCCGGCGGCGCTCGACTTGGACACCAACCGCGACGGCTATATCGACAGCGTCGTGTTCGTCGTGAGCGGGGCGGCGAGCAGTGGCGACTGGAGCAACCTGCTCTGGCCGCACCGCTGGGCGATCGACGACGCGCACTACCCGGCGCGGGTCAACGGCAAGCAGCTCGGCGACTACAACCTGCAGCTCAACGGCAACGTCGAGGTGGGCGTGCTCTGTCACGAGATGACGCACACCCTCGGCGCGCCCGACCTCTATCATTATTCCAACTGCACCAACCCCAACACCCTCGTGCCCGTTGGCCGCTGGGACCTCATGGCCGAGGACAAGGACCCGCCCCAGCACACGAGCGCCTATCTGAAGTGGCGCTACCTCGGTTTCATCCCCACGATCCCGGCGATCACCCAGACGGGCGACTACACGCTCAACCCGCTCACCTCGGCCGCGAACAACTGTTACAAGATCGCCTCGCCGAACTCCACGAGCCAATACTTCGTCATCGAGTACCGCAAGCCCAAGGTGTTCGACACTACGGTGCCGGGCTCGGGGCTGCTCGTCTATCGGATCGACACGGCGGCCGACGGGTTAGGGGACCGGTGCGGCCCGCCGGACGAGGTCTACGTCTACCGCCCCGGCGGAACCCTGACGGACGACGGCGACATCAACCATGCCAACTTCTCCGCCAACCCCATGGTCAACCGGACGGCGATCGACGACTCCACCGACCCGCCGCCCTTCCTCACCAGCGGACTCCCGGGCGGCCTCTCGATCTCGAACATCGGAACGGCAGGAGATACCATCTCCTTCCACGTCGCGATGCAACAGGGTTGCATCCCCGCGGCGTTCAGCCTCGCGTCCCCCGCCAACGGCGCCAACCTCGGCGGGACGACCTCCGTGGCCCTGAGCTGGAACCCTGCCGCCGGAGCGACGTCCTACGACGTTTTCTTCGGGACCGACGCCGGCAACCCTCCGCTGCTCGGCAACCAGACGGCTACGAGCCTCCAGGTCACTGTGACCGCCAACGCCTCGTACTTCTGGCGGGTGGCGGCGAAGAACGCCTGCGGTCAGATCCTCGCGCCCGCGTCGGGGACATGGGCGTTCAGCGTCGGGGCCTCGAATGCCGGGATCACGATCTTCTCGGACGACTTCGAGAACGGCCTGTCCAAGTGGAGGCTCGGCAACACGACGGGCGCCAGCGCAACCGCGTGGGGGACCGTGAGCTGCAAGGCCAAGGACGGCAGCGGGGCAGCCTGGTGTGCGGGGGGCGGCTCGGCGCCGCAGCCGGCGTGCACGCAGTACGCGCCCGGCGAGGGGACCTTCCTGATCTCCGGGCCGTTCGACCTCACGGATGCCGGTGACGGTACGTTTGATTTCGACCTCTGGACCGACATCGACGACGGGGGCACCCCGGACGACCCAACCGACATGGTGGACTGGATGTGGTCGCTCGACGGTCAACACTACTACGGCTACCGCACGTCCGGCGCGACCTCGGGATGGGAACACGTCACGGTCAAGATGTCGGACATGACCATGAGCGATGGCACGCCGGTCCTCGGCCAGCCGAAGGTGTACTTCGCGTTCATCTTCTTGTCCGACGTTACGACGCAGAAGGAAGGCGCCTACGTCGACAACGTGGTGATCAAGAAGATCATCACCCAGCCGGTTGGGGCCACGCATCGGGTGCGGCGCCATCTCTCCGGGCGATAGGCCCGCCGGCTGCGCCCGGCAAGCGTTCGCCCTACAGCTCGATCTGCGTCCCCAGTTCCAGTACCCGGTTGGGGGGGATGCCGAAGAACGCCGTTGCCGAGCGGGCGTTGCGCGAGAGGAACGAGAACAGCGCTTTGCGGCGCCGCCACACGCAGTGCGGTCCGGTGGTGAGCAGCGTCTCCCGCCCGGGGAAAGAGCTGGCGCCGGCGGGATCGCACGCAAGGCCGGCCTTTCCAGCCTGGCGCGACGGCTTGGGTACGTTTGGCGTCTCCATGAAGCCGAAGCGTCCGAGGAGCTGCTAGAAGCCGGCACCGAGGTCGCGGATCTCCAGCCGTTGCGCTGCGGGGCCGAACGGCACGGCCACAGTCCGCATCGAGAGCTGGACGACCTTCTCGTGCAGGCCCCTGCTGTGCTTGTGGTGGTGCAGGAGCACCGTCGGGGCGATACCGATGTTCGAGGTCACGAACACCGCCGTGCCTGGCACGTCGTGCGGGTCCGCCGGATCCCAAAGTGGCCCACGTCGGGGTAAGGCGCTTCGGCGCCCGTGATGCGCAACGTGAAGGCGCGGAGGATCAAAACGTCGCGCCACCAGTGCTCGCCCAATGGCCCCCGCCGCCTCCGGCTCTGCTGTGGCGGCGAGCCGCGGCGGCGGGGTCCGGGCGCGTTCCCCGGGCGTCGCACCCCTTGAGCATTTTTTGATGCGGATGGGGCCTCGGCTTATGCGGCCTTGATCTCCTACGCGGTCGAATCCGATGCCGAGGACGCCGAGGCTCGCCGAGCCCGGCGCGCGAAGACCGCAACCGCGGCGCTTCCGTCCAGGCGGCGACCGCCACGGGCGAGGGGCGGAAGGAGGGCACGATGTCCGGATACGTAAGGTCCACGGGAGCTTTCGCCGTAATAGCGGCGCTGGTGTGGCTGTCGCCGCAGACGGCCAGGGCGCACGCAACGCCGACGGGTGGCGGAGAGGCTCCGGCCGCTGGAGAGAAGGCGGGAGCGGTTTCGACCAATCGGAGTCGGGTCGAGCCGCCCCTGACCGAGAGGGAGCGGGAGCTCCTCGCGCACGTCCGCGACCTCGAGAAGAGGCTCTCGGCGCTCGAGTCGAGGCTAGCGTCGGCGGGGCCGCAAACGGCGCGGCCGTCGAGCACGCCCGGTGCCGCCGCGGAGGTGGCGTCGGCGCCGGGATCCACATCGCGGGAAGCGCCCCTGGCGGCGACTGCTCGGCAGGACGCCGCTCCGGCGAAGGTCCGGCCACAAACGGAAGCCACGCAGCTTCCCTCGGGAGCGCCGGAACCCGCCGCGAAAGGCGCGGCCGACCCGTTCGCCTTCGCCGACTTCACCTGGCTCAACGGGAACCCCCGTACCACGGACTCACCGATGAGCACCAAGGTGTTCACGGGCGAGTTCCGGTTGGACACGAGTTACATCTATGACCTCAACCACCCCCAGGACGACGCGCTTGTGGGCAGCTCCGAGAGCGGTCGCACAGGCGAGTTCCAGGTGCAGCAACTGGGGATCGGCGGAGACTTCCACTACAACAACGTCCGCGGCAGGCTGATGACGCAGTTCGGGATGTACTCGACGATGACGCCGCGCAACGACGCCAGCCCCACCCGCGGTCAGTGGAGCCTCGACAACGCCTACCGCTACATCTCCGAGGCCTACGGCGGGTACCACATCGACAAGTGAAACGGGATCAACGTCGACGCCGGGATCTTCATGTCGTACGTCGGATTGTTCAGCGACTACAATTTCGCCAACTGGGTGTATCAACCGTCGTACGTCTCATCCAACACGCCGTGGTTCTTCAAGGATCTGCGCGTCCAGATCTTTCCGTCCGACAAGCTGAAGAGCGAGCCGTGGCTGATCAACGGATAGCAGTCCTACGGCAGGTTCGTCAGCAAACCGAGTCTTGGGGTGCAGGTGCGATGGCGGCCGAGCGGCTCGCTCTCGATCCTGTCCAACACCTATGGCCTCGCCACCGAGACGTTGGGGATCGAGAAACGGGTGCGTTGGCATAGCGACGACAGAATCGAGGTCAAATACCTCGACCGGCCCTCGAGCTTCGTCGACAAGGCAGCATTTTCGTTCACGGTAAATTTGGGGTGCGAGAACGGTGGCGGCGTGCCGCGGGCCGGACCGATTGCGGCCTGTCGCCTCGCGCCTTGAGTTTTTCTTGATGCCTTGGGCCTTCGCGCTTATGCGCCCTTGACCTTTCCGGCGGTTGAATGGTTACCGGGATGGAGGAGGACGAAATGAAGGGACCCAAGCTTCTTGCAATGAGTATCTTGACAATTCTGCTTTCCGCGGGCGTGGCAAGCGCCACTTCGTCGAGCACGGTGTGGACGCCGATGACGCTCGACATCCAGTCCCCCGGGGTGTTTCACCTCGGGATCGACAACTACTTCACGGTCGGTAAGAGGTTCTCGGAGGGTAGCGGTTCCTTCCCAACGGATTTGACGCTTCCCGAGGTGGGGGTGGCGATCTCCAGCAAGGTCCAGATGGAGTTCGGCCTCGACTACTTTGGTCCCGCCGACGATCCGTGGTTCGGAAACCTGAAGATCGGCTCACCCGAGGACACGTGGTTCAAGGGCCAGCCTGCTCTCGAGATCGGCGTCTTCGACGTGGGTACGAAGAGAAGCGGGTCGACGCGGACCGATTTCGACGTCGTCTATCTGGTCATTGGCAAGAGCATTCGCGGCCTCGGCCGCATCTCCGTTGGGCCCTATGTCGGGAACCACGCCGCGCTGGTTTCCAGCACCGGCAAGGCCGAGAACACCGGTTACATGGTGGCCTTTGACCACGCCTTCGTTCCGACCAAGGACAAGGAAGGCAACGAGTTCAGCCGGCTCGTGTTCGCCGCCGACTTCGCCTCGGGCAAGAACTACATCGGCGGCGGAGGGTTCGGCATCTACTATTACTTCACCAAGGACATCAGTCTCCTGACCGGGCCGGTGTTCTTCAACGATCAGGGCATCAACGGCAAGTGGAAGCTGAGTACCCAGCTCGACATCAACCTGCCGAAACTCTTTTAGGCGGTCTTGATCTTTTCTTGACACCGGTAGCGCTGTCGCTTATGCGGCCTTGATACCGAGGGTGCTCGAATGCTTAGAGTTGGAGGTGTGACGTGGACATCCTGGTTGTGCTGCTGACGGTCATCCTGTTCGCCGTCACCCTGTGGCTGGTCCGGGGCGTGGACCGCCTCGGCAGCGGGAGGACGCCATGAACTGGCTCTACCTGATCTCGGCCCTGGTTGCCCTGGCGCTGGTGGTCTATCTCCTTGTGGCGCTACTCAAACCGGAGGAACTCGGATGACCGCGCTCGCCGTCGTTCAACTGGTGGTCTTGCTCGGTGCGATCGTGGCACTTGCCAAGCCGCTCGGGATTTACATGGCGCGGGTGTACGAGGGCCGGCCGAGCGGGCTCGACCGCGTGCTCGGCCCCGTCGAGCGCTTCCTCTACCGGATCGCCGGCATCAATCCCGGCGACGAGATGGGCTGGAAGCGATATGCGGTTGCCATGTTGCTCTTCAACGGGTTGGGGCTAATCACCATTTACGCGTTGCAACGCTTGCAGGGCATGTTGCCCATCAACCCCGCCCACCTGCCAGCCGTGGCGCCAGACCTCGCCTTCAACACCGCAACCTCGTTTGCGACCAATACCAACTGGCAGAGCTACTCTGGCGAGCAGACGTTGAGCTATCTCAGCCAGATGCTCGGCCTGACGGTGCAGAACTTCGTTTCCGCCGCGTCCGGGATGGCGGTGCTGGTGGCACTCATCCGCGGGATCGTGCGGCGGACGGCTTCGACCATCGGCAACTTCTGGGTGGACCTGGTAAGGACCACGCTCTACATCCTCATTCCTCTTTCGCTGGTCCTGGCGCTCGCTCTGGTGTCGCAGGGGGTGGTGCAGACCCTGGCGCCGTACAAAAAAGTCGCGCTCGTACAGCCGGTCGTGATCGATCAGCCGAAGCTCGATGCGGCGGGCGCGCCGGTCAAGGACGCGCAGGGCAACCCGGTGACCGAAAAGGTCACGGTGACGGAGCAGACGCTGGCGGTGGGTCCCGCGGCCTCGCAGATCGCGATCAAGCAGCTCGGCACCAACGGTGGCGGCTTCTTCAACACCAACTCGGCCCATCCATTCGAGAATTCGACCCCACTGTCGAACTTCCTCGAAGTCCTCGCCATCCCCCTCATTTCGGCCGCGCTCTGCCTCACGTTCGGCGAGATGGTGCGCGACCGCCGCCAGGGGTGGGCGATCCTCGCTGCGATGTCGACGATCTTCGTGGTCGCGGCGATGGTGGCCATCTCGAACGAGCAGGCCGGCAACCCGCTCCTGACCAAGCTCGGCGTCGATCAACACGTATCGGCCACCCAGTCCGGCGGCAACATGGAGGGCAAGGAGGTCCGCTTCGGACCGGCCGCATCAGCGCTGTGGGCTGCGACTACCACGGGAACCTCCAACGGCTCGGTCAACTCGATGCACGACTCGTTCACACCGCTGGGCGGCCTGGTGCCGATGGCGATGATGCAGTTGGGCGAGGTGGTGTTCGGCGGTGTCGGCTGCGGGCTCTATGGAATGCTGGCGTTCGTCATCGTCGCGGTGTTCATCGCCGGCCTGATGGTCGGGAGGACGCCGGAGTACCTCGGCAAGAAGATCGGCGCGTTCGAGATGAAGATGGCGTCGCTCGTCATCCTGATCACGCCGGCGGTGGTGCTGCTCGGCACCGCCGTCGCGGTGGCCACCGCCGCCGGTCAGGCCGGAGCGTCGAACCCTGGCGCGCACGGGTTCTCGCAGATCCTGTACGCCTTCACGTCGGCCGGCAACAACAACGGTTCGGCGTTCGCGGGGATCAACGCCAACACGCAGTTCTACAACTTCATGCTGGGTCTCGCGATGTTCTTCGGCCGCTTCTGGGCAAAGGTCCCGATCCTCGCCATCGCGGGCTCGCTCGCCGCGAAGAAGCTTACGCCGGTCGGTGCCGGGACCCTTGCGACCCACACGCCGCTGTTCGTTGGTCTGCTCATCGGCACGGTGTTGCTGGTGGCCGCACTCACGTTCTTCCCGGCGCTGGCGCTCGGCCCGATCGTCGAGCACCTCCAGATGCTGGCGGCAGCACACTGAGGAGAAGATAGATGCCAAGCAGAGTCCAAGCTCTCAAGCTGTTCGAGCCCGCCATCGTGCGGCGCGCGATCCTCGATTCGTTCAGGAAGCTCGATCCCCGCCACCAGGTCAGGAACCCGGTGATGTTCGTCACGGAGGTGGTCAGCGTCCTCACCACATGTCTTTTCATCCAGGCGCTGATCGGCAAGGGCGAGGCGCCGGCCGGGTTCATCCTGGCGGTCTCCGCGTGGCTGTGGTTCACGGTGCTGTTCGCCAACTTCGCCGAGGCGATGGCCGAGGGGCGCGGCAAGGCGCAAGCGGACGCTTTGCGCCGGTCGAGCAAGGAACTCACTGCCAAGTTCATGGCCGAACCCCGCCATGGTGCGAGCTGGGCCCCGATTCCGGCGCAAATGCTGCACAGGCGCGACGCGGTGCTCGTCGAGGCCGGCGACATCATTCCCTGCGACGGTGAGGTGATCGAGGGGATCGCGTCGGTGGACGAGAGCGTGATCACCGGCGAGAGCGCTCCGGTGATCCGCGAGTCGGGCGGCGACCGCAGCGCCGTGACGGCGGGCACGAGGGTCCTCTCTGACTGGGTCGTCGTGAGCGTCACGGCCGAGGCGGGAGAGACGTTTCTCGATCGGATGATTGCCATGGTGGAGGGCGCCAAGCGGCAGCGAACGCCCAACGAGATTGCGCTCTCGATCCTGCTCGCCGCCCTCACGATCGTCTTTCTTCTCGCGGTCGCGACTCTGCTACCGTTCTCGCTCTACTCGGTAAAGGTGGCAGCCAAGGGGCTACCAGTCAGCGTTACTGTGCTCGTGGCGCTGCTTGTGTGCCTGATCCCGACCACCATCGGTGGCCTGCTCTCCGCCATCGGGATTGCAGGGATGGACCGCATGATCCAGGCGAACGTCATCGCGACCTCGGGGCGCGCGGTGGAAGCGGCGGGCGACGTGGACGTGCTCCTCCTCGACAAGACGGGGACCATCACCCTGGGCAACCGGCAGGCGACAGCGTTCGTTCCGGCCGCTGGGGTGCGCGAGGATGACCTGGCGGACGCAGCCCAGCTCTCCTCCCTTGCCGACGAGACTCCGGAGGGGCGCAGCATCGTGGTACTGGCCAAGGAGAAATTTGGCTTGCGTGGCCGCGACGTGCAATCCCTGGGCGCGACGTTCGTTCCCTTCTCGGCACAGACGCGCATGAGTGGCGTTGACCTCGACGGGCGACAGATTCGCAAGGGTGCCGCGGACGCCGTCGAGGTGTTCGTGACGGCGCTAGGCGGGGCATTCGACGAGAGCGTGCGCGCCAGTGTGGACCGGATCGCCAAGAGCGGCGGGACGCCGCTGGTGGTGGCGGACGGCCCCCGGGTGCTCGGCGTGATCCAGCTCAAGGATATCGTCAAGGGTGGGATCCGCGAGCGTTTCGCCGAGCTCCGCAAAATGGGCATCAAGACCGTGATGATCACGGGCGACAACCCGCTCACGGCGGCGGCGATCGCGGCCGAGGCCGGGGTTGACGATTTCCTGGCCGAGGCCACGCCGGAAGCGAAGCTGCGCTTGATCAGAGAGCTGCAGACCGGCGGGCGCCTCGTCGCCATGACCGGAGACGGAACCAACGACGCACCGGCGCTCGCGCAGGCCGACGTTGCGGTGGCGATGAACAGCGGCACGCAGGCGGCGAAAGAAGCGGGCAACATGGTGGACCTCGACTCCAACCCAACCAAGCTCATCGAGGTGGTGGAGATCGGCAAGCAGCTCCTGATGACGCGCGGCTCGCTGACGACGTTCTCGATCGCCAACGACGTCGCGAAGTACTTCGCGATCATCCCAGCGATGTTCGTCGCCACCTACCCCCAGCTCGGTGCGCTCAACATCATGCACCTGGCCACACCGTCGAGTGCTGTGATGTCCGCGGTGATTTTCAACGCGCTCATCATCGTTGCCCTGATCCCACTGGCGTTGCGCGGGGTCGAGTACCGTCCGATCGGCGCAGCCGCGCTGCTACGCCGCAACCTCTTAATCTACGGCCTCGGGGGTATCGTCGCCCCGTTCGTAGGCATCAAGGCCATCGACCTGCTGCTGCAGGTGTTGCGCCTCACCTGAGGAGGCTTGGGATGTCCACACAACTTCGTCCGGCTTTGGTCCTTTTCGCCGCGCTTTCCGTCGTGACCGGCATCGCGTACCCCTTGGTAGTGACCGGCATCGCGCAGACCATTTTCCCCGAGCGTGCGAACGGCTCACTGAAGGTGGTCGACGGGAAGGAACGGGGGTCGCGCCTCATCGGCCAGCCGTTCTCCGCTCCTGGGTACTTCTGGAGTCGCCCTTCGGCAACTTCTCCGGCGCCGTATGACGCATCGGGCTCCACCGGATCCAACCTCGGGCCGACCAACCCGGCGCTCGTCACAGCGGTGCACGATCGCGTCGCGACGCTCAGGCAGGCGGATCCAACCCTCACCGAATTGATCCCGGTGGACCTCGTGACAACCTCGGGCAGCGGCCTCGACCCTGACATCTCCGTGGCTGCGGCATTGGTCCAGGTCAACCGTGTGGCCGCAGCTCGGGGCGTTCCGGCCGAACGGCTGCGGCAGTTGGTACAAGCGCTCAGCCAGGGCCGTACCCTGGGGTTCCTCGGTGAGCCCCGCGTCAACGTGTTATTGCTCAACCTGGCCCTCGATCGCCTCCGCCCCTGAACAGCGGTATCGTAGAAAGAGCATGGAGAACCGGCGACCCGACCCCGACGAGCTGCTCGCCCGCGTGCAGGAGGAAGAGGTCCGGAAGGCGCAGGGCAGGCTCAAGGTCTTCTTCGGCGCCGCCCCGGGTGTCGGGAAGACCTACACGATGTTGGAGGCGGCTCGGGCGCTGCGCGCGGATGGCGTCGACGTCACGGTCGGCTGGGTCGAGACCCACGGCCGGCGCGAGACCGAGTCGCTGCTCGAGGGCCTCGAGATCCTACCCCGGCGGCAGCTCTCCTACCGCGGCACGCGCCTGGAGGAGTTCGACATCGATCTGGCGCTGGAGCGGCGCCCGACCCTCATCGTGGTCGACGAGCTCGCCCATACCAACGCCCCGGGGTCCCGGCACGCGAAGCGGTTCCGCGACGTCGAGGAGCTACTGCGCGCCGGGATCGATGTCTACACCACCTTGAATGTCCAACACCTCGAGAGCCTCAACGACGTCGTGGCCCAGATTACCGGCGTGACCGTGAGGGAGACGGTGCCCGACGCGATCCTGGACAGGGCTGCCGAGATCGAGCTGGTGGACTTGCCCGCCGAGGAGCTGCGCAAGCGCCTTGCCGAGGGCAAAGTTTACGTCCCCGAGATCGCCGGGCGCGCGGCCGAGAGCTTCTTTCGCGAAGGCAACCTGATCGCGCTCCGCGAGCTGGCACTGCGCCGCACCGCGGAGCGGGTGGACGCCCAGATGCAGCGCTACCGGCACGAGCACGCGGTCCGGGAGACCTGGCCGACCTCGGAGCGGGTGCTGGTCTGCGTCGGGCCCAGCCCCTACGCGGTCCGCCTGGTCCGGGCGGCGCGACGGATGGCGGCGCGCCTCCAGGCCGAGTGGGTGGCCGTGTACGTCGAGACCCCATCCCAGCTCCACCTCGCCGACGCAGACCTCGAACAGCTCGAGCGGACGCTGCGGCTGGCCGAGCAGCTCGGCGCGGAGACCGCCAGGCTGACCGGTGGGGACGAGGTGGAGGAGATCCTCGCCTACGCGCGCCGCCGGAACGTCACGAAGGTGGTGGTCGGGAAGCCGACGGAGCCGCGTTGGCGGACGCTCCTGCACGGGTCGTTCGTGGAGCGGCTCGTGCGGGGGAGCGGGGACATCGATGTCTTCGTCATCAGCGGAAAGCCCGAGGAGGAGGCGTCGCACGAGCCGGTATCGCGCCGCACCCACAGCCGGTGGCCCGCGTACGGCTTTGCCGCGATAGCGGTCGTGCTCTGCACGTTCCTTGCGGCCCTCCTGGCCGAGCGGCTCGCGCTCGCCAACATCATCATGGTGTACCTGCTGGGGGTACTGGTCGTGGCGCTGCGGGCGGGGCGAGGCCCCGCAGCTCTCTCCTCGGTCCTGAGCGTCGCGGCGTTCGATTTCTTCTTCGTCCCCCCCCGCTACACGTTCGCCGTCGGCGACACCCAGTACGTGCTGACGTTCGGCGTGATGCTCGTGGTTGCGCTCGTCATCTCGAACCTCGCGGCCCGCGTGCGGGACCAGGCCGGGGCCGCGCGAGCGCAGGAGCGGCGCACGGCGGCGCTGTACGCGGTCAGCCGCGCCTGCGCCAGCGCGGGGGAGACCTACGAGGTCGTGCGCGTCGCGGGCCGCCACCTCGCGGAAGTCTTCGAGGGGCAGGTCGCGATATTCCTCCCGCACCGGGACGGGAGGTTGAAGGCCGCGTTCTCCGGGGACGCGGCGTTCGCTCTCGACCCGAAGGAACTCTCGGTCGCGCAGTGGTGCCTGGACCACGCCGAGCGGGCCGGCCTCGGCACCGCAACCCTCCCCGGCAGCATCGCGCTCTTCCTCCCCCTCCTGGTGGCCCGCGGCGCCGTCGGCGTGATCGGCATCAGTCCGGGCCGGGGGCCGCTCGACTCCGAGCGCCTGCACCTCATGGAAGCGTTCGCGAGCCAGATCGCCCTGGCGGTCGAGCGGACGAACCTGGCCGCCGAGGCGCAGGTCGCCCTGCTCCTGGCGGAAACGGAGCGGACCCGAAGCGCGTTGCTGGCCTCCGTGTCGCACGACCTCCGCACGCCGCTGGCGGCGATCGCCGGGGCCTCGAGCACGATTCTGCGGAGCTCCGAATCCCTTCCCGCCGAGACCCGGCGGGAGCTGGTGCAGTCCATCAACGACCAAGCCGAGCGCCTGAACCGGTTCATCGGGAACCTGCTCGACATGACGCGGCTGGAAGCCGGGGCTATCAATATCCGCAAGGAGTGGCAGCCGGTTGAGGAGGTCGTCGGCGCCGCCCTCGGGCAGATCGAAGGACGGCTGGCCGGACGCGAGCTCCGCACCCGGGTCCCGGACTCCCTTCCGCTCGTCCCGCTCGACACGACGCTGATCGGCCAGGCGCTGGTCAACCTCCTCGAGAACGCTCTCAAGTACACGCCCCCCGCTTCACCGATCGAGGTCTCGGCCCGGGTTGAGGGCGACTGGATGATCATCGAGGTGAGCGACCGGGGCCCCGGCCTGGAAGCCGGCGAGGAGCAGCGTGTCTTCGAGAAGTTCTACCGGCGCGCTTCGGAGAACGGACAGCCCGGAGCCGGCCTCGGCCTCGCCATCGCGAAGGCGGTCGCGGCGGCGCACGGAGGGAAGGTCGCCGCAGCCAACCGAGCCGGCGGGGGTGCGGTGTTCTCGCTGACGTTGCCGCTCGGGGGACCGCCGCCCGAGCTGCCGGCCGAGACCCGAGGCGATGGTACGATCGCCCAGGATCGCATCTGAAAGCGGCCCCGCACATGGTCTCCGCCGAGCCCCTCGTTCTGGTCGTCGACGACGAAGCGCCGATCCGGCGCTTCCTTCGGGCGAGCCTCGCCGGGGAGAAGTGCCGCGTTGCGGAGGCCGCCACGGCCGCGGAGGCGGTCGAGAAGATCGCGGCCCTGCGCCCCGATGTCGTCGTCCTCGACCTCGGCCTCCCCGATCGCGACGGCGTCGCCGTGATCCGCGAGGTCCGCGAGTGGTCGCAGGTCCCGATCGTCGTGCTCTCGGTGCGCGACCGGGAGAACGACAAGGTGACGGCCCTGGAAGCGGGCGCCGACGATTACCTGACCAAGCCCTTCGGGGTGGGGGAGCTGATGGCCCGCCTGCGGGTCGCGCTGCGCCACGCGTCGGCCGCCGAGGGCGGGGCCGAGGAGCCGGTGTTCACGACCGGCGACCTCCGCGTGGATCTCAACCGCCGGCAGGTGTTCGTGGGCGCGCGGGAGCTGCGGCTCACACCGATCGAGTACAAGCTCCTGGCCGTCCTGGTGAAGAACGCGGGAAAGGTCCTCACCCACCGCCAGCTCCTGCAAAAGGTCTGGGGGCCCGAGTACGGCGATGAGAGCCACTACGTGCGCGTCTACGTCGCCCAACTCAGGCACAAGATCGAGGAAGACCCGGCGCGCCCGCGCTACCTGCGGACCGAGCCCGGCGTCGGCTACCGCCTGGTCTCGGAGTGACCCCGAGCATTCGGGTCGGCCGCAGCAGCGGACCTAGCCTCTCGCGGGCCACGGACCGCCGACCACGCCTCTGCTGCGCCCTGTGCCCGGTGCCCTCGTCACACCCGTGAGACAATCCCACGCACGGAGGCGGCCATGGCGTTTCGCGACCTGCGCGACTACCTGAAGGCGCTCGAGAGCTGTGGCGAGCTGCGGCGCATCGCGGCCGGGGTCTCGCCGGTCCTCGAGATCACCGAGATCGCCGACCGCGTCGTCAAAAAGCAAGGCCCAGCACTGCTCTTCGAGCGCGTGCAGGGTGCCTCGATGCCGGTCGCGGTCAATCTATTCGGCTCGATCCCGCGGGTGATGCGGGCGCTGGAGGTTTCCTCGTGGCAGGAGTGGGCGGACCGCCTCGACTTCTTCCTCGAGCCGAAGGCGCCCACGTCGTTGCTGGACAAGGTGAGGACGCTGCCGAAGCTCGCCGAGGTCGCGGGGATCTTCCCCAAGGTGGTGAAGGACGGGCCGGTGCACGAGGTTGTGAAGACCGGCGACCAGGTGGACCTGAACGAGTTTCCCGTGCTGCAGTGCTGGCCGGAGGACGGGGGCCGCTTCTTCACGCTGACGAACGTGATCACGCGCGACCCCGCGACCGGCGGGCGCAACTGCGGGATGTACCGCCTTCAGCTCTACGACCGCAACACGACCGGGATGCACTGGCACCTGCACCACGACGCGGCGCGGATCTTCCGCGACACGAGTGCCGCGGGCCGGCGCACCGAGGCCGCGGTCGCCTTTGGGGGCGACCCGGCCACGATGTTCGCGCCGGCGGTGCCGCTGCCGCCGGGGATCGACGAGATGGTGTTCGCGGGGTTCGTGCGCCGCGAGGCGGTCGAGATGGTGCGCTGCGTCTCCGTGGACATTGAGGTCCCGGCGCGCGCGGAGCTGGTGCTCGAGGGGTGGGTGGACCCCGACGAGCGCCGCCGCGAGGGGCCGTTCGGCGACCACACCGGTTTCTACTCGCTCGCGGACGACTACCCGGTCTTCCACGTCACCGCGGTCACGCACCGGGCCGACGCGATCTACCCCACCACGATCGTCGGCCGCCCGCCGATGGAAGACTGCTACATGGGGTACGCGATCGAGCGGATGTTCCTGCCGCTGATGCGCAAGATGCTTCCCGAGGTCGTGGACTACCACATGCCGTTCGAGGGGGTGTTCCACAACCTCATGATCGTGGCGATCGACAAGCGCTACCCGCAGCACGCCCGCAAGGTGATGCACGGGATCTGGGGGCTCGGGCAGGCGACGTTCACCAAGGTGATCGTGGTCGTGGACGCCGACGTCAACGTCCAGGACCCCGCCGAGGTGGCGTGGCGTGCCCTCGGGAACATCGATCCCCGCCGCGACCTGGAATTCGTGACAGGCCCGGCGGAGACGCTCGACCACGCCTCGGCGATGCCGTGGTGGGGAAGCAAGGTCGGGATCGACGCGACGCGCAAGTGGCCGACCGAAGGGTTCGCCCGCCCGTGGCCAGGCGACATCGTCATGAGCCCCGAGGTCAAGGCGAAGGTCGACGCGCTCTGGAGCCGCCTCGGCATCGAGTAGGGCGCCGGCTCGGCCGGGACGATCCCGCCGGGCTGTATACTTTTTTCCGATGGAAGCGATTCGCGGGGGAAACTCCGCCCTTCTCGATTCGGTCTCCGCAAGGGGGTGGCGGCTGGCGCGGCTGGCTGGCGCGGCGGCCTCGCTGCCGGCGTGCGACCTCGACACCGCGTTGCGCCTGGCGCTCGACCTCGCCGGCGAGCCGTGCGGCGAGGGCGACGCCGGCAGGTGGCACGAGCCGCTCATCACCGAGGCCAAGCGCCGGCTCTACCCGGAGACGTTCCCGGCCCCCACGAGCGAGGTCGAGGCGGTCTCGGGGTACTTCGTCCCGCTCGCGAAGGCGGTGCTCGCGGAGCAGGCTCGCCGCGGCGAAGGCATCGTCGCCCGCCTGGCGTTCCAGCCGCTCGCCGACGAGGAGATCGCGCGCTGGCCGTCCGGCGAGGAGTACCGGAGGATGCTCCGCCACATCGAGGACGACGGCGTCCTCCTCTGCCTCGCGATGGTGGAGTCGTGGCAGGGGTTCTCCACCTACCAGCACGTCCTCGGCGTCGCCGGGCTTTCGCTTTGGATCGGACGCCAGCTCGCGCGCGTGGTGCCGGTGGACCTGCCGCTGCTCCACGGCGCTGCGGTCGGCCACGACATCGGCAAGTTCGGCTGCGTCGGCGACGAGGTGCGCAGGATCCCACGGCTGCACTACTACTACACCCACACCTGGTACCAGGACCGCAACCTGTTGAGCATCGGCCACATCGCAACGACCCACTCGGTCTGGGACCTGGAGCTGGTGCGGTTGCCGGTCGAGACGTTGCTGCTGATCTACGCCGACTTCCGCGTCAAGGAATCGGCCGATCCGGGCGAGGGGATGGGAATCATCTCGCTTGCCGAGTCGTTCGCGACGATCCGCGACAAGCTCGAGAACCTGGACAAGGAGAAGATCCGGCGCTACCGCGGCGTCTACCGCAAGCTGCGCGACCTCGAGGAGTACCTGCAGTTCCTCGGCGTCGAGCTCAACCCGCCGGGTTTCGACTGCCCGACGCCGCCGCGGCCGTCGTGCCCGAAGGAGCTCGACATCATGGCGGTGCTGGCGGGCCGGCAGCGGCCCGATGCCGTCGCGCTCGCCACCGGCCGCAACCTGGCGACGCTGCGGCGGCTGCTGGTCACCGCCCACAACCTCGGGGTCATGGAGCGGCTGCGCGACCTCCCGGCGCTGCGCGCCCTGCTCGAGGAAGCCCGCTCGTTCGAGAGCTGGCGGGACCTGCGCACCTACCTCACGATCCTCGGCGAGTACGCGCCGGCGCTGTCGCGCGAGCAGAAGGCACTGGCCTTCGATTTCTTCATGGAGCTGCTCGGGCACCGCGACGACGACATCCGCTATCACGCCGCGAACGGGATCGGCGACCTGCTTGCGGGCCGTGAGGATTTCTGGCGCAAGGACCTCCCCGACGGCATCGTGCTGCGCCCCGAGCGCGTGATGCTGGACGAGCTGGGCCGGGTCCTCGCGCTGCTCGACCGGGCGAAGCCGGAACCCGAAGACGACATGGCCGCAACCGAGCGGGTCCTGTATGCCGTGCCGATCGTGCTGCGCCGCCTCCTCGGCCGCGCCGAGCCCGACCTCCGCCGTCAGGCGTGGGAACAGATCAAGGCCAACTTCGAGAGTCGACTCGGCGACCAGCGCCCCCTCGTCGGTTTGTACGTCTGCGAGGCGCTGGAGGTAAGCGTGGAGCTGGTCCCGGCTGAGGACCGGCCCGGACTCGTGGCGTTCGCCGAGGCGTGGTGCGAACACCCGGTCCCCGCGACTCGCCTGATGGCATGGCGCCTGCTGCTCGCACTTGCCCGCGACGCCCAGGGGCGCCCAGCGGCGCTCGCGCAGCTGTCGCCCCGCGTGGAGGCCCTGGCCGAAAGGGTCGGAGGCAAGTACTCGGTGGCCGAGCTCTTCCTGCTCCAGGGGCTGGCCGAGGCGTGCGCGCTGCCGCGGATCTGGGAGCTGAGCCGGAAGCTGCGGCTCGATGGACGCGACCCGGTCCGCGAGGTGTTCCTGCGCAACCTCAAGAGCCGGGTGGACTGGGTCGAGAAAAAGGTCAACTGCGATTACCTCCTCGCATCCGCCGCCGCGCGGCACGCGGAGGACCGCGACCCGGGCTCCTACTTCGCCAACGAGGTCGCGTCGCACTTCGCGAACCTGCTGAAGGTGAGTAGAGTCGAGGGGACGCGATTCCACGCCGGCCGTTGCCTTCTGGAGTTGTTACCGCTGCTGAGAGTGCCGCAGCGCAACGACCTCATGGTCGAGCTGCTCCGCTCGCTCGAGCTCGATCTCGAAGCGGTCACGCGCTACATCCCGCGGTTCCTGGCATCGGTGCTCGCGAGCCTCCCCGACCAGGAGTTCTTCGAGGGGCTCGACGACATCGAGGTCAACGTGCGGCGCGGGAACGAGCCGTTGCAGCGTCTCCTGCTCCAGACGGTCGGGTGGTTGTTGCTGTCGCTCGAGGCCGGCCGCCTCAAGGGCCAGGTACTCCGCCGTCTGGCCGGGATGTTGCTCGGTTCGCTCGCTGAGTCGCGCTCGTCGACGGCGGTCGAAGGTTTCGCCCAGATCGCAATGGTGCTCGAGCGGCTCGGGCAGCGGCGCGACGACGGGCGGCTGCGGGCGTTTCTCCTCCTGGCCAGCAAGAAGTTCTTCGCCCTAATCACGCATCGGCCCGGGGACCGGGTGCGCTTCTTCCTCGTCGGATCGGCGCTCAACCACCTCGACCGGGCGATCGCGAGCCTGCATCCGACGCTACACTTCCCCGAGCACCAGACGGTGGCGTTCATCCCCGGCACCTTCGACCCGTTCACCAGCGCGCACCAGGCCGTCGTCGTCAAAGCGCTCGAAAGCGCGTCGGAGGCGGTCGTGCAGATGGACGACTACTCGTGGCGCAAGCACGCCTTGCCGCGTCAGCTCAGGGAGGAGTTGGCCTGGATGGCGCTCGCCGCGATGCCCGACGCGTACCTGGCGCCGTTTCGGCCGCCCGTCAACCTGGCGCGCCCTTCCGGGGTGCGCCAGCTTCGCCACGCGTTCGGCGGACGCAAACTGCTGCTCGTCGTCGGCTCCGACGTGCTTGCCGGCGCAAGCGCGTACGCCGACGGCGCCAGCGAGATCTGGGATATCCCGCATGTCGTGGTGATGCGCGGCGACGCTCAGCCCGAGGGGTTGTTGGATCGGATCGGCGGCTTCCGCGGCGGGGTGGCGGTCGTGCCGGTGGCGGAGCAGGTGGGCGGGGTATCGTCCACGGCGCTCCGTTCCGCGCTCGACCGGCGCGGCGACCTGGAGACGCTCTGCCATCCGCTGGTGGCACGCACGCTCCTCGACCGGCGGCTGTACGTGAACTACCCGGCGTACAAGCAGCAAGTGCCGCCGCCGGACGACCGGGTGGCGTGCAGCACAGAAGATGCCGCCGAACACGCCGAGCTGCGCCGAGCGGTGAGGACTGGAGCCGGGCATCTGGCGGCGACCCCACGCGAGGGCGCGACCGTTTGTACGCTCGAGGACGCGAGTGGCGACCGGCGGCCGATCGCCTCGGTCAGGTGGCGAAACGTGTCGGCGGCCGCGCTGCCGGTCGTGCTGGGAGACGAAAAGCTCGCGCTCGCCGGGGGCGGCCGGCTGCTCGGCCAGGGTGCACTCGTCGAGAGGGTGGCGCTCTCCGGCGCGGCCGAGGACGGTGCGGCGCTCCAGCGCCTGCTCTCGGAGGGACTTGCCCGCTGGCTCGATGCCGGTTTGCTCTTCGGCCTGGTGCCGCTCGACGGCGACGGGGGCGCGCTTGCGGACGCCCTGCGGCGGCTCGGCGCGGCCATCCCGGCCGGTGGAGGGTCGCCGACGGCGGATGAGCTCGCGGTGCTGCGCCTCGAGAACCCACTCGTACTGGTGTGGGACGTCGAGAGCGTGCTGCAGCCGCCGTACGCGACCGCCCCGGCGGTGCGGCGGGCGCTCGCGGGCGGCCGCATTGCGATCGCCGAGTTCTTCGCGGCAATGAACCCGGGCAATGCGCTGCTCCACCTGCACGAGGAGCAGCTCAAGCGGCGGGTCGTGGAGTGGGCGGTGGAGACCCTGGGGGACCAGCCCGCCGGAAGGCGCTGGGTGACGCTCGGCCTCGGGCGCCAGTTCTCCCGCGACATTGTCGGAAACTGCCCGACGCTCGCCGTCGACCTCGAGCGCTTCCTGACCTGGCAAGGGTACGAGGGGGGGACCTTCCCTCTCGTCGGCAGCCCGTCGCTGGAGCTGCAGCTGGCGGTCGCGCGGGAGCTGGCCCGCAACGCCATCGTGCTCGCCCCGTTCCTCGACAGCGCCGACGCGGTGGTGCAGGTGAACGAGGCGGCGCACGCCGTCGGACTCCCGGTGCGGGAGGTGCTGATCGGCGTGACCAGCGCCTCGGTGCGCGCGACGCTCGAGCTGCGCGGCATCCCGCATCGCTGCGGCGCCGTCGTGCCCGGATGGCAGGGGGTGCTGCGCGAGAGCGCGATGGCTCCGTACGTCGGGGGCTGGAGCATCGTGGGGCGCGACCCGCTGGAGACAGGGTCGCTGCTGCCCTCGCTCAACGACTGTCTGCCGTATCACCACCCGCACCACCTCGGGCTCGCGGGTTCCGACGCGCTCGATTTCTCGCGCCTCGCGCTCCACCAGGCCCGCGCCCTCCTCCTGGCTCTCGAGGAGACGTTCCGGGGGAACGAAGGGCGGCTGCTGGCGGTGCAGGACCTGAGCGCCGTCGTGCGCACGCCGAGGTGCCCGCCGATGCCGCAGGGGTTCCTCCCGCCGCGGGACCGCTTCCCGAGCGACCTGGTCGGAGAGGACATCGAGGCGCTGGCGCGCCTGCACCCCGAGACGCACGCCGCGCACCGAGAGCGCTGGAGGGACCGGTGAAGCTATACGGCCAGGGGCGCGCCGCCATCGCGGACGACGCCGCGACGGCGCAGCGGCTCGGCTGGGGCGCGCGCCGTCGCTCGCGGCCGCACCCCGATCTGATTCTGGCGCCGCGGGAGGGGGATCCGCGCCGGGAACCGTGGATCGCGCCGCCGTGGTACCGGCCGGGGCTCGGCCTCGACCTCCTGCGGCGCCGGCCGGCGAGCCGGCCGCACTGGACGTATCTGGCCGAGGCTCCGGGTGTCGTGCGCGGTCTCGGCGATCTAGCCAAGCCGGTCGAGACCCGGAGTTGGTCGGTCGGCCTCGCCGGGCTCGGGAGGGTCGGGGGGGTTGCGGCGACCATCCTGGCGGCGGCGCCAAGCCGCCTGTCGGGCATCCGCGAACTGCTCATCCACGACGTCGATGCCGCGAACCAACAGCGCTGGCTGCTCGAGCTCGGCTCGATCGCGCGCTGGCGGGGACGGGGTGAGCTCCCCCTCGTGCGGGTAGCCAGACCGGGCGAGATGTTCACGCGCTGCGACGCGTTCCTGTTCGCCGCGACGGACGGCGTGCCGCCTCTCGGCACCCGGGGCGAGGTGCGCCTGGTCCAGTTGGCGCCCAATCGCACGATCCTGAGCGGGTTCCTCGCCGAGGCTCGGCGCGCGGCGTTCGCCGGCCTGTTCCTCATCGTCTCCGATCCGGTGGAGTGGCTGGCCCAGTCGGTGTTCTTCGACAGCAACTCGGATCGCCAGGGGCGCTTTGTGGGCGATGGAATGGCGCCGGAACGGATCGCTGGGTTGGGCCTGGGTGTGATGTGGGCGCGCTCGCTGGCGGCAGCCCGCCGCCAGGGTTGGAGCGACGCGGTCGCCAGGGCGGGTGCCGCGTACGGGCCGCACAGCGCCGAGGTCGTCGCCTTCGACGACGTGGCGAGCCCGGACCGGAAGCGCTCGGAGCGGCTCAGTCGGGCGGCGCGCGAGTGCAACTTCAAGGTGCGGGACCTCGGGCACCTGCCGTACGTCGGGCCCGGGGTGTCGTCGGTCGGGCTCATGCTTCCGCCGCTTCTTGCCGGCCGCGAGGTGCTCGCGAGCGTGTTTGTGGACGGGATCTACTTCGGCGCGCCGGCGCGCCTGACGTGGGGTCTCCATCCCACCGCCCGGCGGATGGGGGGCGAGGTCTGGACCGCTCTCGGCGGACTTCACGCGCGGCTGCAGACGCAAGCTCGGGCGCTGGGCCTGCTGTGGCCGTAGCGCTTGCCGGCCGAAACCCGGCGGTCCGCGCATCCCTTCTCGTCGAAACCCCAATCGATTGTAGCTGCGGCGCGCGCAGGGTTCGGCTCGCAGCCGCGGCGCACGAGGAGGCTTGATGAAACCGGACAAGATTCAATTTCACCGCCGGCCATGGCACCTCGCCGGCCACATGGTCTCCGGGGCGTTGGCGCTCCTGCCGCTGGCCGTCGGAACGCTTGGGCTCGGGATGGCGATCTATCACTGGGTCGAGGGGCTCGCCTGGCCGGACTCGTTCCTCAACGCGGCGATGTTGCTCGGTGGGATGGGTCCGGTGGACCCGCTGCACACGACGGCCGGGAAGTGGATGGCAGGCCTGTACGCGTTGTTCGCCGGCGTCGTCTTTCTCGTGCTGGCGGGCGTCATGCTGGCCCCGGTCATTCATCACGTGCTCCAGCGCTTCCACATGGATGCAACGCCGGACGGCGCCGGGAAGAGTTGACTCCTCGGCGTGGCAGGGGGGGGCGCGGCTCGCATGGTCGCTGAGACCTGCTCGCAGGACAACCGGCCGGGTATTTTCGCCCCACGTGCCGAGGTTGAAGCGGGTACTTTGTGAACCCGTGGCGCAAGAGGTGTGATGTGCATAAGACGTTCACGGAAATATAGTTATACGACGCGCTGTCATAGCTGGTGCTTGTGAGCGCGTTCGCATGCTTGCAAAACGATGAGAAATGTGAGGAAAATGTCCCCATGTCAGAGCGCTCTCCCAAAGGCCCGGACAAAAGGAGGAAGGCATGAGTGTGAACCAATACGTGGCTGGGTTCATGGACCGCATCGTTGCCAAGAACCCCGCCGAACCCGAGTTCCACCAGGCCGTGAAGGAAGTAGTGGAGTCCCTCGTCCCCTGCATCGAGAAGCACCCCGAGTACGTCGAGCACAAGATCCTCGAGCGCATGACCGAACCGGACCGGATCTTCATCTTCCGGGTGCCATGGCTCGACGACGCGGGGCGGATCCAGGTGAACCGCGGTTTCCGGGTTGAGTTCTCCAACGCCATCGGCCCGTACAAGGGCGGCCTCCGCTTCCACCCCACCGTCAACCTCGGCATCCTGAAGTTCCTCGGCTTCGAGCAGATCCTCAAGAACAGCCTGACCACGCTGCCGATGGGCGGCGGCAAGGGTGGCAGCGACTTCGACCCGAAGGGGAAATCGGACTGGGAAGTCATGCGCTTCTGCCAGAGCTTCATGAACGAGCTCTACCGGCACATCGGCGCCAACGTCGATGTCCCCGCCGGCGACATCGGCGTTGGCGGCCGTGAGATCGGCTACCTGTTCGGCCAGTACAAGAAGCTCACCCACGCCTTCGAGGGCGTGCTCACCGGCAAGGGCCTCAACTGGGGCGGCTCCCTCATCCGTCCCGAGGCGACCGGCTACGGCGCCGTCTACTTCGCCGCCGAGATGCTCGGTACGCGCAACGAGACGCTNNTACTTCGCCGAGGAGATGCTCAAGACCAAGGGCAAGTCGTTCGAGGGGATGACGGTGGCGGTCTCGGGCTCCGGCAACGTTGCGCAGTACGCCATCGAGAAGGTCAACCAGCTCGGGGGCAAGGTCATCACGGTCTCCGATTCGAACGGCACGGTCGTCGACAAGCAGGGGATCAAGGGCGAGAAGTGGGAGTTCCTGATGGAGCTCAAGAACGTGAAGCGCGGTCGCATCAAGGAGTACGCCGACAAGTTCCACGGCGAGTACTTCGAGGGCAAGCGGCCGTGGTTCGTGAAGTGCAACGTGGCGCTGCCGTGCGCAACGCAGAACGAGG
>PKYI01000175.1 GCA_003133645.1 Acidobacteriota bacterium | reverse complement strand
AAGGCAGTGCGCGCGCCGCGGGCGCCGGCGAGGTCGGCGTGGAGACGGTGTTCGAGGCGCTGATCGAGTTCGCCGTCGCGACGGGGTAGCGGCGCCGCTCGGCGCCTGCGCTGGGGCGCCGGTGTGACCGGGCCGCGCCGTTGCGCTGGAGTGCGTCACGGCGGGGTGGTAGAATCTGCCAGCGGACCGAAAGTTTACGGAAGGGAGTCGAATGGCCCTTAAGCTTGGCGAACTGCTTCTCAAAGCCCAGCTCATCAACCAGCAGCAGCTCACCAAGGCGCTCGACGAGCAGAAGAGCACCGGTGGCAAGCTGGGCGAGATCCTGCAGCGGCTCGGGTACGTCACCGAGGACGACATCATCGAGTGCCTTTCGCACCAGTTCGGTGTGCCCTCGATCAATCTGCGTCACTTCGAGATCGATCCCAACGTCGCGAAGATCATCCCCGTCGATCTCGCGCGCAAGTACAACGTCATCCCGGTGAACAAGACCGGCGCCACCCTCACGCTGGCGATGACCGACCCCACCAACATCTTCGCCATGGACGAGATCACCTTCATGACGGGGTATCGGGTCGAGCCGGTAGTCGCGTCCGAGGAGGCGATCAGGGAGCGCATCGACCGCAACTTCGGGTCCTCCCGCGAGCTGGAACTCAAGAAGGTCATGGAGGACTTGACGACGGTCGACGAGGCCGCCCTCGAGCTGATGGAGGAGGAGGAAGAACTCGACGTCGCCAAGCTTGCCGAGGAGTCCCAAGAAGCCCCGGTTGTCCGTCTTGTGAACATCATGCTCACTGACGCGATCAAGCGGGGAGCCTCGGATATCCACGTCGAGCCGTACGAGAAGAGCTTCCGCGTCCGCTACCGCATCGACGGCCTGCTGCGCGAGGTCATGAACCCGCCGCAGCGCCTCCAGGCCGCCATCACGTCGCGCCTCAAGGTCCTCGCCAAGCTCGACATCGCCGAGAAGCGGCTGCCCCAGGACGGCCGCATCAAGCTCAAGGCCAAAATCGAGGGGCGCATGCGCGAGCTCGACTTCCGCGTCTCGGTGCTGCCAACCCTGCACGGCGAGAAGGTCGTGTTGCGACTGCTCGACAAGGAGAACCTGCGCCTGGACATGACCAAGCTCGGGTTCGAAAAGTCCTCGCTGAAGAAGTTCGAGGACAACATCCTCAAGCCGTACGGCATGATCTTGGTCACGGGTCCGACGGGATCCGGCAAGACCAACACGCTGTACTCGGCGTTGCAGCGCGTGAACGTGCCGGAGACCAACATCATTACCGCGGAAGACCCGGTGGAGTTCCAGCTCCCCGGGGTCAACCAGGTTCAAATGAAGGACGCGATCGGCCTCAACTTCGCCGCGGCCCTGCGCTCGTTCCTGCGCCAGGACCCCAACATCATCCTGGTCGGCGAGATCCGCGATTTCGAGACCGCCGAGATCGCGATCAAGGCGGCGCTCACGGGCCACCTCGTGCTCTCCACCCTGCACACGAACGACGCCCCGGCCACCATCTCGCGCCTGATGAACATGGGGATCGAGCCGTTCCTCGTCGCCACCTCCGTCAACGTGATCGCGGCCCAGCGGCTGATCCGGAGGGTGTGCCAGAGCTGCAAGGAGGAGGTCGAGACCCCGATCCAGGCGCTGCTCTCGGTGGGGTTCCCGGAGAGCGAGGCGCACAGCCTCAAGCTCGTGAAGGGGCGCGGTTGCGAGAAGTGTACCAACTCCGGCTACAAGGGGCGTCTCGGCCTCTTCGAGGTGATGGACATCACCGAGGACATGCGCGAACTCATCCTATCCGGTGCGACCGCGGTCGAGTTGCGCCGCAAGGCGATCGAAGAGGGGATGATCACGCTCCGGCAATCGGGCCTGCAGAAGATCCGCGAGGGACTCACGACCATCGACGAGGTGGTGCGGGAAACGGTACTCTAGGGAGCAGGGGGAGCCATGCCGATCACGCTGCACGAGCTGCTCAAGACCATGGTCGAGAAGGGCGCCACCGACCTGCACATCACGACCAACACGCCTCCGGTGATCCGCGTGGACGGGATCCTCGAGCGCCTGCCGCTGCCGCCGCTGACAGCGCCGGAGACCAAGCGCCTCGCGTACTCGGTGCTCACCGACGCGCAGAAGCACCGGCTCGAGGAGACGTTCGAACTCGACCTCTCCTTCGGGATCAAGGGGCTGGCCCGGTTCCGGGCCAACATCTTCTTCCAGCGCGGGGCGATCGCCGGAGCGTTCCGGCGGATCCCGTACGAGATCCTGGGTTTCAAGGACCTCGGGCTGCCCGCTGTCGTGGCGTCGCTGTGTGAGAAGCCGCGCGGGCTCGTGCTCGTGACCGGGCCAACCGGGTGCGGCAAGTCCACATCGCTCGCCGCCATGCTCGACAAGGTCAACGCCGAGAGCGCCCTCCACATCGTCACCATCGAGGACCCGATCGAGTACCTGCACACCCACAAGAAGGCGATGGTGAACCAGCGCGAGCTGCACGCCGACACCCAGTCCTACCCGAACGCGCTGCGCTCCGCATTGCGCGAGGACCCGGACGTCGTGTTGATCGGCGAGATGCGCGATCTGGAGACGATCGAGTCCGCGCTGCAGATCGCCGAGACCGGCCACCTGACGTTCGCGACGCTGCACACGAACTCGGCGCCGCAGACGATCAACCGCATCATCGACGTCTTCCCCGAGCACCAGCAGGCGCAGGTGCGCGCCCAACTCTCGTTCGTGCTCGAGGGGATCATCTGCCAGGCGCTGCTGCCGCGCGCCGCCGGCAAGGGCCGCGTCCTCTGTTGCGAGGTGCTGGTCCCGAACGCCGCGGTGCGCAACCTGATCCGCGAGGACAAGGTCCACCAAATCTACTCGACGATGCAGACCGGCCAGATCAAACATGGGATGCAGACGTTCAACCAGTCGCTCGCAACGCTGTACCAGCGGCGCATGATCACGCTTCAGACCGCTCTGTCGTACAGCTCCAACCCTGAGGAGCTTCAGGACATGATCAACCGTGGCACCGGCGTGGTGCAGCCAGGGGTGGCGCCACGGGTGCATGGGAGGGGCTAGGCCATGCCGAGTTTCGAATGGAAGGGCCGTGACCGCGCCGGCCGCCCCCAGGGCGGCGTTCTGGTGGCGGACAGCAAGGACGCCGTGCTGGCCGTGCTGCGGCGCCAGCAGATCGTTCCCATCACCGTCAAGGAGAAGGGGAAGGAGATCGCCCTCCCCAAGCTGCGCGGCGGCGTGGACGAGAAGACGCTGGCGATCTTCACGCGCCAGTTCTCGGTCATGATCGACGCCGGCCTGCCGCTGGTGCAGTGCCTGCAGATCCTCGGCGAGCAACAGGATCACAAGACGTTCCAGCGCATCATCCTGCAGGTGCGCGAGGATGTGGAGTCGGGCTCCTCGCTCGCCAACGCGATGAAGAAACACCCGGGGGCGTTCGACGACCTGTTCGTGAACATGGTGGCGGCGGGCGAGGCGGGCGGCATCCTCGACACGATCCTGCAGCGCCTGGCGACCTACATCGAGAAGAACGCGCGCCTGAAGGCCCAGGTCAAATCGGCGATGATCTACCCGATCGCGGTGCTGTCGATCGCGGGCCTCGTCGTCTACATCATCCTCTGGAAAGTCATCCCCGTGTTCGGGTCGCTGTTCGTCTCGCTGGGCGCGGAGCTGCCGTTGCCGACCAGGGTCGTGGTGGCGATGTCCAAGTTCGTCGGCCGCTTCTGGTGGCTGATCGTCGGGATCGTCGTCGGCGGCGTTTACGCCCTGAAGCGGTACTACGCGACCGAGCAGGGCAGGCTCGTGATTGACAGGTTGCTCCTGAAGTCGCCGATCCTGGGCCAGGTTTTGCGCAAGATCGCGGTGGCGCGTTTCTGCCGCACCCTGGGCACACTGCTCTCGGCGGGCGTGCCTGTGCTCGAGGCGCTTGACATCACGGCGCGGACCTCCGGCAACGCGGTCATCGAGCTGGCGATCCTCGAGGTGCGCAAGCAGGTCGAGGAGGGCAAGAACATGGCCGACCCGCTCAAGGCCACCAACCAGTTCCCGCCGATGGTGGTCCAGATGATCGGGGTGGGCGAAGTCACCGGGGCGATGGACACGATGCTCGCCAAAATCGCCGAGTTCTACGAGGAGGAGGTCGACCTCGCCGTCGCCGGGATGATGAAGCTCATCGAGCCGGTCATGATCCTCTTCCTCGGCATCGTCGTCGGCGGCATCGTCATCGCGATGTACATGCCGATGTTCTCGATGATTTCGAAGATCGGATGATCGACGGCGCACCCCGCCGGGCCGCCGCATCGGGTGGCCTGGAAACCTCGGCGCTCCCGACCGAGCGGGTGGCGAAGTGGCTGCTCGGCCTGCGCCTCGTCGCGATGTCGGCGTTGCTGGTCGGCGCCCTGCTGGTGCAGACGACCACCGACGAGATCCTGCCGATCGCGCCGCTCGCCCGCGTCGCGGGCCTGACCTATGCCCTATCCCTGATCTGGATCGTGCTGTGGGTCCTGCGGATCCCACCTCGGCTGCACGGCGCGCTGCAGCTGGCCGGCGACCTGGCCATCGTCGCGACGCTCGTCTACATGACGGGCGGGCCGGCTTCGCCGTTCGCCTTCCTCTTCCTGATCGTCCTGGCGGTCGGGGCGCTGATGTTCGGTTTACGCGGCGCCCTCACCGTGGCGGGCGCGGCGTTCGCCCTCTACGGCGCGCTCGCGGAGGGGATCGCGTTCGGCCTGCTCAAGCCCTCCCGCTTCGGCCCGGCGGTCCCGCCGATCGGCCCGTCGGCGCTCGCCTTTCAGATCCTGGTGACCGGCGCCGGTTTCGCCGTCGTCGCGCTGCTCACCTCCTACCTCGCCCACTCGCTGCAGCGGGCGGAGGACCGCCTGCAGGGGGAGCGGGAGGCGAGCGCGCGGCTGTTCGCCATCTCGGCCGACGTCCTGCGCTCGGTCGACTCGGGGGTGCTGGCCGCGGACGTAGAGGGCCGCGTCGTGCTCGCCAACCCCGCGGCGCACCGGATCCTGCGCCAGGCCGGCCCGTTCGAGGGCCAGCACCTGTCGTCGTTGCTGCCGTTGGAGGGTGTCCACTGGCCGGACGTGCTCGGCCGCCTCGCCCTTGGGTCGCCGGTCCGGATCGAGGGCGCGGTTGTCGGGGGCGAGGTGCCGATCGGGTGCACCGTCACCGCGCTCACCGACGCCGCCGGCACGCTCGTTGGGCTCGTCGTGCACTTTCGCGACGTCAGCGAGGCGCGCGAGGCGGCGAAACGCGAGCGCCTGAGGGAGCGCATGGAGGCCGTCGGCGAGATGGCGGCCGGCATCGCGCACGAGATCCGCAACCCGCTCGCCTCGATCTCCGGATCGGCTCAGGTGCTGGGAAAAGTCCCGGGTCTCGGGCCGAACGAGCGGAAGCTGTCGCGCATCATCGTCGAGGAGTCCCGGCGCCTGTCCAAGATCATCGAGTCGTTCCTCGGCTTTGCGCGCCCGCCGGACCCGCAGCGCGCCCCGTGCGACATCGCCCTCATCCTGGACGAGACGCTGACCCTGTTCGCCAACTCCGCGGAGGTGACCGAGAAGCACCGGATCGAGACGCGGATCACGCCGCACCCGGAACCCGTGACCGCCGACGCGCAGCAGCTCCGGCAAGCGTTCTACAACCTCGCTCGCAACGCCATTCAGGCCATGCCCCAGGGTGGTACGATGCGGGTGGAGGCGGCCCCCGAGGGCAACGACTACGTGGTCCGTTGGTGCGACGAGGGAGTCGGCATGGAGCCCCACCAGATCCAGGAGATCTTCCAGCCGTTCAAGGCGTTCCGCAAGGGGGGCACGGGCCTCGGGCTCGCGGTCGTGTACTCGATCGTGAGCGATCACCGTGGCGAAATCCGGGTGGACAGCCAGGCCGGCAAGGGGACCACGTTCACCATTCGCATCCCGCTGGAGGCGGCGTGAGCGGTCAGCTGCTGATCGTCGACGACGAGCCCAACATCCGCGAGGTGTTGCGGATCGTCCTCGACGGCGAGGGCTACTCGGTCAGCGAGGCGGCGACGTACGCCGAGGCGATGCAGCTCCTCGGCCAGACGACCTTCGACCTCGTCATCTGCGACATCTTCCTCCCCGACGGCAACGGCCTCGACCTCGTCCGCTCCTACCACGCCAGCAACCCGAACACCCACTTCGTCGTGGTGACGGCGCACACCACGCCGGCGTACGCGATGAGCGCCCTGCGCGACGGGGCCGTCGAATACCTCTCCAAGCCGTTCGACGTCGAGGAGCTCAAGCTCGTGGTGGCGAAGCAGATGATGCGACCTGCGTCGGAGCTGGTCCTAACCGGTCCGCTCGATTTCATCGGCCGCTCGCACGCGATGCGGCCGCTGCTCGAGCGCATCCCGCAGGTCGCGCGCAGCGACGCCACCGTGCTGATCACCGGCGAGTCGGGAACCGGCAAGGAGCTGCTCGCGCGGGCGATCCACACGGCCTCCCCGCGCGCCGGGAGGCTCTTCGTCCCAGTCAACTGCGGCGCCCTGCCGGAAGGGTTGCTGGAGAGCGAGCTGTTCGGGCACGTGCGCGGCTCGTTCACCGGCGCCGTCCGCGACAAGCGGGGCCTCATGCAGGAGGCCCACCTCGGCACGCTGTTCCTGGACGAGATCGGCGATATCTCCGCCAATACCCAGGTCAAGCTCCTGCGGGCGTTGCAGGAGAGGCGGATCCGCCCGGTCGGCGACAATCGCGAGGTGGACATCGACGTGCGCGTGCTCGCCGCCACCAACCAGGACCTGCAGCGCCGGATTAGGGACGGCCTGTTCCGCGAGGACTTCTACTACCGGATCAACGTGATCCACCTCCACGTCCCGCCCCTGCGGGAGCGCCGTGAGGACATCCCGGAACTGGCGCGGCACTTCGTGGCGAGAGCGTGCGCCCGCCTGGGCACCGAGACCAAACTGATCCACCGTGACGCGATGTCGGTCCTCGAACACTGGCTCTGGCCGGGGAACGTGCGCGAACTCGAGAACGTCGTCGAGCGCACGGTCGCCATGGAACCGTCGCCGCTCATCACGGTGAGCTCGCTGCCGCGTAGCCTGCTCGGGGCGGAGGCGCACGAGGCGCAGGGGGCGTCCGCGCGGTCACTGCCCGAGGACGGCCTCGACCTCGAGGCTCACCTCGACGGGATGCGCCGGGAGCTGATGCGGCAGGCGCTCGAGCGCTGCGGCGGCGTGCAGAAGGACGCGGCGAGGCTGTTGCGCATGACCTACCGGGCGTTCCGCTATCACGCCGAGAAGTTCAACCTGACGACGGAGGACTAGACCGTGCTGACTCTTGCCTTGGCGTTGGCTGCGGCGGTGGCGCCCGCACCGCCCGTGTGCACCGTTCCCGACGGGACCAGAATCCACCTCGAGCTGGCGCTCACCGACCAGGAAAAAGCGCTCGGGCTCATGTACCGCGACAGCCTGCCTGCCGACGCCGGGATGCTGTTCGTGTTCGACGCCGACTCGCCGCTGGCCTTCTGGATGAAGAACACCTTCATCCCCCTCGACCTCGTGTGGCTCGACAAGGAAGGACGGGTGGTGGACGTGCGCGCGAACGTGCCGCCGTGCCGGGCCGACCCGTGCCCCTCGTACGACCCGGCACGACCGGCCCGCACCGTGCTCGAGGTGAACGCGGGGTTCGCCGCGGCGCGCGGGGTCAAGCCCGGCTCCGTGCTGCGGTTCGAGGGCGTTGCAGGGTACCCGGTCGCGGAGCCGAAGCGATGAACCTCCGGCGCGCGGTCTTTCCGGTGGCCGGGTACGGCACCCGCTTCCTCCCCGCTTCGAAGGCGATTCCCAAGGAGTTGCTGCCGATCGTGGACAAGCCCGCCGTCCAGTACGTGGTCGAGGAGGCGGTGGCCGCGGGCGTCGAGACCGCGATCTTCGTCACGGCCGAGGGAAAGTCGGCGATCGAAGACCACTTCGACCGCAACCTCCGCCTCGAGACGTTCCTCGCCGAGCGCGGCAAGCGCGACCTCCTCGATGTGGTGCGCCAGGTGGGGGCGATGGTCCAGGTCGTCGCGGTGCGCCAGAAGGAGGCGCTCGGCCTCGGCCACGCGGTGCTCCAGGCGGCGCCCGTGCTGGGGGATGAGCCGTTTGCCGTCCTGCTCGGGGACGACATCATCATCGGCCAGCCTCCCGCCATCGGCCGCCTGGCAGAACTGGCGCTGGAGACCGGTGCGCCGGTGATCGCGGTGATGGAGGTCTCGCCCGCCGAGATCAGCCACTACGGGTGCATCGCCGGTGAGGAGGTTTCGGCCGGCGTCTGGCGCGTCCGCGACCTGGTCGAGAAGCCCGACCCGGCGCACGCGCCGTCGAACCTCGCGATCATCGGCCGGTACGTGCTCACGCCCGCCGTGCTGCAGGCGCTCGCTGCGACGCCCCCCGACCGGGGCGGGGAGATCCAGCTCACCGAGGGGTTACGCCGGACGCTGGCAACCGGGCCGGTATACGCGTGCACCTTCCCCGGCAAACGCTTCGACGCCGGCAACAAGGCCGATTTCCTGCGCGCCACGGTGGAGATCGCCCTCGACCACCCGGAGCTGGGCGCGGGGTTCCGGCGCATGCTCGAGGATCTGTTCGTGAAGGCGGAGAAGACGTAGCCGCGGCGTTGCGGCCTCCGGACGCCGTGCGCGGGCTGCATCGCGGCCGGGGTGGTTCGAATCGCTGCCGGAAGAGCCGGGTCAGCTCGCCTTGGCGGCCGTGCCGGGAGTCGCCGCCGGCTTCTCGGCGGCCTTGCTCTCGGCCTTGTTCTCGGCCTTGTTCTCGGCCTTGCTCTCGGGCTTGGCGCCGGCCTCCTTGGAGTTCGACTCGCCGTCGCCGGTGGCCGTAATCGGTGACGTACCAACCGGTTCCTTTGAACTGCAGCGCCGACGCGGAAATCAGCTTCACGAGGACGCCGCCGCAGCTCGGGCACTCCGCGAGCGGGGCCGCGCCCAAGTGCTGCAGCACCTCGATGCGCTCTCCACAGCTCGTGCAGCGGTACTCGTACAGCGGCATGGAACTCCTCCGGGCGCAACCTGAGCACCCTGGACTGAGATTCTACATCAGGGAGCCGGGTCTGTCGAGGGCACCTGGACGCGGATCCCGCTCGGGGTGTCCTTCTCCTTCTTGATCAGACCCAGGCAGTTGAACGCGTACAGCACGCGGGCGTTGAGGCCCGCCGAGAACGGGCCCTGGTCGCACAACTCAAACAGCCCCCGGTGCCCGTCCACCAGGTTCAGCATTTCTTCCTCGGCGGCCTCGAGCTGGAAGTCCGCCAGGTGCTCGGGCACGGGGCGGCGCAAGAACAGGGTGCTCTTGCCGCCCAGCCTGGTGACCAGCCGCTTGGCGTCCGCCACGGTCTTGCACCCGTGCAGCACGGCGCGCGGCGTCGGGATGCGCAACTTGTAGACCTCGTCGGCGCGGTCCTCGCCGAGCGCGAAGGTGACGAGGCCCTCGGCGAGGTCGAAGAGGCTCCAGACGATGCGCTGCACCTGTTCGAGCACGGCCGCGCGCATCTCGTCTTGGCTGAGCATCCCCATCTCGACCAACACCTGGCCGTGCCGCTTCCCGGGGTTGGCGAGCAGCTGCAGGGCGGACTCGCGGTACTGCGCCACCGTGATGCGGCCCGAGGCGAGCAACGAGTCGCCCAGCGACTCGCCGCGGTTGGCCGAGGAGGCGAAGATGATGTCGCCACCGAGGATGAAGACGCGCTTGGAGAACTCGCCGAGCTGGACCTCGAGCACGCCGGGGACGCGATTGCGGTGGATCGTCGCGAGCATCTCCGGGAGAGGCGTGTCGGCGAGGTCGCCCACGAAGATGTGACGCGCGTCGCGGCTCACGCGGGCGATGCTAGCACAGGGGAACGAAGGGGCAGAGGGGCGGAGGAGCAGAGGAGAAATCGGCGGGTGGCGGAAGCGCATGGGAATCGAACCCACCCCCCGTGCCGCAAGGGCACGGGGCAACGGTTTTGAAGACCGCGAGGACCACCAGGCCCCGTGCGCTTCCGCGAGCGAGTCTAGCATCGCCCTGCACTTGCGTGTCGCGCCGCACACACCCGTAGCGGCCGCCCGCTGGGCGGCCGGCGCCTTTGTCCGCTGGCCGGCCTGCTATCGCAGCGTTTCCCGACGACAAGTTGACACCCGCCCGCGCTCTTGATAGCTTCTCAGCCCCTGGTGGGGCCGTAGCTCAGTTGGGAGAGCGCTTGAATGGCATTCAAGAGGTCGACGGTTCGATCCCGTTCGGCTCCACCAACCTCAGTTTCCCGTCCACCGTCCTCGACCGCGCCGTGGCCGCCTCGGATTCCCTTGCCGGGTCGGTTCTCCGTTCCGGAGGTTATACTTCCAGCGCACTCAACGGCCGGCCTGGCACGGCCGTATACGGTGCGGAGGTTGGAATTGAGATGGGCGTTCTGCGTCTGCTGGTCCGGGAAAAGGTGAACGTCGAGCACGACGATCGGCAACTCGCGGCGCTTGCGCGCGGCGGGGACGAACCCGCGTTCGCGCTGCTCGTACACCGTCACCAGGCCGGCGTGCGGCGCTGCGCCGCCCGCATCCTGGGCGACGACGAGGAGGCCCGCGACATCGCGCAACTCGCCTTCGTGCGCGCCTGGGAGAACCTGGCGAAGTACGACGCGGCGTGGGCCTTCTCCACCTGGGTGTACCGGATCGCGTCGAATCTCGCGATCGACGTGCTGCGCTCGCGCGACAGTCGCGACCGCACCCACGCCGCCCACCTCCGGCTGGTCGGTGAGTCCGTCGATCCGAGCGCGCCGCGCGACCTCGCGGAGGGCGAGGTGAAACGCATCTTCGCCGAACTGGCGTCGTGCCTCACGCCGCACCAGCGGGCGGCATTCGTGCTGCGCGAGGTGGAGGGCCTCGCCACCGCGGAGGTGGCCGAGGCGCTCGGCTGCAGCGAGGCGACGGTCCGCAACCACGTGTTCCAGGCGCGCGCGACGCTGCGCAAGGAGCTTGCGGCGCGCTACCCGGAGTACCTCCCCACGGGAGGCGCCCGGTGAACTGCCTCGAAGCCCGCAGGCTCGTGCCCCGGCTCGCGGCGATGGACCTGCCCCGGCAGGCGGAAATGGAGCTGCGCGAGCACCTCGCGGTTTGCCCCGCGTGCCGACAGGCAGCGGCCGAGCGCGAGCCGGTCCTCGAGCTGGCCATGGCGCTGGCATCAGGCCCGGGCCCGGAGGACGACCGCTTCGTCGGCGAGGTAATGGCCGAGATCCATCAGCGCCGGCTGGAGCGGACGCTCACGGGGCGCCGGTCGCGGGTGCTGGCGGCCGCGGCGGTGGTGCTGGCGCTGCTCGGCGGCGCGACCGTGGTCAGGCAGGTCGCGTGGCCGGCCCGACAGGTCGTGGCGCGCGCCCAGGTCACGATCGCGCGCCGGCCGGCGCCGGAGGCGACGATGGAGCCGGCGTTCGTCGAGGTGGACAACGCCGGGGTGCGCCTGTACCAGCTCACCCCGACATCCAAGTCGCGTGGGGCGATCCAGGTGGCCTTCATCGTGGATCCGCACCTGGAGCTGTAGTTGGTCAGGTCGGCGGTTGTTTTGCTGATGATGGTGGCGAGCACGGTGCTCGCCGCCGAGCAGGAACTGCGGGTTTTCCAGCTCCACTTCCGCCCGGCGCGGGAGGCCGCAGGGCTGGTGGAGCCGCTGCTCTCGTCCGAGGGGAGCGTCCTGCTGCAGCCGAGCTTGAACGCCATTACGGTGCGCGACACGCCCGAGGTGTTGCAGCGCGTGGCCCAGGCGCTGTCGAGCTGGGATGTGGCCCCGGCCTCGTACAAGGTGCGCGTCCGGGTGCTGCTGGCCACCACCGACCCGCAACCGCCGGGCAAACCGGCGCCGCTCATCGAGGGGATCGGTTCGGAGCTCAAGGAGCTGTTCCACTTCACGAACTACCAGGAGGTCGCGACGCTGCAGGTGACGGCCTCCGACGGCAGCGTCGTGGAGGTGGCCGCCGGCGAGCGCTACCACCTGCGGTTCACCGTGCGGGGCGTCCCGCAGGACCCGGACCGCGTTCAGCTCGCGCAGCTCCAGCTCTCGCGGCGCGACCGCGGTGCGGACAACGCCGAGGTCCTGCGCCCGCTCATGCGCGCCACCGTGACGCTGCTCGTCAAGCAGCCTTCCGTGCTGGGCGGCGCCCGCGCCGAGAACGCCAACCAGGCGCTTTTCCTGGTGCTGTGGGCCGAGCGGGAGGAGAAGCCTTGAGCGAGTTCGCCGTGCGGATGGGGACGCCGGAGGGCGCGGTGGTCGAGCAGCGCCATCGGGCGGTGAGCGAGGAGGCCCTGCGGCGGGACCTGGAGACGAAGGGCTTTACGGTCTTCCGTATCAGAGAGAGGGGGGGCGCCGCGCGCCTTCCATTTTTCGGCCGCAGGAGGCGCCTCGCCTCGCTCGATTTCCTGGGCTTCAACCAGCAGCTCGCGACGCTGCTGAAAGCGGGAATTCCCGTCCTGCAGTCGCTCGAACTCCTGCAGCGCACACAGGCGTCCGCCTACTTCCGCGAGGTGCTCTCGCGCGTGCTCGAGGACATCCGCAGCGGCGTGTCGCTTTCGGACGCGTTCGCGGCCCAGGGCGGGGTCTTCCCCAAGCTCTACTGCGCCACGGTGCTGGCCGGGGAGCGCTCCGGCGAGCTGGTCGGGGTGTTGGGCCGCTACATCCACCACCAGCAGCTGCTGGAGGGGGTGCGGCGGCGCGTAAAGTCGGCGCTGACCTACCCGATCGTGCTGCTGTCGTTGTCGTTCGGGCTCATCGTCTTGCTCGTGACCTACGTCATTCCTCGCTTCGCGTCGTTCTACCTGGGCTTCTCGGCCGACCTCCCGCTCATCACGAGGGTGATCGTCGGGGGTTCCAAGTTCATCCAGGAGCACGTGTGGTACATCGTGGCGGCGCTGGTGATCGCCTACGCGCTGGCGAGGCGCTGGCTGCACAGCGAGGCTGGACTCATCGCGATCGACCACACGAAGCTCAAGGTGCCGTTCGTGGGTCGGGTCTTCCACCTGTTTGGCCTGTCTCAGTTCGTGCGCTCGCTGGGGACGCTGATCGCGGGCGGCACGCCCCTCGTGAACTCGCTCGAGATCGCGAGCGCGACGGTGACGAACCGGGCGCTCAGCGCACCACTGGTACGGGTGGCCGGGCGGGTGCGCGAGGGACAGCCGCTGTGGTCTTCGCTCGATGCCACCGGTCTCTTCCCGGAGCTTTCCATCGCGATGGTGCAGGTCGGGGAAGCAACCGGCGCGCTTGAGGGTATGCTGGAGAACGTCAGCCAGTTCTACGACGAGACTATTGAGGTCCGTCTCGCCCAGGTGGTTTCCCTCATCGAGCCGGCGGTGCTCGTGATCATGGGGGGCGTGGTCGCGACGCTGCTGCTGTCGGTGTACTACCCGATGTTCACGTTGATGTCGAAGGCGCAGTGAGGCAGGCGATGGCAGAAGATATCGGCACCGTGAGCCAGAAGTACCTGCGCGGGCTCCCGCGCGACGAGGAGGACCGCAAGCGCGCGGCCGAGCTGGCCGAGCGCGCCGGCGTCCCGTTCGACGACCTCTCCGGGTTCCGCGGCGACCCCGAGCTGTTCCGCCAGATCCCGGTCGACGTCATGGTCCGCTACCAGTTCGTGCCGCTCGAGCGCCAGGGGGACGTGGTGGTGGTGGCGATGGCCGACCCGTCCAACGTGCTCGCGGTGGACGAAGTCGAGCTCGCCATCGGCGGCCCGGTCGAGGTCAAGGTGGGGCCGGCGGGGAAGATCGCGGAGATCCTCGAGAAGTCCGAGTCCACGCAGCGCGTCCTCGACGAGGCCACGGAGGACTTCAAGATCCAGCTCGTCCAGGAGAAGGAGAACGGCGAGGAGGCGCTCTCCATCGAGTCGATCACCGCCGACGCCTCGCCGATCATCAAGCTCGTGGACACGATCGTTTTCAACGCCATCCAGCGGCGCGCCTCCGACATCCACGTCGAGACCCGCGAGAACGAGGTGATCGTCAAGTACCGCGTCGACGGCGTCCTCTACCAGGCGATGGAGCCGATCGACAAGCGCTACCACTCGACGATCATCTCGCGCATCAAAGTGATGTCCGAGCTCGACATCGCGGAGAAGCGCATCCCCCAGGACGGGCGCTTCAAGCTGCGCCTGAAGGGCCGCACGATCGACTTCCGCGTCTCGATCATGCCCACGGTCCACGGCGAGGACTGCGTCATCCGCATCCTCGACAAGGAATCGGCCAACAAGGAGTTCCGCACGCTGAACCTCGATGTCGTCGGGTTCGACGAGGACACCAAGCGGAAGCTCCGCAAGTTCATCAGGGAGCCGTACGGGATGGTACTGGTGACCGGGCCGACCGGCTCGGGGAAGACGACGACGCTGTACGCCTGCCTGTCGGAGATCGTGTCGGTCGAGGACAAGATCATCACGATCGAGGACCCGGTCGAGTACCAGCTCCCCGGGGTCACGCAGATCCCGGTCAACGAGAAGAAGGGGCTGACGTTCGCACGCGGCCTGCGGTCGATCCTGCGCCACGACCCGGACAAGATCATGGTGGGCGAGATCCGCGACGAGGAGACGGCGCAGATCGCCGTGCAGTCGGCGCTCACAGGCCACCTGGTCTTCACGACGGTACACGCGAACAACGTCGTCGACGTGCTCGGGCGTTTCCTCAACATGAACGTGGACCTCTACAACTTCGTCTCGGCGCTCAACTGCGTGCTCGCGCAGCGGCTGGTGCGCCGCATCTGCCCGCACTGCCGGCGCGAAGCCAAGGTCTCCCTGCAGCAACTGGAGGAGTCGGGACTTTCCGCCGAGGCGGTCCGTGGGGTCACGTTCTACGCGGGCGCCGGGTGTATCGAGTGCAACGGGACCGGCTTCCTCGGCCGCAGTGCGATCTCCGAGCTCATGGACCTTTCCGACAACATCCGGGCCCTGATCCTGGAGAAGCGCCCCGCCGCGGAGATCAAGCGGGCCGCGAGGGCGGAGGGGATGAAGTTCCTGCGCGAGTCGGCGCTCGAGCGCGTGTTCGCCGGCGTGACGACGCTCAAGGAAGTCAACAAGGTGACGTTCGTCGAATGAAAATTCTCGAACTGCTCCGGACTCCTCCTCCCGTGCACGCCTTCACGGCGGCCGAGGGCCAGCTCCTGTACGGCCGGCTCGGCGGCCGGCGGGACGCGCTGGCGCGTATCGAGCGCGCCCCGCTGGAGCGAGACTGGTTCAGGCTCGGGCCCGTGGGCCTGCTCCAGGTCGACCGCCAGGCACTCGCGGCGGCGCTCGCCGCGCTCGTGCGGCAGATCGAGAAGGCGCCAAAGGACGCGAGCTTCGTGGCGCCCAACGCCTGGGTCCGCAGCGTCGTGATCGACGCGGAAGAGCTGCCGCGCCAGCGCGACGAAGCCGATGACGTTGTGCGCTGGCGCCTGAAGAAGCTCCTCCCCTGCCGGCCGGAGGACGTGCGCCTCGACTACATTCCCGGCGGGAGCCATGGGCGGATGCTGGTGGTGCTCGCCCTCGACCGGCCGCTCGCAGCGGTGGAGGAGACGTTCGCGGCGTCGGGCATCCACCTGGGGCGGATCGAGCCGGCGGCGCTGGCCCTCACCGCGCTCCTGCCGCCGTCCGCCACCCCGATCCTGCTCGCAGCGGTCGAGGACCTCTCGCTCGCGCTGGTGGTGCTGGCCGAGGGGAAGCCGGTGCTGCTCCGCAAC
>PKYI01000176.1 GCA_003133645.1 Acidobacteriota bacterium | reverse complement strand
TCTCGCCACCGGCCACCTAACGCTGCCGTTCAGCCGCCCGCCGGCTGGCGCGACGCGTGCGCCCGCACGCGGCGTGACAGCCGAGTGGGCGGCTGCAACGGCATGTTAGGCTTCCCCACTTCCGGCTTCCCGCTCACGCCTCCGCCTCTCCAGGTGCCGCGCCAATCCGAGGAAAGCCACGGCATAGATAGCGGCAAACCCGACCAACACAAGTCGCGACTCGCCGTAGCTTAGGCCAGATCGCGACGAATACTCGAGGACCGCAGCGCGGAGACTCCTGAGGCTATAGGGAACGAGTACATAGAAACGGTCCGCCTCCAGCCCGTTATCGCTCCAGCTTACGGTGAAGCCAACGCACAACCGAAGCTGGCCCGCATGGTGCCCCTCAATGGCCGCGGGGCCTCCCTGCAGCGGCCAAACCCAATCGAACAGGACTAAGCAGCACAGAAGCACCGGGACTGCGTAGGGCGCATACTGCTGGCTCACCCGTTTGAACCATCCCTCGGATGTGGTCTTGCCGTCTCTCATCTCAAACCGCGCTCGTAGGGAAGCCTAACGCAACTTAGACGGACTATTGGAAATGGGCAAACCGAGCGGCGGGGGCTTGGGTTGCGTTTTCCGTTAGCGCTCATTCGGCCTATGAACCTCCTGGTAGGACTCATTATGCGCCTCTCTCCGGGTTGTGACGCTGTCCGGGATTAGGCCGCGTCGGAGGCCGCCTAATCCGTCCACAGGGTGAGGTTCGACTCTCTATCCTATGGCCCCCATCTTGCCGGCCGCGGAACGTTGCCCTTTCCCGCCGCATCGCTCACAGGCCATCGACCGGACTCCGGACGCCTCGTCCGCCGACCTTGTTCAGCACGTGGGTGTAGATCATGGTGGTCGAGACGTCCTTGTGTCCCAGGAGCTCCTGGATCGTCCGGATGTCGTAGCCGTCCTCCAGCAGGTGGGTCGCGAACGAGTGCCGCAGCGTGTGGCAGCCGACCGGCTTGGTCAGGCCGGCCTGCATGGCGGCTGCGCGCACGGCCTTCTGGACCGCGCTCTCGTGCAGGTGGTGGCGCATGAGGGCACCGGTGGCCTCGTCCTTCCACACGGTCGTGGCCGGGAACACCCACTGCCAGGGCCATTCCCGTCCCGCGTTCGGGTACTTGACCGCGAGCGCGCCCGGGAGTCGCACACTTCCCGCCCCCGCCGCAAGGTCCGCGACATGGAGCGCGTGGACCTTGGCGAGGTGCTCCTCGAGGCGCGCCCGCAGCGAAGTGGGGAGCATGGTGTGCCGGTCCTTGCCGCCCTTGCCCTCCCGGACGATGATCTCGTTGCGCTCGAAGTCCACGTCCTTGACGCGAAGCTGCAGCCCTTCGAGCAGTCGCATGCCTGTCCCGTAAAGCAAACGGCAGACGAGGTTCGGCGTCCCACGCACGCCTCCCAGGAGCCGCCTCACCTCGTCCCGGCTGAGGACGACGGGCAACCGAGCGGGCTTGCGCGCACGGACGAGGCAATCCAGCCAGGGGACCTCGAGACCCAGCACCTCCCGGTAGAGGAACAGCAGCCCCGCGAGCGCCTGGTTCTGGGTGGAGGCGGCGACATGATGTCCGACGGCGAGGTGCGAGAGGAACGCGTTGATCTCGACGTCGCCCATCTCCCGCGGGTGTCGTTTGCCGTTGAAGAGGATGAAGCGGCGGATCCAGCCGACGTACGCCTCCTCGGTGCGCGGGCTGTAGTGCCGTGCGCGCAGCGCGGCGCGCACGCGGTCGAGCAGCCGGGGCTTCGGTGCATCGGTTGTCGGTTGGAGCATCTGGGCGATCTTCACGCCGATCGGGCGGTCCATGCGCGTCTCCCTTCCCGAACTGGCGTGAACGGTGGTTCCAATCTCGGACCGCGCGCGGGCGGCGTCAAGGGGCGTTGCACCCCCTCCGCGTCACCGGCCGGCATACTCCGAGCGCGCTCCCGCCGGTGGATCGATCGCCAACATATTGAACAGTCTTGACCTGTCGATTCATGGTCCGTGCATTGGGCGTCGTCTCAGCAATTGTATGCCCGTCGCCGATCCCGGGCACCGGCGGCCGGCGCGGCCGCGCGCGGCGGCGCCGCTACGGCAGGCGCGCCGCGGCCTTGTCGGCCAGGAGCTTCACCTTCTCGACGTCGAGCAGGTCGCCGGCGCCGGTCGAGGACACCGACACCGAGTAGAACGAGCGGCCCTTGACGCCAGCGCAGGTGGTCCCGAACGCGACGGGCTCATCGCCGTGGCCGGTGGGCGGGGTCATCGTCCAGCACGTCGTGGCGCCCAGCGTGCTCTCCCTGATCGTGTAACCCATCCCTCTTAGCCTTCCCTGCGGGGCCTTGATCCTAGCCTCAGCCCGGGCCTTCCCGCCGGGGGTCGCAGGCTCCGTGCCCCAGAACACCATCACGGAGCGGGTCCCCGCCCGCCCCTGGCAGGTCCACAGCGTCTCCCCGCCGGGGTGCGCCGCGTCCTTCTTGACCGGCACCTCCATCCCGGCCAGGGGGCGGTCGAGCTTCGCGCCGACCACCGCCTCGATCTCCGCGGGCTGCAGCAGCGCGCACGCCTTCTCGGAGGCCGGGCTTGCCTGGGCCAGCAACGGTCCCGCGAATAGACAGGAGACGGCGAACAGCACGTACGGACGTCGGTTCTTCATCGGCAACTCCCCTGCGCTCCGCTACAGCAACCTACGGGATGCGGCGGTGGACCCCTCGCGGGCGGCGCGAGCCGCGGTCCGCACCCCCCCGCGAGGGATCATACCGCGGTCAGGTTTCCAGCAGCGCGCCGAAGCGGTTGCGGTAGCCGTCGTAGTCCGGGAGCAGGCGGTCGTACTCCTCGTCCATGAGCGGGGACGAGATCATGAAGTCGGCCGAGGCGCGGTTGCATGCGACCGGGATGTTCCACACCACCGCGATGCGCAGCAGTGCCTTGACGTCCGGGTCGTGCGGCTGCGGCTCGAGCGGGTCCCAGAAGAAGATCATGAAGTCGACGGCGCCCTCCGCGATCTTCGCCCCGATCTGCAGGTCGCCGCCGAGGGGGCCGCTCTGCAGCTTGGCGACCGGCATTTCCAGTTCGCGCTCGAGAAGCGTGCCGGTGGTGCCGGTCGCGAACAACTTGTGACCGGCGAGCAGGACACGGTTGAACTTCGCCCACTCCAGCAGCGCCTGCTTCTTGTTGTCGTGGGCGACGAGCGCGATCCGCTTCTTCGGCCCCATTGCGATGGCTTGGTCCTTCATCTCTCCCCTCCCTGCTGGTCGGCCTCGTCCAGCAGCGCCAGCGCCTCCCCGACCCGCGACGTGGGCACGAGCACGCGCACGCCTGCCACCGAGCCGACCCCCGCGAACTCGCCGCCGGCGTCGTCGGCAAGCACCACCGCCTCGATCCCCCGGGCGACGAGGTACGACGCCGCGAGTTCGGCGTCCTGGCGGGAACCGAACGACGCCACCTCGACGGCCGGGTCGTCCTCGCGGCCAGCCGCGCTCCCACCCGTCTCCTTCGCTCCCCCGCTCGGTTCGTCCGGCGGCGGCCCGGCGAGAAGGCGCGTGCCACACTTCGGGCACACCGAGACGGTGTCGACGTACTCGCCGTGGACGCCGTCCTCCGAAAAGTCGAGGCACTCCGGGTTGGGACAGTACATGGGTCGCCTCCTCTTGTCAGTGTCTCACGCCTGCGCCCGCGCCGAGCTGGGCGGGCCGGCTGGTGGCCTCTTGGCCTTCGACACCAGCGACCAACAAAGACAACGACCGCGCGCCCGGCGGGCGCGCCCCACATGAGAGGGACCTCCGGCGTCGAATGTGTGGAACCCGTGTGCGCGGAGCCTGGGCTACAGCGCCAAGCGGTAGAGGTCTACGTGGTCGAGCTTCAACGCCTCTACGCCCGCGAAACCGGCCGCCGTCGCGTGCGTGCGGACGGCGTCGCCGTCGAGGCGGTGCCACAGCGGCGGCCCCTGCTCCTCCTCGATGTACGGCCACTCGAGGACGGTGACCCTCTGTCGAGCGACCCGGCGCGCCTCGCGCAGCGCGGCGACCGCGTCGTCGGTCTCGTGCAGGACGAGGCCGAGGAACACCAGGTCGAACGAGCGGTCCGGGACCGGCAGCGACTCGGCGGTCCCCTCGCGGAAGGCGGCCGCCGGGACGAGGTCGCGGGCGAGCGCGATCAGGCTCGGGTTGACGTCGATGCCGGTGACGGCGATGCCGAGGCCCGCGAACGCCTGGGCGAACACACCCGTGCCGGTCCCGACGTCGGGCGCGTTCTTGACGTGAAGGCCCTCGGTGGCCAGCGCGACGACGCGCTCGACATCGAGGCGCGCCATCCGCTCCGGGGACCGCAGGCGGTCGGCGTTGCCGCTGAAGCGGCGCTCGTGGGCGTGCTCGTCGTGCATGGGTCTCGCCTCCTCGCCGGTGCGCCGGATGCGCTCGGCGCTTCCAGTCGCAACCGCGGCGCCATCGTACCCATTCCTCGGGGTGCTGCGCCAGGCGCGCCCGCCGCTGCGTCCTGGGCCCCGGTGCGTCATCCCCGCGACCGCGGGGATCCAGGTCGTCGCCGTCGTGAACCTGCAGCTGTCCGTCTCGGACCGAACGGCCGGCCGCCCAGCGGGCGGCCGCTACGGCGCTACGCGGTTGTCGTCCTTTCATCACTGACCACGGACCACGCTTCTTCTGTGCCCGGTGCCTGGCCTCTCAGTGGAAGTCCCGCGACGGCGGCACGGGGGCCTCGGCGAACAGCGGCGCGCAGCGGCCAGCGAGCACGGTGACGACGCCGTCGCGCGCCTGGGCGCGGCCCTCGACCACGAGCAGCGCGCTGCCCGTGATCACGGCGCGCTGCAGCTCGAAGGCGGCGGGGGTCACGGCGATGTTGGCGAAGCCGCTCTCGTCCTCGAGCGTTATGAAGCACATCCCTCCTGCGGTGTACGGGCGCTGGCGGACGATGACCGCGCCGCCGACGCGCACGAGCGCTCCGTCGCGGGCGCGGGCGAGCTCGGCGGCGGAGAGAACGCCGCGCGCGGCCAGCTCGCCCCGCCGCATCGCGAGCGGGTGGCGGCCGAC